>DASZPL010000031.1:0-27837 GCA_035550315.1 Mycobacteriales bacterium | reverse complement strand
GTTGTGCACGACGTCGGTCTCGGAGAGGTCGGACAGGAAGATCGCGACCCGCTGCTTGTCCGGACCGCCGTACGCGATCTGCGTCGTGTGCGAGCCCGTGAGCAGCGTGACAATCTGCATCAGCTGCGACTGCCCGCTCGGCGAAATCCCGGCCGGCAGCTCGTTGTCGCCGATGCTCGGCAAGCCGAGCCGGGCGGTCTCCACGGTGGTGCCGCTGAACTTCGGCAGTTGTGCGTGCTGCAGCGAAGCGAGCAGCTGCGCGGCGGTCTGGGCTGGGAGGTTCGGGTGCTGCGCGCCACCCGAGGCCGCCTGCGGGGCGATGACGACCGCGGCGGCGATCGCGGCAGCACCGACAGGGACCAGGTAGCGCGCCCGACGTCGGACGAGTGGTGTCAATTGCATGCCGCGAGCATGGCAAGCCGCCGCTGAGAGCACGCTGAGAAGCGCCCGCCACGGCTGAGAGGACGCTGAGAGCCGCCGGCCTTACGCGCTGGCGCGATCCACGAAACCCGCCGGACACTGGATGCATGCGCCTGCTGGTAGTTGACGACGAGCACCGCCTCGCTCGCGCGCTGCAGCACGGCCTCACCCACGAGGGTTACGTCGTCGACGTCGCGCACGACGGCGCGGCGGCGTTGGACGCCGCGCTGCTCGGCGGATACGACGCGATCATCCTCGACCTGATGTTGCCCGTGTTGTCGGGCTATCAGGTGGTGCGGCGGCTGCGCGCCGCCGAGGTCTGGACGCCGGTGCTGATGCTGACGGCGAAGGACGGCGAATACGACGAGGCCGATGCGCTCGACGAAGGCGCCGACGACTACCTCACCAAGCCGTTCTCGCTCGTCGTCCTGGTCGCGCGGATCCGAGCGCTGCTGCGCCGCAGCGCAGCGGCCCGGCCGACGGTGATGCGCAGCGGGTCGGTGGAGGTCGACCCCGGCAGCCGGCGGGTGCTGCGCGACGGGCAGGAGGTGGAGATCACCGCGCGGGAGTTCGCGCTGCTGTCCTACCTGACCCGCCACGCCGGACGGGTCGTGTCAAAGGCCGAGCTCTACGAGCACGTGTGGGAGTCGCATGACGCCAGTCGTGGCTTGAACGTCGTCGAGGTCTACGTCGGATATTTGCGCCGCAAGCTCGGCCGCGACGTGATCGAGACGGTCCGAGGCGCGGGCTACCGCGCTCCCGAGCGCGCCGACTGATGACCCTCTGGAGCCGGATCGGGCTGCGCGCCCGGCTCACGCTGACCGCGACCACCACGCTCGCGGTGTTCCTCGCGGCCGGCAGCTTGCTGCTGTTGCACGGTTTCGCCAGCAGCCGGCTGCACGCGATCGACTCGACGAGCAAGCCGGTAGCCGACAACATCGCGGCGCTGGCGGCTGCCGGCGCGCTTCCGCCGACCCTGCCCGTGCAGGCCGGGCAGAGCGCGCAGGTGCTGACGCCGGCAGGCGAGATCCTCGCGGTGTCTCCGGGCACGTCGCACACGTTGCCGCTCGTGCCGGCGCGCGTCGCCGCTGCCCTCGCCCGCTCGGGACCGGCCAGCCGGGACGTCGGCGAGACCGCGTCGACGGGGCTCAACCGGGTGTTCGTGCGCGCCGTACGAACCGGAACCTCGACCGAGTACGTCGTGATCACGGCGTCCTTGCGCGACGAGCAGGCGACGCTGCACAGCCTCGGCCGGTACGTCGCGATCGCCGCTCCGGTGTTGCTCGCCTTGATCGGTGCCACGTTGTGGCTGCTGCTCGGACGGGCGCTCGGGGCGGTGTCGAACCTGCGCCAAGGAGCGGAAGCGGTGACCGACCCGGCCGGCGGGATCCGGTTGCCGTTGCCGCACGGCCGCGACGAGATTCACGCGCTTGCCGAGACCTTGAACGCCATGCTCGACCGGCTCGGCGCCGCCGCGACCCGGGAGCGGCAGTTCGTCGCCGACGTCGCGCACGAGCTGCGCAGTCCGCTCGCGGCGCTGCATACGCAGCTCGAAGTTGCGCTGGACCAGCCCGACGCGTCGACTCGCTCGGAGCTGCTGGCCGGCGCGGTGCAAGACAGCGAGCGGCTCGCCGGCCTCGTCGCCGATCTGCTGATCCTCGCCCGGATGGAGTCAACTCCGGGGCTTGCGCAGTCACCGGTCGACGTCGCGGAGCTGGCCGGCGTGGTGAGCGCCGAGCCGCAACTGGTGCTCGGCGACCGGCAGGCGCTGGCGCGCGCGATCGACAACCTGGTCGCGAACGCCAACCGGCACGCGAGCGAGCAGGTCGTCGTCACCATCGAGCGTCCGGATCCGCTGACCATCGAGGTGCGAGTGGACGACGACGGCTCCGGCGTACCGGTTGTGGATCGCGCGCGGATCTTCGAACGGTTCGTCCGGCTCGACGATGCGCGGGCGCGCGACGACGGCGGCGCCGGTCTCGGCCTGGCGATCGTCCGGGCGACCGCGCTTGCTCACGGCGGCGCCGTCAGGGTCGAGGACTCCGCGCTGGGCGGCGCCCGCTTCGTCCTCCGCCTCCCCGCGGCGCCGACCCTGTCGTCCGCAGCGAACGCGGAATGTCGCGATTGCGATAGAACGCTTCCGGCAATCGGGTGAAGTCGGTGCGTTCGGCTGCCGACACGATGCAAGATGCCTAGGCTTCGAATCTTGATCCCGCGCCGTCACGTGTCGTTCGCTGCTGTCCTCGGCCTCGTGACCTCGCTGAACATCTCCGCGTCGGTGGCCGCCGCAGCCGGACCGGCGTCGCCCGCCGCCGGCGGCCGTGGCTCTGCGGTCACCGTGGTGCTGAAGGCGCCACGGCCAGCGGCACTTGCCAGGCTCGCCCAGCGCCATGACCTCAGCCACGCCCAACGAGTTGCGGCGGTGGACCGGCTGCTGCCCACGCCGGCGGCGCATCAGGCGGCCGTCGCCGCGCTGACCGCGGAAGGCCTGACCGTGACCGGCGAGTCGTCGTGGACGGTCAGCGCCACGGCGCCGGCGGCGACGGTGCGGCAGCGGTTCGGTCGCCGGCCTAGCCTGCCGGCTCGGCCCACACCGGCGCAGCGGCGCGCGGCTACCGGCCCGCTGCCGACCCTGCCCGCTGCCCTGCAGCACGTGGCGTCCGGCGTCTACCCGACCACCACCGGTCCGGCCGTGTTCCACCACAGCGCGCTCGCCGGCGCAGACTTCCGCAACGCTTACACGACTCCGTCGCTCACCGCGGCCGGCACCTCGCCGTACGACGGTCAGGACATTGCCGGCAACCTCACGATCGCGACCATCCAGCTCGCCGGCTGGAATTCGTCGGACCTGGCAACGTACGCCGCCTCGGCTGGCGACTCGACCTTCGATCCCGCTACCGACCTGACCCAGGTGCCGGTCGACCAAGCAACCGTTCCGGGCCCGGACTCCGGCGACGACTCCGACGTCGAGGTCGACCTGGACCAGGAGGCGATCCTGTCGACGGATCCCTACGCCCACCAGCGCGCCTACTTCGCCCCGAACACGACGGTCGGCTATGCCGACGCCTTCACCCAGGTGCTGGACGACACGCTGCAGAACGCCGGGGCCTATCACGGCGGGGACCCGTCGATCGCGGCGCTGTCGGTCTCGTGGGGAGAGTGCGAGGCCGACACCGGCCAGAACCAGATCACGCGGACCCTCGAGCCGATCATGCAGTCGCTGGTGGCGGCTGGGGTGACCATCTTCGCCTCGTCTGGGGACGACGGGATCTACGACGACTGCCAGTCCGCGAGGTCTGCGGTGGACTATCCGGCGTCATCGCCGGAGGTGGTCGGAGTTGGCGCAACCGCGCTGAGCGCGCACGGCGGCTCCGCGGCAAACGACGGCAGCAACTGGTCGGAGACCGCCTGGAGCTGCGGCAATTCGGCCGACTGCCGTAACAACGGCGGGAGCGGCGGCGGCGCGTCCGCCGTCTTCGCCGCGCCGTCGTACCAGGCGTCGGCCATCAGGGATGCGCCGTTCGCTGCTCCCCAGCACCGGTTGGTCCCCGACATCGCGGCCGACGGCGATCCCGACACCGGCTTCACCGTCTACACCAGCGACCCGACCGACGTACCACAGTTCGGACACACCATCGTCATCGGAGGCACCAGCCTGGCGGCCCCGCTGTCGGCGGCGGTGTTCACCAACGCGCTTGCCGCATACGGCGCGGCCACGGGCGTCGGGGACATCCACGACTTCCTGTACTTGGCGTATGCCGCGGACGACGGTGCGTTCCGCGACATCACGTCGGGCAGCAACGGCAGCTCGTTCGATGCCGCCACAGATCCCTCGGTGACCGCCCAGGCGGGCTACGACACCGTGGGCGGCCTGGGGGCGGCGTTGTGGCCGGCGATCGTCGAGCTGATCTATGCCGAGGGAGAGGGCAACGGCGCCAGCTCCTTGAGCCTCAACGCCACGACGAACGACGTCACCGCCGGCCATTCGCTGACCTTGGCGGGGCGGCTGCTCAATGCCGGTCAGGGATTGGCCGGCCGGGCCTTGACCCTGACCGCAACCAGCGGCGGCGTCACCGCAACGTCGACCACGACCACGGCCTCCGACGGCACCTGGTCGCTGCGACTGCGCCCGCAGCGAACCGCGACATACCGGGTGAGTTTCGCCGGATCAGCCGGTGCCGCTGCTGCGACCTCTGGCTTCCTCCGCGTCACCGTGCACTACGACCTGACGCTGACGAAGGTCGCTCGGGTCAAGCCGGGCTCGAAGCGGATGGTCGCCCGCGGAACGCTCACGCCGGCTGACTCGCACGTGGCGGTAACCGTCTGGCGGGTGACGTCCGGCGGCGCGCGGCACAAGCTGGCGACCGGCACGACGAGTAGCACCGGTGCCTGGACGGCACGGTGGCGACTGCACGCGAAGGAACACCGGGTCGTCGCTACCGTCGCTGCGCACCCGCTCGACCTCGCCGGCACCTCCCGCACGGTCAAGGTGCCCTAGTGTCCAGGGCCCGGTGGCGGCGAGGGTGCGCTGCCGGGTCGGGCGTGCGAAAGCCATCCGCTGCAGACCGGATGTGCAAGCACGCCTAACCTGGGTCGCGGCGCGATCGGAGGGGGGCGTGCTGTGGTGGACGGCGACCTGCCCACCGGTGCAGTCACCTTCCTGTTCACCGATGTTGCCGGCTCGACGCGGTTGTGGGAGGACGAGCCGCAGGCCATGGGCGCGGCAATGGCCGCGCACGACGCATTGGTCGAGTCCACCATCGGTGCTGGGGGCGGGCGACTGGTCCGGCCGCGGGGTGAGGGCGACTCGCGGTTTGCGGTGTTCAACTCACCACGCGATGCGTTGTCGGCCGCTGCCGCGCTGTCCTTGGCATTGCACGGCCAGGAATGGGCAACGGCGGAGCCGATCCGTGTGCGGATGGCGATCGCAACCGGAGAAGCAGACCTCCGTGCTGGTGACTACTACGGCGATGTGGTCAATCGGTGCGCGCGGCTACGAGGCATTGCCCATCCCGGTCAGGTTCTGGTCGCGTCGGCGACGGCGCAGATGGTGACCAGTCTCGGTGTCCC
The DNA here is from genome assembly GCA_035550315.1 of Mycobacteriales bacterium. Taxonomy (GTDB): domain Bacteria; phylum Actinomycetota; class Actinomycetes; order JAFAQI01; family JAFAQI01; genus DASZPL01. The sequence continues at coordinate 22,347 of DASZPL010000031.1, read as the reverse complement.
CGACGGCCTGTCGCTCGCCGATCTCGGCGAGCACCGGATGAAGGATCTCTCGCGGCCGGAGCGAGTGTTTCAGCTCAATCACATCAACCGTCCGACGAGCTTTCCGGCTCTGCTTTCACTCGACCGTGCGAAGCACAACCTTCCCGTGCAGCTGTCGAGCTTCGTCGGCCGCGATGACGACGTTGCCGCAGTCCGCACGCTTGTTGAACAGCATCGGCTGGTCACGGTCACCGGTTTCGGCGGGATGGGCAAGACCCGCTTGGCGTTACAGGTGGCGGCCGAGCTCGCCGACGGCGACGGCGATGGCGTGTGGTTCGTGGATCTGTCTGCCGAGACTGATCCGGACCGGTTGGCGCCCGCGATCGCGGAGGCGCTGGGGGTCAGCGAGAGTGGAGATGGCCCGGGTCCTGCGGTGCTGCGAGCACTCGTCGACCAGCGCGTGCTGTTGGTGCTGGACAACCTCGAACAGATCTTGGCTGCCACTAGGTTCATTGCGGACCTGCTCGCGGCCGCGCCGCAGGTGCACGTGCTCGCGACCTCTCGGGAGCCGCTGCGGATCCGTGGTGAGCGCGAGTATGCGCTGCAGCCGCTCGCGGTCGGCGCCGGCGACCCCGACGTGCTCGGCTCCTATGCTGCGGTGCGTCTGTTCATCGACCGCGCCGTGGCGTCGAAGCACGACTTTGCGGTCACGAACGCGACGGCGCCAGCGGTGGCGGCGATCTGCGAGCGGTTGGGCGGTCACCCGCTGTCCATCGAGTTGGCCGCCGCGCGAGTGAAGGTGCTGACCCCTGACGCGCTGCTCGCGCGCTTGGACACTGCACTGATGGTGCTGACCGGAGGTGGGCGCGACCGGCCGGAGCGGCATCAGACGATTCGAGCGACCATTGTTTGGTCCTACGAGTTGCTCTCCGAGGCCGAGCAGCGACTGCTCGCTGCCATGTCGGTGTTTCCCGGGACCGCAACATTGGAGGCCATCGAGGCGATCTGCGGTCCCGCCGTCGGGGCCGACCTCGACCTGCTCGACGGCATCGCGAGTCTCACCGACAAGAGCCTCGTGCGGGTGCACGAGCCGGACGACGAGAGCCCCGAGACGCGTTACAGCTTGCTCGTGCCGGTCCGCGAGTACGCCGCCGAGCAGCTGCAGTTTGCCGGTGAGGCTGACGCAACGGGGTGGCGCCACGCCCGCTTCTACGAGGCGTTGCAGGCGCCTGTCCTGGATGAAACTCCTGAGCACGGCTACGTCCAGGAGCGCACCGTGATCCGCGAGCTGCACAACCTGCGTGCCGCGTTGCGGTTCGTCCAGGACCACGGTTCGGTTAACGCCGAAGCGGGTTTCGTCGACGGGACCTTCGTCGCCGAGCTCGTTCAGATGGGTAGCTTCGACGAGGCCGCAGGCATTGCCGAGCGCGTCATCGCGCAGGCCAAGGGTGCCACCCGCGCCAGCGCGTTCGCGCATTATCACCTTGCCTGGGTCCACGAGCTTTCGGCCCGCACAGAGCTAGGCAGGGCCGAGATGGCTGCATCGCTCGAGGACGCGCGGTCCGCCGGTGCGGCCAGCCTGGCCGCGGTGGCGGCCATCTCAGTGTTCCGGTTCGCCGTCGGCTGGCGCGATCTGATGGCTGCGCTCGACATCGCGTCGCAGGCGGTCGAGGCCGTGCCATCCACCGGCAACTGGCCGGCGCGCTGGAACCTTGACCAACTGTGGAACTACGCGCTCGCGACGACCCTCGGCTATGTCGACCCGGAGCGCGCCATACAAGCGGCGATCGCGACTCGCGACGCGCTAGGTACGGAGTCGTACCCGGCGGATATCGCGCAGTCGTGCGCGGAGCTCGGGGTACTACTTGTCAGTCAAGGTCGCATCGCGGAGGCCATGCAACAGATCGAGCCAGTGTGGGCGCTCGTGAGGGGCAACGGGTTGACCGAACTGGAGCGGGCGACCGTCGTCAGGTCGCTTGCGTACGTTCAGCTGGGGGCAGGCAGGCTCGCGGAGGCGGTTGAGACTGCGACCTGGGCATGCGAGCTGGCCGATCAGCTCGGCGTTCCCGCGTACCGGTCAGGCTCATACACCATGCTGGCAGATTGTTGCTTCGCCGACGGGGCGCTGCCCCGCGCGGCCACCGAACTCGAGCAGGCAATCGGCGCCGTGGTCTCGGCAGCGGATCCGCTGCGCCTCGGCGCGGCGGAGTGGCGGCTGGCGCGCGTACGACGGCTCATCGGTACGGCGGACCCGGAGCTGCTCGAGAGCGCGTGGCGGCATCTTGCGGGCACCGAGGTGCAGCGGCTGCCCGACGTGCTCGGCTGCATGGTCGAACGAGCGATTCACCTGGCGGATTCAGACTCCGTGGAGGCGGCGCACCTGATCGGGCTGGTGCAGGCGCATCGGAAGAGCTTCGTGCTTCCGGTCGGTGTTGCCGATGAGATCGACCCGTTGCTGACCGAGTTGCGGCGTTTGCTCGGCAAGCACCGCGTCGACGCCATCCTCGCCGATGTCGCCGATGAACCGCTGCCGGGCGCCGACGCCGTGCTCTGACGCCGCTCGATGGGAGTGGGGCACAGTTAGAGATCGGCGCGTTCGATCAATCCAGCGACGTCGCAGATGATCACCTTTCCACGGCGCAACTCAACCAGGCCCTGCTCCACGAGTCTGCCGAGCAGCTGATTCACCGTCGGTCGAGTTGTGCCGCAGAGGCCGGCGAGGTCACCCTGGGTCAGCGGGACGGTCGTGTGACCGTGGGGGTCGACCGGCCAGGCATCGGCAAGCTCGACGAGGCGCCGCGCGAGGCGGGTCGCCGCCGGGAAGTACATCGCCTCGACGATCTGGCTCGACAGTCGGCGTACCTCCTGGATGACCGACTCGAGCAGCGCCCGCTCGACGGCGGGATTCTCGCGCCGGAGCTGGTCGATCTGGTCGCGATGTAACACCAGCGTCTCGCAACCCTCGATCGCGGTGATCGTCGCGTTGCGGGGCCCGGGCGAGATCACGGCCAACTCGCCGAACAGGTCACCGGGCCCCAGCAGCCGCAGCGTCGCGGTCTCGCCATATGGCGTACCGACACGTACCGAGACGTGGCCTGACTCGATGAGATGAACTGCGTCGGCAGGGTCGCCCTCGTGGAAGATCACCTCGCTGCGCTTGAAACTGCGGCGCCGCGCGAGGCGCAACAGCTCGGCCTGCTGCGCTGACGTGAGTCCCTCCAGGATCGACCATCGCACGTCGGTATGTTTACAAGCCGCCATCCGGAATGTCAGCCCGCCGACAGACCCTGGCTCGACAAAGGTTCATCATTCGCGCCAGGATGACGCGCTTCGGCACAAATTCTGGGGGGCTTGAATTGGCTACGCGACTGTTGCCGCGGATTGGTTTCACCTCGACGGTTCTTGCAGGGGTTATGGCTCTGACGCTTTCCGGCTGCGGCTCCGGGAGTTCCGGCGGCTCGAGCAGCACCGGCTCCTCAGGTGGCTCGGGCGGATCGAATGCCTCGAGTGGAGGCCATTCTGGCGGAACCAGCAACCACGGAGTCACCCTGACCGGCACGTCGGCGGGTGCTCAGGGGAACGGAAGCATTGTCCTGCTGCCGGCGTCTTCCGGGTTTCACGCGTCGTGTGCGGTGTCGACGATCCCAGTCGAGGAGACCGTCAACGGCAAGACGAAGACGACAGGCCATGAGAAGGATTTCATGCTCAACGCTGCGGTCAGCATCGCCGGCAAGCAGTGGGTGTTGGAGATCGGCGTCAACGACCTGACGAAGCACGGCACCCGCTTCACCGACAACCCGAACACCAAGGGCTCTGCATTCGTGCGGCCCCAACTGCGTAACTCGACCGCCGAAAAGCTACCGAACGGTGCGGACTACTTCGAGGATGTCGCCGCGATAACGCTTTCGCCCGATCGAAAGTCCGGGACATTCTCGGCGGAAGTGGGATGGATCAAGGGTAAGCCGCCGGCACCGGGCGCGAGCCAGGACCACACCAAGCTCGTCGGCAAGGGCACTTTGCAGGGCAAGTTCAGTTGTGGCTGAGGGGGGATCTGTGAGACGCAACATTCGAGGCGTGACTCTCGGAGTCGCGGCGCTACTGACCATTGGCGCGCTGGAGACTTCGGCCGGCGCGAGTCCGGGCGTTCATGGGCCAATAGCCCGTCACGCGACCTCGTCGAAGGCGCTCCCTTCGGCGCCACGCCATTTCAGCGTGCGTGCCGCGGGGACCCACACGGCGGTCCTGACGTGGCGCCCGCCGAAGCGCACCGGCGGCTCGTCGATCGTGGGCTATCGCCTCGAGGCGAGGTGCCAGGTGGGCCACTGCGACCGCACGAAGACGGTGAGCGGTTCGGCGCGAAGCGGCACGATCAGCGGCATCAAGGTCAGCGACTGTCACGAGTACAGCGTCCGCGCGCGCACTCACGCCGGCTACGGCAAAGCGGTGAGCACGACTACAGAAATCGAGTCAGGGCTCTCGCTGGTCTGCTCGCCGATTGGGGGCCAGTAGCCGGTCACCAGAGTCGAGCGAAGTTGGTCGTCTCTGCCAGGGTTCGGTCGTTCGCGACGATGAGTGCCTCGTGGCCAGGCAGCCGCTCGAGCCATTCGGCTGCGGCGCCACCCATCGCGACCGCCGCGGTCGCGTAGCAATCCGCGGCGGTCAGCGAGCGACCGACGACGGTGACGGCGGTGAGCGAGTCTGCGACTGTGCCGGTAAACGGATTGCGGATGTGGCGCCCGCGCTCAGCAGTACCGGACGTGGCGACGGCGAAGTCCCTCCCGGCGATGGTTGCGATGGTGTGTCCAGGCTGGAACGGGTCGGCGATGCCCACCCGCCAGGGTTGGCCGGCGCCCGCTTCACCGGCGAGTTGGACGTCGCCGCCGCCGTTGACGGCGTGGTTGCTGCTGCCCTGTAGGCGCAGCATGTGGCAGACCTGCTCGACGGCCCAGCCCTTCACCAGCCCGGTCGGGTCGAGGCGGCCGTCCCAGAGCGGACTGAACCAGCCGTCTGTGGCGCGCTGCATCTCGACGGATCGGTCGAGGACCTCGGCGACGAGCGGATCGGCCCGGTCGACGGTCAGCTCGCCGCGATTGATTCGACTGATGTCACTGTCGGCGCGGAAGGTGCTGAGCACGCCATCGATGTGGTGCAAGAACGCGATTGCCTGCGCGATCGGCTCCGACCAGTCGCCGTGGTCTCGGACGTCGATGGTGAACACCGTGCCCATGCAGTGCTCGACGTGCATGGTCCGGCGTACCGGTGCCGCGATGGCCGTCATGTCAGAGTCCGGCCTTGTCGAGCGCGCTCTGGAGGGACTGGATGTAACCCTCGGAGGTGTAGGTGGCGCCCGACACCATGTCGATGCTGGCACTGCCCGCCTGGGCGGCTTCCTGGTTGAGCACTGGGATCGCGTAGTAGTTGATCTGCGCGTCCCGCGGATCCTGGGCCGGGTATTCGGTCGCCTTGGCAGTGGTGACCTTCCCGTCCTTCACGGTGATCTGCACCTGCACCGGGCCGTACTGGGTGTCGGCGGCATCGCCGGTCACGGTCTTGGTCGCGCTGACGTGCGTCTTTGCGGTCCTCTTCGCCGTGGTTGTCGGCGACGAGCCGGTTCCTGCATCGCTGCCCGACGAGCTGTTGCTGGTCGACGTCCCGGTTGAGCTGACCGCGGCCGCTGGCGACGCGACGCCGGCCGGGCTGTGCGATTTGAACGACAGCAGCAGGACCAGCGCCGCCGCGGTGCTGACAATCGCGAGGATGACCCTACGCATGGCGCGTTCTCCTTGAAGTGGTGGAGCTCGGTCGAGCTGCGGTCAAAGTTCGAACGACTCGGAGTGGATCTGACGTTGCGGCACGCCTGCTGCGCGCAGGGCGCGGCGAACCGCTTCGGTCATGCCGGGCGGCCCGCAGAGGTAGACCTCGTGCGCGGGGAGATCGGGAACGTTCACGCGCAAAGCCGCGGCGGACAACGGGTCGCGTCCCAGCTCCGTCCGGCTCCCGACCACGAAGTGCAGGTTGGCGGACCGCTGCTTCGCGAGCGCTTGAAGTTCCTCGCGGAAGACCAGGTCCTGCTCGCTGCGTGCGCGATAGACGAGGGTGAGGTCGCCTGGTGAGGCGTGCACCGTCTGGAACAGGGCGCGAAGCGGCGTGATGCCGACGCCGCCGGCCATCAGCAGCACCTTGCGCTTGCGGCGTGCCTCCGCAGTCATCGCGCCGTACGGGCCTTCTGCGATCACGCGGGTTCCGGGGCGGACGCGGGCGAGCGAGGCGCTGTGGTCGCCCAGCGATTTGACCGTGATCCGCATCCCGCTCGGCTGGGGCGCGGCGGACAGCGAGTACGGCGCTGCAGTCCACCACAGGTCGCGGGTCAGGAAGCGCCAGCGGAAGAACTGACCCGCCTGCGCGCCGAGTTCGGTCAGGTATCGGCCGGAGATGACGACGCTGACGACCCCCGGCGCTTCGTCGTGGACCGACTCGACCCGCAGCCGATGGCGGAAGGCCTGGCGCACTGGAGTGAGGAAGCGGTACCAAAGGATCGCGCCGGCGACCGCGGCGTACATGCCGCCCCAGATGATCCGTGCACCGAGGTGGGTCATGAACTCGGCGCCGTCGGCGAACTGGTGGCTGAACGCCAGCGCGACGGCAAGATAGGTATAGAAGTGCAGGTAGTACCAGGTCTCGTATCGCAGCCGTCGGCGCGCTGCCCGTGCCGAGCTGATCCCGACGCCCACGAGCAACAGTCCCGCGACCGTCGCCATCAGCACGTCGGGGTAGCTGGTCAGCAACATCTTGGTCTGTGAAACGACGTTGGTGTGCGCAGAGACGGCATAGCCCCAGGTGATGAAGAGCGCGTGCCCGACGACCAGCCCGACGGTGTAGCGGCCGCCCATCGAGTGCCACCGCGCGAGGCGGTCCGCGCCGATGCCGAGCTCGAGCGGTGGAATCCTCGCCATCAGCGCGACCAGCACCACGATGGCGTAGCCCGCGAGCAACCCGAGGATCCGGCCCGCATTGGTCAGCCATTCGCCGAGCCCGCTGGCCGAGGGTGTGTCGTGCCACCACCATCCGACCGCGGCGAGCGCACCGAGGGCGATCACGGCCAGGATCGCCTGCGGGTGCGCACGGGCAGCACGGGCCGGCACCGGGACGGCGGCGAGCGGCTGCACGTCTGCGACTGCGGTCATGACGCCAGTAGGCCAGGGTCTGATGATCCGGGACTGAGGCTTGCCTGGACGAAACCTGTGAGTCGACCGCTCTGCTGTGCAGAGCTCGTGGTCACGTGCGGTGGATGGTGATCGCGCGCGAGGTGCCGGCGCCGTCGTACTTGTCTCGGCCGGCCGTCGCGATGACGGTGTGCTTTCCCTTCGCCATGTGCCACCGCGCAGACCATCGGCCGTTCGCGCGGGTGGTCGCGGTCGCGAGCTTGCGCCGGGCGCCGTTGGCGGCCACGCGGTGCACGGTGACCGTGACACCGCGGCGGGCGGGCGTGACCCTGCCGGTCAGCCGGATCGCCTTGGCGGCCGGCGCGGTCGCCGACACGTCGGTGATCGCGACGCGATAGTGCACGGCCACCTTGGTCGCGGTCGAACTCGAGGCCGCATAAGTGTCGGAGCCGGCATAACGGGCCTTGTACGTCGCCGTCGCGAGCGGCTCGCCGTGCATCGTCCAGGCGCCGGTCGAGTCGGTCTCGACGACCTTCGCGTACGACGTGCCATTGCCGAGCGTTGCGGTGATGGTCACGTCCTGGTCGGCGATCCCGGCTCCGGATGAGTCGCGCAGCACACCGGAGAGCGTGAGCTTGCTGCCGGCGGTAACCGAGGTCGCGGACACGTTCAGCGTCAGCGAGGTCGAGGTGCCAGACGTCGTGCCCGAACCGGAGCCGTCGACGACCAGCACCGGCGGCGTTCCGGTGTAGCCGTCGGTGGCCGAGCCCGTCAGTGTCATGACGCGGGCGCTGCCGGCTTGCTGGGTGTAGACGCGGTCGGCTGCGTTCAGCGTGCGCGCGGTGGTGTTCGACGAGTACGGCGCGGTCGTTGCGATCGCGTCGTTGATCGTCGCGTCGAAGAACATCTGGCCGGTGTAGACGAGGGTCGCACCGGTGTAGCTGTACGTCGTGCCGCTCACCGTCCCACCGGTGTAGACGCGTAGGTGGATGTGGTTGGTCCGGCCGGCGTACCAGCCCGGGAAGATCGTGCGGAACGTCACCCGGCCGTCGGAGTCGGTGATCTGCACGCCGCGAAGAAAGGTTTCGCCCGTCGTACCCTGCGAGGCCTCGTCGGAGTAGACGCCGAGCGCGTTGGCCGACCAGACGTCGACCGCTGCGCCCACCAGTGGCGTGCAACCGTCGCTGTCGGTGACCGTGATCGTCCAGGTCAGCGGCACGCCGTCTTCGCCGGCGGTGACGTCGGAGCGCACCACGCCGTCGGCGACGTAGAACGGTCCGAGTTCCTGCTCCGCGGTGTCGGCCTCACAGCTCGCGTCGGCGGTGATTGCGCTGGAGGTCGTTGCGGCGGCGCGGGCACGCGGCAGCGCCGGCGCGGCAGCCGCCGCAGCTCCCGCTCCTGCCAGCGCGAGCAGGCGGCGGCGGCTGAATGTGGGCGTTGCGTCGAGCGGCATCGGCTTCCCCTTGGGATCGGGTCGGGCGGCGTGGTGGTCGCTCCACGGTCGGGGTCGTTGCTGTGGGGGACCTGAGGCGCCGCTGCGAGTTGGCTGGGAGCGGGCTGGCCGTTCGCTGCGAGCCCGTCGCAGGCGCCCGGAGAGCTAGCGGCGCGGCGTCCGGGTCAGCGCGCGGCGGGCGCTACGAGCGGCCACGGTCGAACCCGCTCGAGCAGGGCAGCCAGGTCGAGCAGCAGTCCGTCGGTGTGGCGCATGCCCACGATCTGCATGCCGACCGGCAGGCCCTGGGGCGACAGACCGGCCGGCACGCTGATCGCCGGCAGGCCGGTGATGTTCATCGCCATCGTCAACCGCCCGGAGTTGAACGGGTCAACCTCGACGTCTCCGACGGCCGTCGGAGACGGGCCTTCGGCGGAGAACGCGTTATCGGGGCAGGTCGCGCACAGCACGATGTCTGCCTGCTCGAAGAGCGTGGCGACGGCCTCGTTGAGCTGCTTGCGCACCGGGTCGATCGCGGCGGCCATCGCGATGTCGTAGCTCGCCGCCAGGTCGAGGGCCGCAGCGATCTCGGACGTCACCATCTCCCGGACATCCGGCCAGAACGGGCCGGCACCGGCCCACAGGATCGGCAACGCGGGCGCCACCCAGGCGGCGCCCATGTCGGGCAGCGTGAAGTCGACGTCGACGCGCTTCAGGCCCGCGGCCGCGATCAGCTCGGCCGCTGCGTCCTCGACGACCGCGGTGATGTCGGGGTGTACGACGGCGCCACCGAAGTCGGGAAGCACCGCGGCCCGCAGCCCGGCGAGCGGATAGCTGCCGAGGCCGGCCTCGAAGCCGTCCACTCGCGGCAGCGAGAACGGGTCGCGCGGATGCGCCCCGTTGGCGACGTCGAGCCATCGGGCGGTGTCACGCACCGAGCGTGACAGGCACCCGACGGTGGAGGTCAGCGGCTCCATCTGCGCCATCGGCGCGAACGGGATCCGGCGGAACGACGTCTTCAGCCCGACCAGGCCGGTGTAGCCCGCTGGGATGCGAATCGACCCGCCGCCGTCGGTGCCGGTGCCGATCGGCACGAGCCCGCCCGAGACGGCCGCCGCCGTACCGCCCGAGGACCCACCGGGCGTGCGAGCGGTGTCCCACGGGTTGGTCGTCGTACCGTGCACGATCGTGCTGGTGTAGCCGACCAGTCCCATCTCGCTGGCCGTCGTCTGCACCACCGGGATCGCGCCGCCGATGTCGCGGATCCGCTCGACGTGCACCATCGTGTAGCTGCCGGTCATGCCCTCGAGCAGCTTGGTGCCGTAGGCATAGGGCCAGCCTTCGACCATCTCGAGCTCTTTCACGGCAAACGGCACGCCGCCGAACGGTTTGTTGACGTCGGCACTGGCCGCGGCCTTCCGGGCGCCGTCGGCGTCGATGTGACACACCGCGTTGTAGGGGTCGGACTCGACCGCCTCGATAACGGCCTCGACCGCCTCCGCGGGGGTCAGCTCGCCCGCCCGGAACGCGTCGACCAAGGAGCAGGCGTCACCCAGCCACGGGGTGCTCACGGCTGCGCTTTCGACGGACCGGCCGAACCGTACGTCGCGGCCGCGCCGTCACTCGTCCGCCCGCCGCGCACCGCGGCGACGGCGGCGGCGAGCGCGGCCAGCAGGTCGGGGACGACCTTGGCGTGGAACGGCGAGAGCATGAAGTGCAGTCCTCCCGGTTGCCGGTCGGGGTACCAACCCGCCTCGATCAGCGCGTCGGCCACGGCCGAGATGTCGAGCTCGTCGCTGCCTACTTCGAAAATCGAGAGGTCGGGTTGCTGCGTGACGTGCAGCCCGTCGATCTGCTCGATGCCCCGCAGCAGGAGGTCACGAGTATCTCTGACGATGCGAGCCAGGTCGAGGTAGCCGTCGGCGCCGAGGAAGCGGAGCGCGGCCCAGGCACCGGCGATCGGCGGAGCCGGCCGGGTGCCCGCCGGTGTCGGCGAGCCGTAGAGGCCGCCGCCCCACGCGCCGTCGTCGAACCACCACTGTTTGGCGTAGTTCGCCGGGTCGCGATGCAGTAGCACCGAGGCGCCTTTGTAGGAGTAGCCGTACTTGTGAATGTCGGCGCTGATGCTGGTGACGCCAGGCACCCGGAAATCCCACGGCGGCACCGGCTCTCCGAGCCGCTCCCAGAACGGCAGCAGCAGCCCGCCGAGGCAGGCATCGACGTGGCACAGCACGCCGCGCTCGCCGGCCAGCGCGGCGACCTGCTCGACCGGGTCGATGACCCCGAACGGGTAGTTGGGCGCGGAGGCGACCACCATCGCCGTCCGGTCGTCAACCGCCCCGGCCAGCGCGTCCAGGTCGATCCGGTGGTCGGGCCCGACCGCCACCCGCACCTGCTCCACCGCGAGCAGATGGCAGGCCTTCGCGAACGCGGGATGCGCCGTCATCCCGGTGACGATGACCGGATGGAAGTTGCCGCGCTCGCGGGCAAGCTCGCGGGCGACGTAGACCGCCACCAGGATCGACTCGGTGCCTCCGGCGGTCAGACCCCCGGTGCCGGGCGTGCCGTGCAGCAGGTCCGCCACCATGTCGGCGGTCTCGCGCTCGAGCCGCGCGAGCGAGGGGAAGCGAAACGGGTTGAGCGCGTTTTCGGCGAGGTACTCCCGGAACACCGCCGCGAGGGCATCTTCCAGCGCCGGGTGATCGGGGTGGTAGATCAGGCTGAACAGCCGGCCGGCGCGCCAGTCCGCGTCGTCGTGGCGATTCGCGACGAGGGCGGCGAGCAGTTCGTCCTTGCCGGTGCCGTGCTGCGGAAACGCCACGGGTGCCGGCCAGGCCGGCTCTTCGGCTTCGCTCACGTCTACTCCTTCGGCGCGCGGCGTACGTGCACGGCCTAGTCTGAGGCCCATAGAATGATGGTGCTGCGGCGCAGGCTTGCGCCCGGTGGTTCGACGAAGTGTGTGGCTGCACCGGCCGATGGGCAGCCGCCGATAGTCATCAATCGGCCCGTGGCGTTCCGCGCGCGGCCGACCGAGGAGAGTGCGTGCCTCCACGAGCTCGCCGTCGTACCCGTGACGGTGTCCCGGTGCCGCCCCGGCAGGACGGGGCGGGCACCGGCAGAGCGCAGCCGCGCGCCGCGCAACGGAGCACTGACGAGCGGCGCCGCACGCCGCAACGGCGAAACTCGACCGCCCCGCTGCAGGAGCAAGGGCCACTCGCCGTCCTGGCGATTGCGCTCGCCAAGCTCGGGCGCAGCCGGGTGACGCCGGCGATGCGCGCGGAGTTCCAGGCCGTCGCCCTGCTGCTGCGCGAGCAGCGGGCGGAAGCGAGGACCGAACCGATGAGCCCGGCACAGCGGGCCGCGAAACAGAAGCGGATCGAAGGCCTCGCCGCCAACCTCGCCCGGGTCGCCGTCCGTGACCGGTCACTGTTCGCGCTGCTGGAAGACGGAGTGCCGCTGTTGCCCGGCGCGCGCGACGCGATGCGAGAGCTGCGAGCCAAGGCCGGCCTCCCCGTGGAGCCGGATGGCGCCGAGCCGGCGGCGCCGCCGGAGCCGGCCACCGGCCGCGAGCGGCAGGTCGTGCCGCAGTCGGCGATCGCGCGCAGCCTCGCCAACCCCTTCCTCGCTCCGGATTTCTCCGCCGCGCCGACCGCCCGGCCGAGGCCCAGGTTGCTGATCGACTGGGAGCTGATCGAGCCGCTGCTGCGATCCTTCGAGCAGTCGCCCGCCGACGCGCGGTCGTGTATGAGCCTGCCGCCGCCGAGCCACATGCACCTCGGCCCGGGCGTCGATCTGATGCCGCACCAGGCGCAGGTGATCGAGAAGGCCAGGGAAGGGCATCGGACCTTCTTGCTCGCCGACGAGCCCGGCCTCGGCAAGACCGCACAGGCCCTGCTCGCGGCCCAGGCCGTCAACGCCTACCCGCTGCTGGTCGTCGTACCGAACGTCGTGAAGACCAGCTGGGCCCGGGAGGCGGCGATGTGGACGCCGCAGCACGGCGCGACGGTCGTGCACGGCGACGGCGAGACGGTGGACGCGTTTTGCGACATCGTGATCGTCAACTACGACATCCTCGGCCGCCACGTCGGATGGCTGAGCCGGTTCGGGTTCCGCGGGATGATCGTCGACGAGGCGCATTTCATCAAGAACAAGTCGTCCCAGCGCTCGAAGAACGTGCTGGCCTTGGCGCGCAAGGTGGAGCAGCGGGCGCCGCGGCCGCTGCTGATGGCGCTGACCGGTACGCCGTTGATCAACGACATCGAGGACTTCCTGGCGATCTGGGAGTTCCTCGGCTGGATCCGCGACGGCCAGGTCGGCCCGGACCTGCTGGCGGCGCTCGAAGCCAACGGCATGACGCCGGTCGACCCGGACTTCTACCCGGCGGCGCGCGACACGGTGGTCGAGATGGGCGTCGTGCGCCGGCGCAAGGTCGACGTCGCCAAGGATATCCCGGCCCGCCGGATCGCCGACGTGCCGGTCGAGCTCGAGGGCGCGGCAGGTACGTCGGTGCGCGCCGCCGAGCGCAAGCTGGTGGCGCGGCTGGTCAAGCGCTACGACAGCGCGATCGCGGCGCGCAAGGACGCCGACGCGATGGTGGGCGTCGACCTTGGAGTCGTGCGCCAGGTGTGCGCGCGGGAGCTGCGCAACGCCGACGAGGACAAGGACGGCGAGAACGTCTTCGCGATGATGCGCCGGATCGGCAAGGCGAAGGCCGAGCTTGCCGCCGACTACACCGCGCAGCTGTCCCGCAACGCCGGCAAGGTGGTGTTCTTCGCCAAGCACATCGACGTCATGGATGCGGCCGAGGCGCTGTTCGAGAAGCGGGGGATCGGCTTCGCCTCCATCCGCGGCAACCAGACCACCAAGGTGCGGCAGCAGAACATCGACGCGTTCGTCAACGACGACGACGTGCAGGTCATCGTGTGTTCGCTGACCGCGGCCGGTGTCGGCATCAACCTGCAGGTGGCGTCGAACGTCGTGCTCGGCGAGCTGTCGTGGACCGCCGCGGAGCAGACGCAGGCGATCGACCGGGTGCACCGCATCGGTCAGGACCGGCCAGTCACGGCGTGGCGGATCATCGCCGCGCAGACCGTCGACGCGCGGGTAGCGGACCTGATCGGCACCAAGCAGAGCCTGGCGGCCCGCGCCCTCGACGCCGAGGACGTCGAGGTCACCGATGTGGATGTGCGGCTGGAGACCTTAGTCAGTCTGCTAACCGACGCGCTGGCCGCCCGCTGAAGCTCACACCGCTCCCGCCCGCGACCTGGCCCGGAACATTTGGCGGCACCGCTGGTCAGGTGCGCGGGCGGCCCCGGCGTGCACCGCGGCTGCCGTGGTGGTTTGGCGCCAGCCGGAGGTTGGGTTCGTCAAAGTCAGCGGCCTCTGTCAACCCGGGAGCATCGCGGGACGTTGGGAAGGAGATGAGCCAGTCGAAGGAGACTCGATGACCGTGGCCGCAACGCGCACCAAGGCGACCACCGCGATCGCCGTCGCGGTGTTCGCCGTACTGCTCAGCTCGCTGGGGAGCGTGTCGAACGCGGCAGCGAGCAGTCACCCGAAACCGGTGACGGTCACCGGCCACCGCGCCGCGAGCCTGCGCGACTCGGTCGAGCTGTTGACGGGATCCGCCGACCACGCCGTCTACAGCACACAGCGTGCTCTGGTGGTCGCGGGCTCGGTCTACGGCTCCGGGAAGTCGCGGCCGGTGCTGACCGTGCGATCGAAATCGGGCAAGACGGTCCGGCTCGGGGCGATGTCCAACCGCGTCCAGCGGGGCCAGTTCTCGACGCTGGGCCACTGGGTGGTGGCGTGGTCGAGCTCGGAGTTCGCGTCTCACAGCCCGGTGGTCGACCTGTGGAACGTCATCACGCGACACCACCACGTCGTCAAGCTTGCCCAGGCGCCGCGGGTCCTCCAGGCCACGCCGCGCGGCTTCGTCTACACCTTCGGCCACAGCCTGCACGAGTGGGTGGCCGGCAGCCGCTCGTCGCGATCGTGGGGTACGCCGTTCCCGAGCCAGCGGGTGGCCAGCATCGCGGCCGACGACCATCGGCTCATCGTCACCGGCGTCAAGAGCGGCGCCCGGCTGATGGCCTTTTCGCATCCGGGTGCCTACCGCAAGCTTCACTCCGGGGCCGGCGCCCACTACTGCTACGCGCTGGACCACGCCGGCGCCGCCTGCCGGATCGACGAACCCCACCAGGGCAGCGAGATCGGCTTCCTTCCGCTCGACGGCAGCACCGAGACGCGGGCGTCGAAGGGCACCCTGATGCTCGATGACATCGGGCTTGCCGGCAAGGAGGTCTTCTTCACAGCGGAGCAGACCGACGACGCGCCGTACCTCTACGGGTTCAGCCCAGCTCACCCGACACCGGTGAAATGGCCGACCCTTGCCAACCACGCCGTCGTCAGCGCGTTCGGCAAAGCGCTGGTGATGCGCAACCAGGACCCGCACGTCGTGCTGGCCGCCACCACGCCGCTGCACCTCACCACGGCGTTCGCGATCCCGCGGTCGGCGGAGGCGGCGGGCTCGTTCGCGTTCGCACCCGACCGGATCGTCTACGTCAGCGACCCGCGCAACGCGTCCGACCCGGCGCAGACCCGCAGCGTGCAATCGGCCTCGGTGACGAAATCCGGACGGCGCGTGAAGGTCGGCGCGCCTCATCAGGTCGCCGGGCGTGACGGCCAGCTCCAGGTCGTCGCCAACGGCACGGGTCACAGCGGCCCGGCTGCCACCGCCACGACGGCCGCCTTCATGCGGGCCAGTGACTGCTGCACCTGGCACGCCTACGTGACGACGGCTGCGGGCACGGTCGAGCTTCCCGGCACCTTCGATCCCAACTTCGCCTCGCTCGAGGCGGCGGGACATTGGGTGCTCGCGGCGAATCTCCCAGGTCCGGTCGAGCTGTACGACGTCAACACCGGCAACGTTCAGCCCTTGCCTTCGGTGCAGGCAGAGCAGCCGGCCTCGTTCGCGCTCACGCCGTCGCGCCTCGTCTACGCCACGTCGGCGGGCGTCGTCCGTGAGCGCGATCTGACCACCGGCGTGACGTCGACGGTCTACACGTCCTCAGCCGGGTCGTCGCAACATCCGTCCGTCTACGCCATCGGCAACTGGGTCGCCTGGGACATCGAGTTTGTCCACGGCGGGAAGGTGGTCCACTCCGACGGAATGCGCCACGTCGGAACGTCGCCGGGGCCGGTCGTGCACCTCCCGTACCAGGTCTACGGCCTCAGCGACGCGGGTGCGCTGATGTTCACTGCTGACGGATCGTTCCAGAGACGCATTTCGATCCGGCCGTTCCACGGCACGACGCACGCGCTGCTGTCGTTTCGGCAGTTCCTCGCGCTGCCGCAAGTAGCGGACGGTGTGCTCGCCTGGGTCGACGGGGGAGGAGACCTGCAGGTCGAGCGCTATCCGTCGTAGCGCCTTGATCGGAGCGCCCTAACCCCCGCCGAGATGCGCGCCTTGGCCGACGGCGTACGCCTCTTGGAGCCATCCGGCGAACTCGTCGTCGAGGTTGGCAATGGTCGTCGCGTGGAACTGGTGCACGAACAGCCGCTTCGTGTAGGGGGAGTTGCTGCGGATCCGGCGATCGGTGACCTGCCGTTGCAGGTCGAGGTAGCCGCCGAGCCAGCGCGACTTCGGTACCGCGCCAGCGAACCCTCGGCGGCTGCCCTTGAGCGTGATCACCGTCTTCGTCACGGAGTATTCGAAGGGGCCGCATCCCTCGGCCAGCTCGATGAACCGCCAATACAGATCCTGGACGAGTTGCGGCTTCCCTTCGAGGTGCCGCTCGACCGACCAGTCCTGCGCGCTCATAGTCCGAGTCAACCGCACGGCGCCCAGGCGCTACTTCTGCGAGGGTGCCGCAGTTCAGCCCGGACTGGCCGCGGTTGTCGTTGCGAACCGCGCTGCCACCGCTTCGAGGACTTCGGCCTGAACCGACTGTTCGGCGGACCTCAGGCCGAGGCAGAGCTGCCAAAGTTCTCTCGTCGCGCGACGGCCGATTCTTCCGTGGGCGATCGCAAGATTGTCGAGAATGAGCAGCTCCCCAGGTGCCAATGTCACGACCTGCTCCGCGGCGTCAAGCTCAAGCTGGTGTCGTCGGTAGAAGGTGTGCTCCTCATGGATGTTGCCGAACTCCATCCCGCACAGGAAGTCGCTGTCCTTCGCCGGCAGGTCCCAGCTCAGGTCGACGCACTCAACGATTCTGGCCAAGATGCCCTCGCTCGGCGAGTTGTCGTGAGCCGCGGAGCGGATGCGGTCAGCCACGACGGACGCACCGGGCCAGGCCCGTTGCTTGGCTAGCTCATCGAGCGGCACGAGGCGGGTCGATGCACCCGATCCCTCGCGGTCTTGGTCGATATACAGACCGGTGTACAGGGCAATGTCGACGGTCTGGGCAGTGAGCCGGGGGACACCGAAGTCCATGTGGAGAGCCTGATAGTCGCGCTGGTCGACACCCGCGGCAGGAAGGTTGAACTCACCAACTACTTCCAAGGGTCGCGATGCGCCGGCGCCGCGGCGGTACGCGCGCGCGTGCATCGCGACCGACGTCGCCCTCGCCCAGGCGTCAGCACGGCTCGCGAAACGCTCGGGAAGGTGCACGAAGCCCTTTCGAGCGAGATGCAGTGCCAGTGCCTCGCCGGCCGACCGGGACTGCACGCTGGCGTCAGTCGTCGATGCGTGGCCGAGCACTGCAGCAGCGTCGCACAATGCTCAGCCGGGACCGGCCCTGCTTGCCACCGCACGGGCGCAGCCAAGAAAGGACCGCTGACGCCGCGAGACGTCAAAAGAAGGCTGAGCGATTCGCCCGGATTAGATGTCGTAATACATCGCGAACTCGTGGGGGTGGGGCCGCAGTCGTAGCGCGTCCACCTCGTGAGTGCGCTTGTAGTCGATCCAGGTCTCCACGACGTCCGGGGTGAACACCCCGCCGGTAAGCAGGAACTCGTTGTCCGCCTCGAGCGCGTCGAGCACGTCTTCCAACGATCCCGGCACCTGCGCGACCTGGGCGATCTCGTCCGGTGGCAGCTCGTAGAGGTCCTTGTCGACCGGCTCCGGTGGCTCGACCTTGTTGCGGATGCCGTCGAGGCCGGCCATCAGCATCGCCGAGAACGCGAGGTAGGGGTTGCACGACGGGTCCGGCACGCGGAACTCCAGCCGCTTCGCCTTCGGGTTCGAGCCGGTGATCGGGATCCGGCAGCAGGCCGAGCGGTTGCGCTGCGAGTAGACCAGGTTGACCGGCGCCTCGTAGCCCGGCACCAGCCGGCGGTAGGAGTTCGTCGTCGGGTTGGTGAACGCCAGCAGCGCCGGCGCGTGCGAGAGCAGCCCGCCGATGTAATGACGCGCAAGGTCCGACAGCCCGGCGTAGCCGATCTCGTCGTAGAACAGCGGCGCGCCGTCCTTCCACAGCGACTGGTGGCAGTGCATGCCCGAACCGTTGTCGCCGAAAATCGGCTTCGGCATGAACGTCGCGGTGCGGCCGTGCTGTCGGGCGACGTTCTTCACGACGTACTTGAAGTTCATCAGGTTGTCGGCGGTCTTCAGCAGCGTGCCGAACCGGAAGTCGATCTCGGCCTGCCCGGCGGTGCCGACCTCGTGGTGCTGCATCTCGACGTCGATGCCGACCTCGAGCAGCACCCGCACCATCTCCGACCGCAGGTCGGTGAAGTGGTCGGTCGGCGGCACCGGGAAGTAGCCGCCCTTGTAGCGCGGCTTGTAGCCCTTGTTGCCGCCCGGCTCGTCCTTGCCGCTGTTCCACGCCGCCTCGACCGAGTCGAGGTAGTGGTACGACGAGTGCGGGTTCTGGTCGTAGCGGACGCTGTCGAAGATGTAGAACTCGGCCTCCGGGCCGAAGTACGTCGTGTCCGCGATGCCGCTGCCGCGCAGGTAGTCCTCCGCCTTCCGGGCGATGTTGCGCGGGTCACGCGAGTAGGCCTCGCCGGTCAGCGGGTCGTGGATGAAGAAGTTCATCACCAGCGTCGGGTGCTGGCGGAACGGGTCCATGTACGCCGTCGACGGGTCCGGCAGCAGCAGCATGTCCGACTCGTGGATCTGCTGGAAGCCGCGGATCGACGAGCCGTCGAACATCAGACCGTCGGTGAACACGCTCTCGCCGAAGTTCGAGGCGGGGAACGTGAAGTGCTGCATGATCCCGGGGAGATCGCAGAACCTCACGTCGATGAACTGGACCTCGTTCTTCTTGATGTACGAGAGAACCTCGTCGGCGCTCGAGAACATCGGCGCTGCTGCCTCCTCATCGGCCCACGCGGGGCGCGTGCTGCTGTCGACGGCCACAGTAGCGAGGCCGATGGTGCGGGCGGTTACCCGGATGTTTCACGCGGGTTACGCCGCGCCTGCAGCGCCGGTTAGCGTGGCCGGGTGACCGCCGCGCCGACCACGTTCCCCGCCGCCGGGCCGGGCAGCGTCGCCAGCTTCGGCAACCGGCTGGTGGCGTTCATCGTGGATGCGATCTGCGCGGACGTGCTGGCGATCATCATCAACGGCGGATTCCACCCTGGCGACCCGCAGAACCTCGCGACGTACCTCGCGTTCCTCGCCATCGAGCTGATCTTCGTCGCGGCCGCCGGCCAGACGCCGGGGATGCGCGCCGTCGGCATCGCCGTGGTCCGTGCCGACGGCGGCGGACGGGTCCAGCCGCAGTGGGTGCTGCTGCGCACCGTGCTGCTCGCCACGATCATCCCGGCGCTGTTCACCGACCGGTCGGGGCGGGCGATGCACGACCGCGCGGCCGGCGCGGTGATGCTCCGCACCCGCTAGCCCGCCGACCACCTGCGCAGATCTTCGGGCAGGTGCACGGAAATCGCCGCGACACGCCGTTGCGGCGTGCGGCTGCGCGAAGATCTGCGGCAGGGGGCTAGCGGAGCTTGGCGTTGCGGCCGCGGGGGATCCGGGTCGGCACCGGGCCCTTCGGCAGCGGCACGTTGGTGCCGCCCAGCGCCTTCATCCGGGTCTCCAGCGCGTTGACCTCGGGCTTGCGCAGGTTGCGCGGCAGCCGCGCCAGATGCGGCTGCAGCTTGCGCAGCGGCACCTGGCCCTCGCCGTCGCCGACGAGTACGTCGTAGATCGGCGTCTCCGGCGCCACCCGGCCGATGCTGCGCTTCTGCGCGGTGATCAGCTGGCGGATCGCGGCGACCGACGTACCTTCCCCGACCAGCACCACCCCCGGCCGGCCGAGCACCCGGTGCACCAGCTCCTGGTTGCGGGTGAACGCGACCGCCGGCGTGACCCGCCAGTCGCCGCGGATGCCCTGCAGCACCGCGGCCGCCGCGCCCGGCTGCCCCTCGACCCGGGCGTACATCGTCTTCGTCGCGCGCCGGCCGAAGATCGACGAGCCGGTCGCCAGTGCGCCGAGCACGCCGAGGATCGACAGCAGGATCACGTGGCCGATGAGCACGCCGACCACGACCAGTACGGCGAGGACCACCAGGGCCGGGCCGAGCACGATCAGCGGGGTGCGCGGGTCGGCCTCCCGTGTCATCTGCCAGACGGCCCGGACCTGCGCGACCCGGCCCTGCGCCGCCGGCTCCTGCGCCGCCCGGCCGCCACCCTTTGGTGCGGGCGGCGGCGGTGCAGGGCGTCGTCGGGAGCGGGCCATGCCCGCGATTCTAGGGAGGAGCGTCAGGCAGGCTGCTTAACCTCGGCCAGCAGCAGGCTCTGCTCCACCTCGGCTCGCGCCCGCGCCCGCTGGGCATCAGCCGCCATCGCCCGCCACGCGTTGCGCCGGGACCGGCCCTGACCGCCATCGGCCCAGACCCGCATCAGGATCAACTCGAAGAGTTCGGTCATGGCGACAGCATCTGGGCCGGAGGTTTCACCGCGGTTGCCCGGCTGTGAACGTCCGAAATCAACTGGCGGTCAGTTGCGTGGCCTGACGGTAGAGCCTTCCGGCGCGGTACGACGACCGGACCAGCGGACCGCTCATGACGCCGGCGAAGCCGAGCCGCTCCGCGACCGCGGCCAGCTCGTCGAACTCCTCCGGCGGCACCCAGCGTTCGACCGGATGGTGGCGCGGGCTGGGCCGCAGATACTGCGTAATCGTGACCAGGTCACAGCCGGCGCTGCGAAGGTCGGCGAGCGCCGCCTCCACCTCGTCGCGGGTCTCGCCGAGGCCGAGGATCAGGTTCGACTTGGTGATCAGCCCGGCGGCGCGGCCGGCGGTGATCACCTCGAGCGACCGCTCGTAGCGGAACGCCGGCCGGATCCGCTTGAAGATCCGCGGCACCGTCTCGACGTTGTGCGCGAACACCTCCGGCCGCGCGTCGAACACCTGCTGCAACAGCTCGGCCCGGCCGGAGAAGTCCGGCGTCAGGATCTCCACGCCGGTGCCCGGGTTGAGCTCGTGGATGGCACGGACGGTCTCGGCGTACAGCCACGCACCCTCGTCCTCGAGGTCGTCGCGGGTGACGCCGGTGACGGTCGCGTAGCGCAGCCCCATCGCCTGCACGCTTTCGGCGACCCGTCGTGGCTCGTCGCGGTCGATCGGCGCCGGCCGGCCGGTGTCGATCTGGCAGAA
The DNA here is from genome assembly GCA_035550315.1 of Mycobacteriales bacterium. Classification (GTDB taxonomy): domain Bacteria; phylum Actinomycetota; class Actinomycetes; order JAFAQI01; family JAFAQI01; genus DASZPL01. The sequence goes on along the minus strand of DASZPL010000031.1, from coordinate 1,231 downwards.
GTCGCAGCGCCGGGTGCAGGCGTCGCCGCCGATCAGGAACGTCGCCTCGCGGTCTTCCCAGCACTCGAAGATGTTCGGGCAGCCCGCCTCTTCGCAGACGGTGTGCAGGCCTTCCCGGCGTACCAGCTGCTTGAGCTCGGTGAACTCCGGGCCCATCCGGGCCCGGGCCTTGATCCACGCCGGCTTGCGTTCGATCGGCGTCGCCGCGTTGCGCACCTCGAGCCGGAGCAGCTTTCGCTGGTACGGCGCCGCCGTACCTTCCGACTTGTCAGCGTTTGCGGGTGCTATAGCCCCCGCTGCCGCTGACAAGTCGTTGGTGAAGACGCGGCGGAGCTCGGCTTCGACGAGCGGCCGAACCTCGTCGACGGTGACGTCGCGGCCGAGCTCGGCGGACAGCGACGTGACGCCGGCATCGGTCAGCCCGCAGGGCACGATCCGGCCGAACGCCGCGAGGTCGCAGTCGCAGTTCAGCGCGAAACCGTGCATCGCGACGCCGCGCGATACCCGGACGCCGATCGCCGCGATCTTCCGCGCCGGCCGCTGCTCGTCGGCGGGCAGCCAGACGCCGCTGCGGCCGTCGATGCGGGTCGCGGCGAGGCCGAGCTTCGCGCAGACGCCGAGCAGCGCGTCCTCGAGCCGGCGGACGTGTGCGACCACGTCCATCGGGTCGGGCAGCCGGACGATCGGGTAGCCGGTGAGCTGCCCCGGTCCGTGCCAGGTGATCCGGCCGCCGCGGTCGACGTCGATCACCGGCGTGCCGTCGACCGGCCGTTCCCACGGTTCGGTACGCCGGCCGGCGGTGTAGACCGGCGTGTGCTCGAGCAGCAGTACGGTGTCGCCGATCTCGTCGGCGACCCGCTGCGCATGGAGCGTGCGCTGCCGCTGCCAGGCGGCGTCGTAGTCGACGTCCCGCCCGAGCCAGGCACACCGCAACGCCGTCACGCCTCAACGCTACTGCCGGCGCTCGCCCCGCCCCGCCACTCCACGCGGTGATCATGGCGTTAGTGACGGGTTCGGGCGCCGATCATGGCGTTAGTGCGTCACTAACGCCATGATCACCGCGGAAGTTGGGGCGGGGTGGGGTGCCGGGGGTTGTGGACAGCGGCTACGGCGCGGCGGCGATCCTTGGTCGAATGCCGGGATGGCCGAGCGATTCGTCCTCGCGGGTTACGACGTCGGTGACGTCATCGCCGACGCCGCTCCGGCTCAGGTCTGGCACGCAACCCACGTG
>DASZPL010000030.1:0-21324 GCA_035550315.1 Mycobacteriales bacterium | reverse complement strand
CAGCCCCTGCTTCGAGATGTGCGGCGAGCCGACGTAGGAAAAGCCTTCGTCGATGTGGCGCTGGCGGACGTAGTCCTCCATCACGCGCTTGACGACCCCGCCCTTCGGGTGAAACACGACCAGCCCCGACCCGATCTCGTCCGGGAAGGAGAACAGGTCGAGCTCCGCGCCCAGCCGGCGATGGTCGCGCTTCTCGGCCTCTTCCAGAAACTCCAGGTGGGCTGCCAGCCCGGGCTCATTCGGCCACGCGGTGCCGTAGATCCGCTGCAGCTGCGGGTTGCGCTCACTCCCCCGCCAGTACGCCGCCGCCGACCGCATCAGCTTGAACGCATCCGCCGGAATCAGCGCCGTCGACGGCAGGTGCGGCCCACGGCAGAGGTCCTTCCAGGCCAGCGTGCCGTCCGGGTGCAGGTTGTCGTAGATCGTCAGCTCCGGGCCGCCGACCTCGACGTCGGCGCCCTCGGCGGCCTCCGCCGCGCCGGCCCCCTTCAGCCCGATCAGCTCGAGCTTGAACGGCTCGTCGGCGAGCTCGTCGCGCGCCTCGTCATCACTGACCACGCGCCGCACGAACGACTGGCCCTCCGCGACGATCGCGCGCATCCGCTGCTCGAGCTCGTCGAGGTCTTCCGGGGTGAACGGCCGGTCCACGTCGAAGTCGTAGTAGAAGCCGTTCGTGATCGGCGGGCCGATGCCCAGCCGCGCCTGCGGGAAGGCCTGCTGCACGGCCTGTGCCAGCACGTGCGCGGTGGAGTGCCGCAGCACGGCGAGCCCTTCCGGCGAGTCGATCGGCACCGACTCGAGCACGTCGCCGTCCTCGGGCGCCCACGCCAGGTCGTGCAGCACCTCTTCGTTGGCGCGGACGACGACCGCGTCGATGCCGAGGTCGGCCAGCACCTCGCCCGCCGTCCGTCCCTGCTCCGCGACATGCGGGGAGCCGTCGACGGTCAGGCGGATTTGCGGCATGCCACGAGGCTATCGAGCGGGTGCCATCCGATATCCCGGACTGGTGGTGGGCGATACAGGACTTGAACCTGTGACCTCTCGCGTGTGAAGCGAGCGCTCTGACCGGGCTGAGCTAATCGCCCCTGGACGCAGACAACGTTACAGACTCCGCAGCCGGGGGATATGTCGTGGATGAGCTCTGGCCCCCGCAGCGTGAGCGTCGAGATCGACCTCCGCCTCATCGTGCCGGATGGCAGCTCGCGGCCCGTGCGATGCGAGGCAAGCTACGACCGCGACGATCCGTACGCCGTCCGCCTTGGCTTCCACACCGGCCCCGAGGTCGTCGAGTGGACCTTTGCCCGGTCTCTGCTGACCGACGGCGTCACGCACGCCGTCGGCGACGGCGACGTCCGGGTCTGGCCGGCGTCCGCGGACGGCCGGCCGGGCGTCTGCCTAGCGTTGTCGAGCCCGTTCGGCCAGGCGTTGTTCGAGGCACCGCTGACGCCGATCGTGCAGTTCCTCAGCCACAGCTACCAGCTGGTGCCGACCGGCAGCGAAGGCGACTTCGTCGACCTCGACGCGGAGCTGGCCGCCCTGCTGTGGAGCGAGCGCGACGCCTGAGGCAACGCTCCGGTCACTGCACGACGCCGCCGATCACGGCCTGAGCGACCGCCGGCGCTCCTAGCCGGGCCACCACGTCGGCCTCGTGGTCGGTCGCGAGCACGACCAGGTCGCCGCACGCCCCGACCCCGAGATGGCCCACGTCTGCGCGCCGCAGCGCGCGAGCACCGCCGGCGGTCGCGGCCTCGAGCGCCTCGTCGACGCCGAGCCCCATCGCCAGGCAGGCCAGCTGCACGGCGTACGGCATCGACTCGCACCAGGCCGTGCCCGGGTTGCAGTCGGTCGCGATCGCCAGCGGGACGCCGGCCTCGCGGAGGACGGCGGCGTGCGACCAGCGGTTGCTTCCGGTGTAGAGCGAGGCGGCCGGCACCAGGACGCCGACCACGCCCGCAGCGGCCAGGGCGGCGGCGTCGGCGGGAGTGACGAAGTCGAGGTGGTCGGCGCTCGCGCAGCCCAGCCGGGCGGCGAGCTGCGCGCCCCCGGTGTGGCCGAGCTGGTCGGCGTGCAGCCGCAGCCCCATGCCGAGGTCGGCGGCGGCCCGCAGAACTCGCTCGGCCTCGCTCACGGAGAACGCGCCGGTGTCACAGAACACGTCGCACCAGGCGGCCTGGTGACGCCGCGCTTCCGGCAGCGACGCGATGACCTCGTCGACGTACTCGCCGCGGTCGCGCCCGTCGGGCACGACGTGAGCGCCGAGATACGTCGATTGGACTCGAACCTGCTGGCTCGCCGCCAGATCGGCGATGACGTCCAACGTCCGGAGCTCGCCTCGTAACGTCAGCTCGTAGCCGGACTTGATCTCGACCGTCGTCGTCCCGTTGCGCCGCATTGTGGCGATCCGCTCCCCGCCCGAGCGCATCAACTCCGCGTCTGAGGCGGCGCGCGTCGCCGCGACGGTCGAGGCGATCCCGGCCGGCGAGTAGTCGCCACCGGCCAGCCGGCCGACCAGGTCGTCCCGGCGGTGGCCTGCCCAGACCAGGTGGGTGTGGCAGTCGACGAACCCCGGCATCACCGCGGCGCCGGCGGCGTCGAGCTCCGGCACGTCGCCGAGGCCCGCCGGCAGGTCGGCGTCGGCGCCGACCCACGACACCCGGCCGGCCGCGATCACCACGGCGGCGTCGGTGATCCGTGGCGTCGCCCAGGTCGTCAGCCGCCCGATCCGCCGGACGACCAGGTCGCTCACTCTTGCCAGGCCGGCGGATGGGTGACCGGGTCGAGCGGGATCCGCACGCCGACATCGCGTGCGGTGTCGACGGCGATCTCATAGCCGGCATCGGCGTGGCGCAGCACGCCGATCCCCGGATCGTTGGTCAACACCAGCTCGAGCCGCCGCTGCGACTGCTCGCTGCCCTCGGCCACCACGACGACGCCGGCGTGGATCGACTTGCCGATGCCCACCCCGCCGCCGTGGTGGATCGACACCCAGCTCGCTCCGGAGGCGGTGTTGAGCATCGCGTTCAGTAGCGGCCAGTCGGCGATCGCGTCGGAGCCGTCGCGCATGCCCTCGGTCTCTCGCTCCGGGCTGGCGACCGAGCCGGCGTCGAGGTGGTCGCGGCCGATCACCACCGGCGCGGTCACCGTGCCGCGGGCGACCAGGTCATCGAACGCGACCCCGGCGACATGACGTTCGCCGTACCCGAGCCAGCAGATCCGCGCAGGCAGCCCTTGCCCTGACACGTGGTCGCGCGCGAACCGGATCCACCGCTGCAGCGGGTCGTCGTCCGGGAACGCCGCGAGCACCGCGTCGTCGGTCGCGGCGAGATCGGCCGGGTCCCCGGAAAGGCAGGCCCAGCGAAACGGTCCCGCGCCCCGGGCGAACAACGGCCGGATGTAGGCGACGACGAAGCCGGGATAGTCGAACGCGTCGGTCACGCCGGCGTCGCGGGCCTGCCCGCGCAGCCCGTTGCCGTAGTCGAAGACAACCGCGCCGGCGGCCTGCAGGTCGAGCATTGCGCGGCAGTGCACCGCGATCGACTGCATCGCCCGCTCGACGTACTCCGCCGGCTTGGTACGCCGAAGCTCGCGGGCCTGCCCGAGGGTGATGCCGTGCGGCACGTAGCCGTCGAGCGCGTCGTGCGCGCTGGTCTGGTCGGTGACAACGTCCGGCACCACGTTGCGTCGGGCGAGCTCGGCGAACACCTCCGCCGCGTTGCCGATGACCGCGACCGATAGCGCCCGCCGCTCGGCCGCCGCACGTTGCACCCGGGCAACCGCGTCGTCGAGCGAGTCAGCGATCTCGTCGAGGTAGTGGTCGTCGAGCCGGCGCTGCGCCCGAGCCGGGTCGACCTCGACGCAGAGCGCGGCACCGCCATTGCCGGTGACCGCGAGCGGCTGCGCGCCGCCCATCCCGCCGAGGCCCGCGGTGAGCACCCAGCGGCCGGCGAGGGTGCCATCGAAGTGACGGTTGGCGACCTCGGCGAACGTCGCATACGTGCCCTGCAGGATCCCTTGCGTGCCAATGTAAATCCAGGATCCGGCCGTCATCTGGCCGTACATCGTCAGGCCGAGGTCCTCGAGCTCTCGGAAGTGCTCCGGCGTGGCCCACTTCGGCACCAGGTTCGCGTTGGCGATCAGCACCCGCGGCGCGAACTCGTGGGTGCGCATCACGCCGACCGGCTTGCCGCTCTGCACCAGCAACGTGTCGTCCGGTGCCATGGTGCGCAACGTCTCGACGATCGCGTCGAAGCACCGCCAGTCGCGCGCCGCCCGACCGGATCCGCCGTAGACCACGAGGTCGTCCGGCCGCTCCGCCACCTCGGGGTCGAGGTTGTTCTGCAGCATCCGCAGCGCGGCCTCCGCGCCCCAGCTGCGGGCGGCTCGCCGCGTCCCGCGCGGCGCACGGACGACCCGAGCGCCTTCCATCCCCCGGACCATATGCCCGGCTACGTGCCGCGCGGCAGACCTCGGCTCGCCACCGCGATGCCGGCGGCGAGGACCGCCTGGATGGCGAGGACGAGCAACGCGGCATGCAGCGTGCCGAACCGGGCCGCCGGCGCGAGGGTCAAGAACAGCGATCCGAAGGTCGCGACGCCGACGGCGAGGGAGACCTGCTGCGTCGTGGTCAGGACGCCGCTGCCGGCACCCGCCGACTCGATCGGCACCTCCGAAAGCACGACCCGGATCAGCGGCGGCATCACCAGTCCCTGGCCGTATCCCATCACCGCGAGGGCGGGCGCCAGGTCCCACGCCGTGACGGTCGGCCAGCCGGCGGCCAGCGTCAGACCCAGCGCGAGCAGGCCGACCAGCTGCACCGTCGCGCCGGCCGTGATCACCCGCCGGCCGTGACGCGCGACCAACCGCGGCATCTGCAGCGACGCGACCAGGAAGGTGGCAGCCAGCGGGCTCAGCGCGAGACCGGCTCGCAGCGGGCTGAAGCCCAGCGCGTCCTGCGCGACGAGCGCGTAGACGAACATGAACGCGCCGAAGCCGGCGAAGAACGGTCCGCTGAGCGAGAGCCCGCGACGCATGCTGCGGTGCTGGAGGACCAGCCGCGGCACCAGCGGGGTGTGGCCCCGGCGCTCGATCCGCCGCTCGACCACCGCGAACGCGGTGGCGAATCCGGGCGCGGCGGCGAGCAGCAGCCACGACCAGACCGGCCAGCCGAGGGCCCGGCCCTCGGTCAGCGGCACGAGCACGGCCACGACGGTCGCGCCGAGCAGCGCCGCGCCCGGCAGGTCGGGCCGGTCCGCGCGCTCCGACCGGGTCTCCGGCAGCAGCCGCCCCGCGCACCACAGTCCGACCAGGCCGATCGGCACGTTGACCAGGAAGATCGGGCGCCAGCCGCTGCCCGCGAGGTTCGCCGAGACCAGTACGCCGCCGAGCACCTGCCCGGTCACGGCGGCAATGCCGCCGGCAGCGCCGAACCAGCCGAGCGCCCGGGCGCGTGAGACGGCGTCGCCGGTGGCCTGAATCGTCGACAGCGTCTGCGGCACCATCATCGCCGCGGCGGCGCCTTGCAGCACCCGCGCCACGACCAGCAGTCCGGCGCTCGGCGCGAGCCCGCACAGCAGCGACGTGGCCGTGAAGGCAGTCATCCCGATCAGGAACAGCCGCCGCCGCCCGAACGCATCGCCGAGCCGGCCGCCGACGACGAGGAGCACGGCGTACGCCGTGGCGTAGCCCGCGACCACCAGCTCCAGCAGCTCGTTCGACGCGTGCAGATCCCGCGCCATCGTCGGCAGCGCCACGTTGACGATGAAGAAGTCGATCATCGGCAGCAACACGCCGACCAGCACGGTGACCAGCGCCGCCGCCGACAGCGCAGGCGCGCTCGCCGGCTGGACGGCGGTCAGCGTGGCGGGGCGCGGCAGCTGGACAGAACGGGGGGCGGGAACAACCTCGGTGGCAACTGGCATGCGAGCACTGTGCTGCGGCCTATAGCCTGGTACCAAGACAGCGTTTATCCAGGTATCAGCACTACCTGGCACTAGTGCTCCTGCTGCGCCATCATGGTGTCATGACGGCAACACTGACACCCGCCCGGCTCGATGGCGATGGGCTGCGCCGACGCGAGCTCGCGGGGTTCCTGCGCAGCCGGCGGGAGCGCATCACGCCCGAGCAGGTCGGGCTGCCGCCCGGTGGCCGGCGCCGGACGCCGGGGTTGCGCCGCGAAGAAGTCGCGCAGCTCGCCGGCGTCGGGATCACTTGGTACACCTGGCTCGAGCAAGGACGCGACATCAAGGTCTCCGACCAGGTACTCGAGGCGATCTCCCGGACGCTGCTGCTCGATCCGCACGAGCGTTCCCACCTGTTCACGCTGGCCGGCTCGGCGGTCACTGCCGTCGCCGCCGAGCACGACTCGATCGCGCCCGAGGTGCACGCCCTGCTGGCGAAGCTGCACCCCTATCCCGCGGTCGTCACCAACGGTCGCTACGACCTGCTCGCCTACAACGCGGCGTACCTCGCTCTCGTCGGTGACCTCGACGCGCTGCCGTTCGAAGAGCGCAACACGATGTGGCTGATCTTCACGAACCCGCTGATGCACTGCTGCCTGCTCGACCGCAGCGAGGTACTCCGTCGGATCGTCGGGCAGTTCCGTGCCGCGATGGCCGACCACGTGGCCGACCCGGCGTGGAAGTGCCTGGTGAAGCGGCTGAAGAAAGCCTCACCGGAGTTCGCCGAGCTGTGGGCGAAGCACGATGTCGCCGCGCCGGAGAACCTCATCAAGCAGTTCATGCACTCGGACCTGGGGTTGCTCCGGTTCCACTACACGAACCTGTGGCTCTCGCAGCAACTCGGCCTGCGGCTGGTCAGCTACACGCCCGCCGACGACGCCACGGCAGATGCGGTCACGACCTTCGACTCGCTCACGCCGCGGTCGCTGCTGGTCGAGCCGGCGGCTGTCAGCGCAGCGGCCCGGTAACGGCCTCCGCCGCCGCCAGCAGCGAGCCGTCACGCACCATCGCGATGGCGGCGTCGATCTCCGGCGCGAGGTGCCGGTCCGGGCCGGCACCCGCGACCCGCTCCCGCAGCCGGCGTACGACGGCTCCCGTGGCCGGGCTTGGCGCAAGCGGGGCTCGCAGCTCGAGCGCGCGGGCGGCCGACAGCAGCTCGATCGCCAGCACCCGGGCGAGCCCGTCCAGTGAACGGCGCAGCTTGCGCCCGGCCGACCAGCCCATCGAGACGTGGTCTTCCTGCATCGCCGAGGACGGGATCGAGTCGACACTGGCCGGCACCGCGAGCCGCTTGAGCTCGCTGACCAGGGCGGCCTGGGTGTACTGCGCGATCATGTGGCCGGAGTCGACACCCGGCTCGCCGGCGAGAAACGGCGGCAGCCCGTGCGACCGGGCGACGTCGAGCATCCGATCGGTGCGCCGCTCGCTGATCGAGGCGAGGTCGGCAGCCGCGATCGCCAGGAAGTCGAGGACGTAACCGAGCGGCGCGCCGTGGAAGTTGCCGTTGGACTCGACCCGCCCGTCGGCGAGTACGACGGGGTTGTCGATCGCCGCCGCCAGCTCGGCGTCGGCGACCTGTCGGGCGTGCGCCAGCGTGTCGCGGGCGGCGCCGGCGACCTGCGGCGCGCAGCGCAGCGAGTAGGCGTCCTGCACCCGGGTGTCCTCGGGGCCGGCGTGCGAGGCGAGCATCGGCGAGCCGGCGAGCAACGCCCGCAGGTTGCCGGCCGACGCGGCCTGGCCGGGGTGCGGCCGGAGCGCGACCAGGTCCTCGGCAAACGCCCGGTCGGTGCCCAGCAGCGCCTCGACGCTCATCGCGGCGGCGAGGTCGGAGGTGGTGATCAGCCGGGCCAGGTCCTCGCACGCGAGCACCAGCATGCCGAGCATCCCGTCGGTGCCGTTGAGCAGGGCGAGCCCTTCCTTCTCGGCCAGCTCGATCGGCTCGAGGCCGGCGGCGGCCAGGGCCCGGGCGGCGTCAACGCGCTCGCCGCCGCGGTCGAGCACCTCGCCCTCGCCGAGCAGCGCCAGCGCGCACGCCGCCAGTGGCGCGAGGTCGCCGCTGCACCCGAGCGACCCGTGCTCCGGCACGACCGGCGTGATCCCGGCGTTCAACAAGCCGGCGAGCGCCTGGGCGGTCGCCGGGCGCGCACCAGTGCGCCCGGTTGCCAGCGTCCGCAGCCGCAGCAGCGCCATCGCCCGCACGACCTCCCGCTCGACCGGCAGGCCGGTGCCGGCGGCGTGCGACCGCACCAGCGAACGCTGCAGGTCCGCGCGCCGCTCGGCGGGGATGTGGGTCGTGGCCAGCGCGCCGAAGCCGGTCGAGATGCCGTACGCCGGCCGGTCGGAGGCGGCCAGCGCATCGACGTACGACCGGCTGGCCGTCATCGCGGCGACCGCCTCGTCGGTGAGCGCGACCTCGGCGTCGTCGCGGGCGACGGCGAGCACCTCGCCGGGCGTAAGCGGCGCGCCGGAAATCTGAACGGTCACGGGTCGGCCTCGGCCTGGCTCCGCGACGCGAACACCTCCGCGGCGCGGCGGGTCAGCGGCCCGGGGCAGGCCGGCAGCTGACGGCCGTCGACCGCCCGGATCGGCTGCACGTCGCGAGTGCTCGAGGCCAGGAACGCCTCCTCAGCGTCGGCGAGCGCGGACAGCGGCATCCGCTCCTCGCCGACGTCGCCGAGCCACTCGACCAGCAGTGCCCGGGTGACGCCGGCGAGGCAGCCGCTGTCGAGCGGCGGCGTCAGCAACCGCCCGGCGACGCCGACGAACACGTTGGTGCCGGTGCCTTCGCACAGCTCGCCGCGGGTGTTCGCGAAGATCGCCTCGGCGGCGCCCCGATCGTGCGCGTGGCGAAGCGCGACCACGTTGTCGGCGTACGACGTCGTCTTCATCCCGGCGGTGGCCGCCCGCTCGTTACGGGTCCACGGCACCGTCACGACGTCGGTGGTCGGCGGCCAGTCGGTCAGCGGCGCGGTCGCGATGACCAGCGTCGGTGTCGCCTGGCCGCGATCGGAACCGTACGGCGACGGACCGCCGGTCACCGTCACGCGCAGCCGCGCCCGACCTGCGGGGTCGGCGGCGAGCACGGCGTCGATGCCGGCGCGGACCTGGGCGAGATCCAGCGGGATGCCGAGCCCGGCGGCGGACACGGTCAGCCGCTCGAGGTGTCGGCTGATCGCAAACGGCCGGCCGTCGACCACCTTCATGGTCTCGAAGACGCCGTCACCGACCGTGATGCCGTGGTCGTCGGCGCGCAGCACCGGACTGGACTCGTCGTCGACCAGCCGGCCGTCGACCCAGAGCGTCACGACGCGGCTCGCAGCGCCAGGCCGGCCGCGACCTCGAGCACGCACAGCGCCACCAGCCGGACGGTGCGACCGTCGGCGGCGTCGCTGGTGGCGTCGACCTCGGTGGTGTCGACGAAACGGACGCGCGGATCGCGGCCGGCCAGGTGAGCCGCTCGCATCATCTCCGCCGCGGTCAGCCCGCCCGGCAGGCTCGCCGGGCAGGCGGGCGCGACCGACCGGTCACAGGCGTCGAAGTCGAGGTCGACGTACACCGGGCCACCGGCGGCCGCGGCCGTGTCGAGGGCTTCGGTCATGCATTCGTCGATGCCCCGGCTCGCGACGTCACATCGGTGGATGACGTGGATTCCGCGGGCGTGCACTTCGTCGGCGTACGACTTGCTGTTCGCCCAGTCGGCGATGCCGACCTGCACGATCCGCTCCGCGTCGAGGCCGGCCGCGGCGAGCTCGCGCACCGGTGAGCCGTTGCTGTGGCCCTCGCGGAAGTCGTGGTGGGCGTCGACCGTCACCAGTCCGGCCCGCGCCAGGTCGTCGCCGCAGCCGCCGGCCATGACCGGATAGGTGAGCGAGTTGTCGCCGCCGATCGCGACCACCAGCCGAGCCTTGGCGGCCGCGGTCTCGGCCGCCTGGCGTACTCGCCACTCCCCCTCGACGGGGACGTCGGGGTCTTCGACGTCGCCGCGGTCCCACGGCGCGAGCGCCTGCGCGAGGTCGAGCCGGCGCGACCCGGACCAGGTCGAGAGCCGGCCCAGCGCCCGCCGGACGGCGGCCGGGGTGGCGTGCGCGCCGGTGGCGGACAGCGAGGTGGCGAAGGTCGGGACGCCCAGCACGGCGAGGTCGATCGATCGCTCGCCCGGCCCGGCGGCGAGCCACGCCGCGGCCGTCGGCCAGCGCGGGTCGGTCGGGCGGTCAGCCACCCGCTGATGCTGTCACGGCAGCTTGTCGGCGGGCTTGAGCCGGTCTCCGCGGGTGCCCGCCGTGTAGAGTCGACGGCGCACCGAGGAGGCGGGAAACCCCTCCGGCGCGCGGACGTAGCGCAGTTGGTAGCGCATCACCTTGCCAAGGTGAGGGTCGCGGGTTCGAGTCCCGTCGTCCGCTCGGTGGCGCCACTCGGCGCTGCTGTTAGGCGGGATGGCCGAGTGGCTTAGGCAAGGGCCTGCAAAGCCCTGTACGCGGGTTCGATTCCCGCTCCCGCCTCCCACCGACCCGGGCGGTTGGCGCAGTCTGGCTAGCGCGCTTCCCTGACACGGAAGAGGTCACAGGTTCAAGTCCTGTACCGCCCACCACGCAACACTTCGCTATCGCTCAGCCGGCGCGCCTCGACGCATCTCATCGTCGATCTCAACGAGCGGCCGCCGGACGACCGTCGAGAGTCGCCAGCGTTGATCATGAGTGGGAGCGCACCGCTCCGCCGGAGGGGGGGCCAGGCGGGCGGTGCGCTCCCTACGTTCTAGACAAGCACGGCTCCCGCCGCGGCTAGAACTCGTCGCCCGCTGGCGGTCGACCCTGCTGTTCGGCTTCGAAGGCTGACAGCTGCTGCTCCAACGCCTTCATCACTTCGAAGATCTGCGCCGGTGGCAGGCGCACCCGGGCGACGGCGCGCAGCCGCTGGCCGGGAGCGCGAGTGCCGTCCGGCAGCTCCACCGGCGTGGCGCCCGGCACCCGGACCAGGAAGTCGAGCGTGAACTCGGTGTCGGTGTGCCAGATGTTGACGACGTTGGAGTAGACCCCGGCCTCGAGCTCCTCAGGAACGACGATGGCCAGCGGCACCGGTGCCGGCTCGGACATCAGCCCGGCTGGCCGGACTGCTCGGACTCCGCGTTGCCGTACTCCATGACCGCGTCCATGATGTTGGTGAAGTAAGCGCCGACACAGCCAAGCACGAACAGCGCGACGCCGCCGATCCAGAACAGCGGCCAGTTCCAGTAGATCAGCGCGATCCCGCCGATGATGACGGCGGCGATGATTGCGGCCGTCGCGATCCACACCCCGACCGTGCCGGCATGGGTCCCGGCGGAGCTTGGGCCGGTGGTCCCGGGTTCTGCCGCCATCGGTCCTCCTGCCATCGATCCAGTACGCCGCATCCGGTTCGCGCTCGGACCCCAGCCTACGGGGGCGCCGCGGCGCCGGAACCGTTGCCCTCCGCCTCGGGCGGCCGCCGTCGGCGTTCGACCTCCGCGTTCAATTCCGCGCCCACCAGGATCGCGAGCGCCGTGAGGTAGAGGAAGACGAGCACCGCAACCGGCGCGGACAGCGGCCCGTACGTCGCCGTACTGCGGAAGGCGAACGCCAGCCACAGCCGCAGCAGGGTCGATCCGACGATCCAAATGACGACCGCCACGACGGCACCGGGCAACGTCCGCCGCCACGGCACCTTCACCGGCACAGCCTGGTGGTAGAGCGTCGCCAGCAGCGCCATCGAAACGGCAACGACCACCGGCCAGAACGCGATCGTCGTCACGTCGGAGACCGCGTGGTGCCATGCATCCGGGAAGACGTTGACGAAGTGCGACGGCCCGAGTGCGACCGCGGGCAGCAGCACGATCATGGCGAGCACAAAGGCGACGTAGAGCCGCAGCGCGACCAGTCGGCTGCGGACCGCTCCGCGGACGTGGCGCTGCCCGTACGCGATCGTGATCGTGTTGACGTAGGTCGCCATCGCCGAGGAGCCGGTCCACAGCGACACCACGAAGCCGATCGAGACCACGTCGGCGCGGCCGCCGAACAGGATCCGGTGCAGCGCGGGACGGATCGTCGACTGCACCGCGCTCGGCACGATCACCTTGTTGAGCGCGTCGTCGATGGTGCGCAGCAGGTCGTTGAGGTTGTCGCTGCCGAGCGGTCCGCTGAAGTAACCGATCACGCCGAGCACACCGAGGATCAACGACGGCAGCGACAGCAGCTGCCAGAAGCCGGCCTCGGCGGCCAACCCGAACAGCCGGTCGTTCCAGCTCCGACGCAGTGTCGCGCGCACGGTTGCCAGCAGCGACGACACCGGGCGAGCGTAGAGACTTAGCCCATGCGACGGCAGGTGGTCGGGCTGAGTGTCGCGTCGGTGCTGCTCGCCGGAGGCGTCGCCGCGGCGCGCGGGGCCCCGTCGCATCCGCACCATTGGACGGGACTACGCGCCGGCGCGGCGACCGTCGACGCGACCTGGCACGTCGGCGCGTCCGCCGGGCAGTACGCCGCGACGATCAACGGCAACGACATCAAGGGCGAGTGGGACCCCAACGTGGCGTCGGTTCTGAAGCGGTCGTCGTACGGTGTCGCCTCACGGCTGTCGATGACCGCAATCGTGCTGCAGGACGGGCACGGCGACCCGCCGATCGCGCTCGTGCGCGACGACAACTACCTCGCGCAGGACATGCTGGTCCGCCGCGTCGGGCAGATCCTCGCGGCCGACCACAGCCCGGTGACCTACGACCACATCCTGCTGTCGGCGTCCCACGACCACAGCTCGCCGTACTACTCGACACCCGCAGCCGGCGTCTGGCTCTTCCAAGACGTGATGGACCTGCGCATGTTCGAGTACCAAGCCCGGCGGATGGCGACGGCGATCGAGCGTGCGACCGCCCGGCTGCGGCCAGCGCGGCTGGGGGCGGCGACCGTCGGGTTCCGTGGCTTCCAGGGCAACATCGCCGGCGCCGGGGTCAACGAGGACGGCTCCCCCACCGGCTATCCGCTGCAGGACAACGACCATCAGGTGGTCGTGATGCGGATCGACGACATGACCCAGCCATCGCGGCCGCGGCCGCTTGCCACCTGGGTCAACTACGCCGAGCACGGCGAGTCTCTCGACGAGTACGACCTGATCAGCGAGGACTGGATGGCGCCGTTCGCGCGCTACGTGACCCGCGCGACCCACGCGCCGGTCGCGTTCAGCCAGGGTTCGGTCGGATCGGCGGAGGGGCCGTACGAAGACGCCTACCCGGCGGGCGACGTGCCGACCATCAAGGACCACGGCGACCGGGTGTACGAGGTCTACGGCCACATGGGCTATGCCCAGGCCGAGCGCGGCGCGCATCTGCTCGCCGAGCGGGTGCTGCGCGCCTGGCGGGCGATCGGCGGGGCGCACAACGGCGTCCGCGTCGCCGTGCCGTGGCGCCGCAACCCGCGGGTCACGATGCTCACCCGGTGGTTCGCCGGGCCGCTGTCGCATCCGTATCCGTCGGTCGGCAACTGCCGCACCGGCCCGACCCTCGGCGGCGATCCCGGGGTGCCCGCCGGCGGGCTGCCGGACTGCCAGCGAACCGATTCGCTCGGCCTAACCCTGCCGCTGTCGCCGCAGCTGTTCCGGCAGCTCAAGCGTGCGGGCGCGCCGATCCCGGACAACTACGACGTGCCGTCGGTCGAGCTGGTCGAGGAGAACCTCGCGCTGAAGCTGCAGGCGGTGCGGATCGGGTCGGTCCTGCTCGCCTCCTGCGCCTGCGAGCCGCAGAGCGACCTGGTCAAGGCGCTGGAGACCCGCACCGACCGGCGCAGCCGCACGATGTTCGACGGGTTCAACTACGCCAGCCAGGCCGATGTCGACGAAGCCTGGCCGGTCGGTTACGACCACGGCCGGCCACGGCACCGGGTGCGGGCCTGCTATCGGCTGTCGGCCTCGGCGTACTCCTGCCCGGATCCACGTGACCCGCTCGGGCAGTCACGACTGCGCGTGCCGACCGCCGCGTTCCGGCACATGGAGGCGGAGGTGAGCAACGACGCCGCAGGTTGGAACGCGCTCGGCTACGTCGCGCACGCCGGCTCGGAGCCGGTGAACGACGCCAAGGTCAAGGGCAACTTCACGGCGGTGCAGCTCGGCGCCGGTCGCTACGCGCACTGCAGCGGCTACGCGCTGCCGGTCGGTCTCGGTCACACCGGCGACTACAACGGCTACACCGTCAGCTACCGCGAGTACGAAGCCCGCGACTCCTACCGCAAGGCGCTCACCAGCTACGGCCCGCACACCGCCGATTACATGGTGACGAACCTGGTGGCGATGGCGGCGCAGTTGAAGTGCGGTACGCCGGTGCCGGCGCAACCGACCGACGTGATCGCGGTCCTCGATCAGCAGCGCGCCACGATCGAGGCGGCGCTGCTCGGCCGGATCTCCTCGGCGTACTACGACGGCTGGTCGGCGCTGATCCCGAACAGTGCCGGTCCGGCGCGGGCGGTGCAGCAACCGCACAACATCAGCCGGTTCGACGCCGCGACCTTCAGCTGGGTCGGCGGCGACAACTGGACCGACAACCCGGCCGTGATCGTGCAGCGGCGCCGCCACGGCCGGTGGACCAAGTTCGCGGACCAGAGCGGCGAGGTGCAGGTCGTCCTCGACAGCCGGCCGGCGCTGACCACCGCCGCGCTGCAACGGCTGACCGGCCACCAGCGCTGGCAGTGGACCGCCTCGATGGAGGCATTCGACGCCTATCCGCGGGCCGACGTCCCCGGTGGGCAGACCCCGAGTGGCCGCTACCGGTTCGTGGTGCGCGGCCACATTCACCAGGCCGGCAAGGTCCGGCGCTACCGACTGCGCTCGCGCGTCTTCACGGTCTCTCCCTGGCGGGGCATCCATGTCGGGCGGCTGCGCCTGGTCGATGACCGGGCGACGCTGCACATCCCGGCCATCCGCTACCCGCGGCTGCCGGTGCACGTGCCGCCGCAGCTTCGGTTCTATCGCGACGACGGCGGCGGCACCGGCCGGCACGGGGCCAGCGTGCTGTGCAAGACCTGCACCTTCCGGCCGTGGGCCACCCGCGGCCACGTCGCGTCGGTCCGCTTCGACGTGGTTAGCCACGGCAGCGTGATCCGTCGCGTGCGGGCACGGCAACGACCGCACCGCCGGGACTGGACGGCGCACGTCAGGCTGCCGCAGGGTGCTCACCTCGTGCTGCCGGCGGGCGGCGTCCGCGATCAGTACGGCGAGACCAACCACGCCGTTCGACGCGCCTAGCCGCGGTCAACCCATCCACAGTCCACGGCGGCAACGCCACCGTCCACAGCAGCCGCCGTTCCGCGCCGACCGGCCCTCGGCTGGCGGCATCGTGCTCCGGTCATCGCTTTCGCTGACCGGAAGGAATCCGTTGAGATGCAACGCCTTTTGCTGGCTTCGACCGGCGCCGTCGTCCTGCTGCTGAGCGCCACGCCGGCATCCGGCGCCGCGACACCCGCGCCGGACTCGTCGATGTCCCCGGTGGCGACGGTCGCCCCACACCGGGTGGTCGAGACGCCGGTCTGCCGGCGTGCCGGGCACAACGGCCGGGTCGGCTGCTTCGCGATCCGGGTCGACCACAAGCGACGACACCACCACCATCACCGCCGCCGACGGCACCGTCACGTGGCGGCGCCGAGCGGCTACGGTCCGGCGGCGCTGGCCTCGGCGTACCACCTGCCGGCGGCGACCGCGGGAAGCGGGCAGACCGTGGCGATCGTCGACGCGTTCGACGACCCGAACGCCGAGCATGACCTCGGCGTCTATCGCCGGCAGTTCGGCCTGCCGACCTGCACCACCGCCAACCACTGCTTCCGCAAGGTCGACCAGGCCGGCCACACCGACTACCCCGACACCGACACCGGCTGGGCCGAGGAGATCTCGCTCGACCTCGACATCGTGTCCGCGGTGTGCCCGAAGTGCCACATCCTGCTGGTCGAGGCGAAGACGCCGTCGATGGCCAACCTCGGCACCGCGGAGGACACCGCCGTCCGACTGGGCGCCGATGCGGTCAGCAACAGCTGGGGCGGCCCGGATGCGAGCGACCGCAGCTACGGCCGCTACTTCCACCATCCCGGCGTCGCCATCACCGCCGCGTCGGGCGACAACGGGTACGGCGCGTCGTACCCCGCAACGTCGAAGTGGGTCACCGCGGTCGGCGGCACCACGCTTCGGACCAGCAGCAGCGCTCGGGGCTACTCCGAGACCGCGTGGAGCGACGGCGGCAGCGGCTGCTCAACGCGCAACGCCACGACGTGGCAAGACGACACCGTCACCGGGTGCGACGGCCGCGCGGTCGCGGACGTCGCCGCCGTCGCCGACCCGAGCACGGGCGTCGCCGTCTACGACAGTCTGGCCGACGACGGCCAGGCCGGTTGGCTGACGTTCGGCGGCACCAGCGCCGCCGCGCCGCTCATCGCGGCGGTGTTCGCGCTGGCCGGCAATGCCGGCGACGTGGTCGACGGCTCCTACGTCTGGAGCCATCACACCGGCAACCTGCACGACGTGCGGTCCGGGAGCAACGGCTCCTGCGACACCGCCCAGTGGTGTCATGCGCGGACCGGCTGGGACGGGCCCACCGGTTGGGGCACGCCCGACGGCGTCGGTGCGTTCTAGATGAGGCTGGTTGGATGGCGGCGTGAAGCTGCCCGTGATGCCGCCGGTGTCGCCGATGCTGGCCAAGAGCGTGCGCGAGATCCCGAAGCAGACCGACGTGGCGGGCGGGGTCAGCTACGAGCCGAAGTGGGACGGCTTCCGGTGCATCGTCTTTCGCGACGGCGACGAGGTGGAGCTGGGCTCGCGCAACGAGCGGCCGCTGACCCGCTACTTTCCTGAGGTCGTCGAGGCGGTCAAGGCAGCGTTGCCCGAGCGTTGCGTCGTCGACGGCGAGATCATCGTCGGCCGCGACGGCCGGCTCGACTTCGAAGCCCTGCAACAGCGCATCCATCCGGCGGAGTCGCGCGTCCGTCGGCTGGCCGCCGAGACGCCCGCGCAGTTCGTGGCGTTCGACCTGCTCGCCATCGGCGACGACGCGCTGCTCGCCGAGCCGTTCGCGCGCCGGCGCGAACGGCTGGAGGCGGCCGTGACCCGCACCGACTCGGTGCAGCTGACACCGGCCACTCGCGACGAGGGGGTCGCGGCCGACTGGTTCAAGCGGTTCGAGGGCGCCGGGCTCGACGGCCTGGTGGTCAAGCCGCTGGACGTGACGTACCAGCAGGACAAGCGCGTCATGTTCAAGGTGAAGCACGAGCGGACCGCCGACTGCGTGCTGACCGGCTTTCGCTGGCACAAGAGCGGCCCGGTGGTCGGCTCGCTGCTGTTGGGCCTGTACGACGATTCCGGCGACCTGCGGCACGTGGGCGTCGCCGCGTCGTTCCCGATGGCGCGTCGCAAGGCGCTGGTCGATGAGCTGGCGCCGCTGCGCGAGGGAGCCGCCGACAACCACCCGTGGCTGGCCGGCGGGTTCGGACCGGGCAGCGTGCCCAACCGGTGGAACGCCGGCAAGGACATGTCGTTCGAGCCGCTGCGGCCGGAGCGGGTGGTCGAAGTCGGCTACGACTACATGGAGGGCAGCCGGTTCCGGCACACCGCGCAGTTCAAGCGCTGGCGGGACGACCGCGACCCGGCCTCGTGCACCTTCGACCAGCTCGACCGGCCGCTCGTGCTCGCCCTCGACGAGGTGCTCACGATTCAGTAAGCCTTCAGGTTGCCGGAGTTCAGTACCCATAGCAGGACGTGCTCGCCGGAACAGCTACCGATCCGGCTCGTCCAGCCCCTCCCCCCGGAGGCTGGACCCGGCGAGCGCGTCCTCGCCCCTTTTTCGGAACCGTCAGGTCAGGGCAGACTCGAACGATGACGTACGCCGTCCAGAAGACCGACGAGCAGTGGCGCGACGAGCTCGCGCCGGAGGAGTACGCCGTACTCCGGCAGGCCGGCACCGAGCGGCCATTCACCGGCCCGCTGCTCGGTGAGCATCGCACCGGCGTCTACCGCTGCCGGGCCTGCGGCAACGAGCTGTTCCGCAGCGACACCAAGTTCGACTCGCACTGCGGCTGGCCGTCGTTCTACGACCCCAGCAACTCCGACGCCGTCGAGCTGCTCGAGGACCGCACGCACGGCATGATCCGCACGGAAGTGCGCTGCAAGCGCTGCGGCTCGCACCTCGGCCACGTCTTCGACGACGCCCCGCAGACACCGACCGGCGACCGGTACTGCATGAACTCGATCAGCCTTACGTTCGAGCCGGCCGAGTAGCCGCCCGCTCGGGCTAGGGCAGGGCAGCGATCAGGTCGTTGACCGGCTTGCGCGCGCCCGGGAAGAACGGGATCTCCACCCGGGTGTGCCGCCGCGCCGTCGCGCCGCGCAGGTGCCGCATCAGGTCGACGATGCGGTGCATCTCGTCCGCCTCGAACGCGAGCACCCACTCGAAGTCACCGAGCGCGAATGCCGGCACCGTGTTGGCGCGCACGTCCGGGTAGCCCCGCGCCATCACGCCGTGCTCAGCGAGCATCGCCCGCCGCTCGGTGTCCGGCAGCAGGTACCACTCGTAGGAGCGGTTGAACGGGTACACGCTGATGTAGCGCTTCGGCTCCTCGCCCGCGAGATACGCCGGGACGTGGCTCTTGTTGAACTCCGCCGGACGATGCACCGCCATCGCTGACCAGACCGGCTCGCAGGCGCGGCCCAGCTCGCTCTGCCGGAACCGGGACCACGCCTCCTGCAGGTCGTCGGAGCTCGGCGCCACCCACCAGAACATGAAGTCGGCGTCGGCGCGGAAGCCGGCAACGTCGTACAGGCCGCGGGTGACGATCCCCTTGGCGGCGAGCTGGTCGAGCAGCTCGGTGAGCTCGCCCGCCAGCGCGTCCCGCCGCTCGGCCGGCAGCGCGCCGCGCACCCGGAAGACCGCCCACATCACGTAGCGGATCAGTTCGTTGAGCTCCTTCGCCCGCTTGCCGCTGACTCCCGACGCCATGCATCCATTGTCACCCCGCCGGGGACACTGGCGGCATGCGCCTTCGCGTCCTCAGCCTGCCGATCGCCGCCGTCCTCGCCGCCGGATGCGCCGGCACCTCCGCCCCGGCCGGCAACAGCCTCGGCACCCGGCAACCCCACGCCGCGGGACACCAGGTCGCCCACCACCACGACCGGGCGGTGGCGTGGCCGACGTACCACCGCACGAACGACCGTGCCGGGCACCTCGCGGCCGCGGTGGCCCCGCCGCTGCACCGGCTGTGGGCCGCGAACCTGGACGGCGCGGTGTACGGCGAGCCGCTCGCCGTCGGCGGCCTGGTGATCGCCGCGACCGAGACCGACACCGTCTACGGCCTGCACCCGGCGTCCGGCAAGCCGGCCTGGCGTCGCCACCTCGGCACACCCCAACCCCGCAGCGGGCTGCCGTGCGGCGACATCGACCCGCTCGGCATCACCGGCACCCCGGCCTACGACGCCAAGACCGGCTCGGTCTTCGTGGTCGCGGAAACCGCCGGCGGGCACCACACGCTCTGGGCGCTGAACGCCCGCACCGGCGCGAGGCGCTGGCACCGCAACCTCGACGTGCTGCCGAGCCGCAACCGGCTGGCGGAGCAGCAACGGTCGGCGCTGCTAGTCACCCACGGCCGGGTGATCGTGACGTTCGGCGGCTTGTTCGGTGACTGCGACAACTACGTCGGCTACGCCACGTCGGTGGCGACCACCGGCCACGGCGCGACCTACCACTACGCCGTGCCGACCGCGCGCGAAGCCGGCATGTGGGCGCCGGCCGGCCCGGTCGTCGGCCGCAACGGCAACGTCTACGTCGCCAGCGGCAACGGCGCAGAGCTGAATGGCCGGTGGGACAAGAGCGACTCGGTGACCGAGCTGACGCCAACGCGGCTGCATCGAAAGGCGGTGTTCGCGCCGGCGACGTGGGCGGCCGACAACCGCGCCGACCTCGACCTCGGATCCTCCACGCCGGTGCCGGTCGGCCATCGCATCGTCATCGCCGGCAAGCGCGGCACCGTCTACCTGCTGCGCCCGGGGCTCGGCGGCATCGGCGGCGACATCGCCCAGGTGAGTGGCTGCCCGTCGTACGGCGGTGCGGCCCGGGCCGGCACGACCGTCGTGCTGCCCTGCAGCAACGGAGTTCGCGCGTTGCGGGTCACCGCGCACGGGCTGCACTGGAAGTGGAGCGCACCGGGCGTCGTCGGGTCACCGGTGATCGCCGGCCACCGCGTCTACGTCCCCGACCGCGACAGCGGCACGCTGCGGGTGTTGTCGCTGCGCACCGGACACGGACTGGCCAGCGCCCCGGTCGGATCGCTGACCCACTTCCCCTCGGCCGCGATCCACGGCACTCACCTCTACGTCCCGACCCTGTCCGGCGTCACCGCACTGCACGGCTCCTGACCGCGAGCCTGCCTTCCCCGCCCCCACCCACTGGCACTGCCGATCATGGCGTTGGTGACCGGAATTCCGGCCGATCATGGCGTTAGTGCGTCAGTAACGCCTTGATCACCGAGGAGGGCGGTGGCGGCGTCGCGGCCGGTGCGGATGCACGCCGGGACCCCGACGCCGTCATAGGTCGCGCCGCAGACGGCGAGGCCCGGCACCGCCGCGACCGCGGCGCGGATGCGCCGCACCCGGTCCAGGTGGCCGACGGCGTACTGCGGCAGGCCACCGCCCCACCGGCTGACTCGCGAGGCGATCGGCGCGCCGCGAAAGCCGGCGTACTCCCGGAGCTCGCCGACGGCGGCGGCCACCAGCTCGGCGTCGTCGCGTTGCAACTGCTCGACGTCGCCGTGCCGGCCGATCGAGCACCGTACGACGACGACGTTCTCGGCCGCTGCGAGATGCGCCCATTTCACCGACGCGAACGTCACCGCCTTCACCGGGCGGCCCGTGACCGCGGGCACGAGATAGCCACTGGCCGTCGTCGGCGGCAGGTCGTCGGCGTGCCAGGCGGTCGTGATCACCGCCATGCTGGCGGTCTCGATCGCGGCGAGGTCGGCGGCGGCGGCCGGCGCGACGTCGCGCAACAGCCGGGCGGTCGGCGCGGCCGGCGCCGCAATGATGACCGCGTCCGCCTCCACAACCCGCTCGTCGGTCGTCGCGCCGTGGATGACGCGCCAGCCGGTGACGGTCCGTTCCAGCCGCCGCACCGGGCGGCCGGTCACGATCTCCCCGCCTAGCCGTGCCACCTCAGCGGCCACCGCCGCGGGCAGCCGGCCGAGCCCACCTCGCACCGTCGCGAACACCGGCTTAGGCGAGGCCGTCGGCGCCGGCAACGCGGCGCGGGCGGCGGCAAGGACCGAGCGGTGCGTGCGAGACAGCTGCGGCAACGTGGCCGCGGCCGACATCTCGTCGGCCCGACCGGCGTAGACCCCGCCGAGCAGCGGAT
>DASZPL010000029.1:0-6388 GCA_035550315.1 Mycobacteriales bacterium | reverse complement strand
TCCTCCGACGGCGGCACCACCTGGACGTCGGCGTCGGACGCGTTCCACACCAGCACCGCGACCACGCAGACCGTGACCGGCCTCACGGGCGGGACGGCGTACGTGTTCCGGGTGGCGGCGTTCAACGCCAACGGCAAGGGCACCTACTCGCCGGCGTCGACTCCGGTCACCCCGACGGCGGCCAAGCCGTCGGCGGTCACCGGCGTCACCGCCTCCGCGGGCGACTCGAAGGCCGTGGTGTCGTGGACGGCGCCGGCGGCGAACGGCTCGGCCATCGTCGGCTACGACGTACAGTTCTCGTCGAACGGCGGCACCACCTGGACCTCGGGCCCGGCGTCGTTCCACACCAACCCGGCGACCTCCGAGACCGTGACCGGGCTGACCAACGGAACGGCCTATGTCTTCCGGGTCGCGGCGATCAACGGCGCCGGCCAGGGCGACTACTCGGCGGCGTCCAACTCGGTGACGCCGACGGTCGGCCTGCCGGACGCGCCGACGGCGGTCTCGGCGGTGCCAGGCGACACCCAGGCGATCGTGTCGTGGTCGGCGCCGGCGAATCACGGCGGTAGCGCGATCACGGGGTACGACGTGCAGTTCTCGTCGAACGGCGGCACCACCTGGACCTCGGGCCCGGCGTCGTTCCACACCAACCCGGCGACCTCCGAGACCGTGACCGGGCTGACCAACGGCACGGCGTACCTGTTCCGGGTGGCGGCGATCAACTCCGCCGGCACCGGTCCGTACTCCGCCGCGTCGACTGCGGTGACGCCGTCGACCGGCCTGGCGGGCGCGCCGACCGGTGTGTCGGCGGTCGCCGGTGACGCCAAGGCGATCGTGTCGTGGTCGGCGCCGGCAAATCACGGCGGTAGCGCGATCACGGGGTACGACGTGCAGTTCTCGTCGAACGGCGGCACCACGTGGACGTCGGCGTCGTCGTCGTTCCACACCAGCACGTTGACGACGCAGACCGTGACCGGGCTGACCAACGGCACGGCGTACGTCTTCCGGGTGGCGGCGATCAACGGCGGCGGCACCGGGCCGTACTCCGCGGCGTCGTCGGCGGTGACGCCGAGCGCCGGGAGCAGTGGCGTGCCGGTGCTGACCTCAGGCCCGCGGGTGACGGGGACCGCGCGGGTCGGTCACACGGTGCACTGCGCGGCGACGTACTCCGGCGCGACGACGATCTTCTACGGCTGGTTCCGAAGCGGCCACAAGATCGGCGACGCGAGCAGCGCGTCGTACCACGTGAAGGCGGCCGACTACGGCCACCAGCTGGCGTGCGCCACGTCGGGCGGCAACGGCGCCGGCTTGACGCCGGCGACGACCAGCCCGTCGGTGCGGGTGAAGGTCGGCGCCGCATTGCAGGCGGTGACCAAGCCGCGGGTGTCCGGCGCCGTGAAGGTCGGGCACCGGCTGAAGGCGCACGTCGGCCGCTGGTCGCCGGCGGCGACCAGCTACAGCTACCAGTGGTATCGCGGCAGCCACAAGATCCGCGGCGCCACGCACCACAGCTACCAGGTGCACGCCGCCGACATCGGCAAGCGGATCCGCGTGCGCGTCACCGCGCTCCGCCACGGCTACAAGGCCGGCGTCGCCAAAGCCACCGCCTAAAGCAAGTTGTCAGCGGGAGGCAGCGCCATAGCGCTGCCTCCCGCTGACACGTCGCCAGTCAGGCGCGGAGGACGGCGGCGAGCAGGCCGTCGCCGCTCGGCAGCAGCAGCGGGACGACACGTTCGTCGTCGCGGATCCGGCGCAGCAGGTCGCGCACCACGACGGTGTCGCCGTCGCGCGCCATCGGGTCGGCGACGCGCCCGTGCCACAGCGCGTTGTCGAACGCCACGATGCCGCCCGGGCGCAGCAACCGCATCGCCTCGGTGAGGTAGTCGACGTACTCACCCTTTGCGGCGTCGAGAAAGACCAGGTCGTAGGCGCCGTCGGTCAATCGCGGCATGACCTCGAGCGCCCGGCCGGTGATCAGCCGCACCCGCGAGCCGGTGAAGCCGGCGGCGGCGAACGTCTCCTTCGCGGCGCGCTGGTGCTCCGCCTCGACGTCGATCGAGGTGAGCACGCCGTCGGGTGCCATCCCGCGCAGCAGCCAGGTCCCCGAGACACCCGCGCCGGTGCCGACCTCGACGACCGCCTTCGCGTTGATGCTCGCGGCGAGGAACCGCAAGACGGCGCCGCCGCCGGGTCCGATGGGTACGGCGCCGAGCTCCGCGCCGCGTGGCCGGGCCGCCTTCAGCGGGTCGTCCTCGACCAGCCAGCTCTCGGTGAAGTGGCGATTCGCAAGCGCCACATCCGCCTCGCTCCGCTCCGCCACACTCTGAGCCTAGGCGGACGTGTCAGGGTCTGGCCGCGCGTACCCGACAATGGTCACGTGAGCGAAGAGCGGCCGGTCTCGGCCCGTCGTGCGCCGGACTGGGTGATCGTCGCGCTGATCGCGCTGATTGCGGCGGTCCTAGGCGGCGCCATCGGCGGCGTCGTCGAACACCACAACGACTCCGACTCAGGCGACGGCGTCGTCGGCGGGCCGGTGACGATCGGCGGCGCCGGTCATGGCAGGACGGTCGAGCGGCAGCCGGGCTCGGTCGCGGCGGTAGCCGCGCGGATCGTGCCGAGCGTCGTCTCGATCGATGTGAAGACCGGGACCGGCGGTGACAGCGGCTCCGGCATCGTGCTGAGCCGCTCCGGCTACATCCTCACCAACAACCACGTGATCGCGGCGGTCAAGAGCGGCGGCAAGTTGTCGGTCGTATTGCCCAACGAGACGAAGGTGCCGGCGAGTGTCGTCGGGCATCCCGACCCGGTCGACGACATCGCGGTCGTCAAGGTCCCGGCCGGGCATCACCTGGTGCCGGCCGTGCTCGGCAACTCGTCGCAGCTCGAGGTCGGCGACTCGGTGATCGCCGTCGGCTCGCCGCTCGGCCTGGCCGGCACCGTGACGAGCGGCATCGTCAGCGCGCTGAACCGTCCGGTCGAGGCCGGCAACGGCACCCAGGAAGACGTGATCGACGCGATCCAGACCGACGCTGCGATCAACCCCGGCAACTCCGGCGGTCCGCTAGTCGACACGTCGGGCGCCGTGGTCGGCGTCAACTCCGCGATCGCGTCGCTCTCGACGGCCGGTTTCTCCGGTCAGCAGAGCGGCAACATCGGGCTCGGCTTCGCGATCCCGATCGACGAGGCCAAGCGGGTCGCGCAGCAGATCATCGCGCGCGGCTATGCGACGCACGCGATCATCGGCGTACAGGTCAACCCGGCCTTCACCGGCGAGGGCGCGAAGGTGTCCGCGCCGGCCGGCGGTGACGCGATCACCCCTGGCGGGCCCGCCGACCGCGCCGGGCTGAAGGACGGCGACGTCATCGTCGCGGTCAACGGCGAGCGGATCACCTCCGCCGACGACCTGATCGTCGCGATCCGGCGGCACCTCCCCGGCCAGCACCTGCAGATCACCTACGTCCGCGGCGGCAGCCGCCACACCGTCACCGTGACCCTCGGCTCCATGCGCAGCGTCTCGCAGTAATTCTCTCTCGCCGAGTGCGACGAAACTCGCGTTCGCCGGCGCCGGAAACGCGAACTTCGTCGCACTCGGCGGGGTGGGGAGGCGTGGTCGGTCGTACGCTGATGGCGTGCTCGGCAACATCGGCTGGGAGGAGTTGCTCCTGCTGGCCGTGCTCGGCCTGATCATCTTCGGGCCGGAACGGCTGCCGAAGGCAGCCGCGGACGCCAGCCGGATGCTGCGCCAGCTGCGCTCGATGGCGCGCGGCGCGGCCGACGACCTGAAGGCCGAACTCGGGCCGGAGCTCGCCGACATCGACCTGCGCTCGCTGCACCCGCGGCGGTTCGTCGAGGACACGCTGTTCGGTGACGACGATCCGGACGGTGCGGATGCTGCCGGTACGCCGGGGTCGGGCCGCCCGCCGGTGCTGACGCTGGCCGAAGGCGAACGCCCGCCCTACGACACCGACGCCACCTAGCACCTCACCCGCGCTGAAGCCCTCGTCGGCTTCGCCGGCTGCGCCCTCGCCGGCTGCGCCCTCGCCGGCTGCGCCCTCGCCAAACCCGGGTCTCATGTCCCGCCAACCCGCGCTGAAGCCCTCGCCAAACCCGCGCAAATCAACCGTATGCGGGCCGATTTGACGTTGAAACGCGCGGGTTTGGCGACGAGGGGGCGCGAAACGAAGCGCGGGGTTAGAGCGGGGTTAGAGCGAGGTTACAGCGGGGTGAGCGAGAGGGAGCGGCCGGCGAGGCCGCGGGTGCGGCTGCGCAGCGTCTCCGCGATCGCGCGCAGCGCGACCGACGCGTCCGACGTCGGGTCGCTGAGCACCAGCGGCCGACCGGCGTCGCCGGCCTCGCGCAACCGCGGGTCGATCGGCACCGAGCCGAGCAGCGGCACCTCGCTGCCGAGCAGCTCTGACAGCGTCTCTGCCACCGCGCGCCCGCCGCCGGCGCCGAACACGTCGACGGTCTCGCCGCAGTGCGGGCAGGCGAGCCCGGCCATGTTCTCGATCACGCCGGCGAGCCGCTGGTTCGTCTGCTGCGCAATCGAGCCGGCGCGCTCGGCGACCTCGCGCGCCGCCAGCTGCGGCGTCGTGACCACGATCAACTCGGCGTTCGGCAGCAGCTGCGCAGTCGAGATCGCCACGTCGCCGGTGCCGGGCGGCAGGTCGAGGAGCAGTACGTCGAGGTCGCCCCAGTACACGTCCGCGAGCAGCTGCTCGAGCGCGCGATGCAGCATCGGCCCGCGCCAGACGATCGGCCGGTTGCCCTGCACGAACATGCCGGCCGACACGACGCGTACGCCGTACGCCTCCGGCGGCACGATCATGCCGTCGACCACGGACGGCGGGGTCTCGACGCCGAGCATGCGCGGCATCGAGTGGCCGTACATGTCGGCGTCGACCACGCCGACCGTCATCCCGGTCTCGGCCAGCGCCACCGCGAGGTTGACCGTGGTCGAGGACTTGCCGACCCCGCCCTTGCCGCTCGCGATCGCGTAGATCCGGGTGAGCGACCCGGGCTGCGCGAACTGGATCTGCCGCTGCGGCCGGCCGCCTTGCAGCTGGGCGCGCAACGCCTGCTTCTGCTCGTCGCTCATCACGCCGAGCCCGACCCGCACACCGGTGACGCCGGGGACCCGGCTGACCGCCTCGGTCACGTCGGCGTTGATCCGGTCGCGCAGCGGGCAACCGGCCGTGGTCAGCAGCACCTGCACGGTGACGACGCCGTCATCGCCGATCGCGACGTCGTCGACCATGCCCAGGTCGGTGATCGGCCGGTGGATCTCCGGATCCTTCACCGTCGCCAGCGCAGCGGTGACCGCGTCAACGGTGGGAGTCGCGACTGTCGTCATAACGCGTTCCAGACTACGTCGCCGCCATCACATCCCGATTGGTGCACCGTTGGACACCGCCGGCGGTATCCAGGGCTTCACAAAGCAGGGTCTTCGGCGGCTTCGCGGTCGCGGCTATCTCGGGGCGAGAGCTCGTCGATGAGGCGTTGCAACTCGCTGCGCAGGTAGTCGCGGGTGGCCACCTCGCCGATCGCGACGCGCAGCGCCGCGACCTCGCGGGCGAGGTACTCGGTGTCGGCGACGGTGCGCTCCGACAGCGCCCGGTCGGCGTCGAACTGCACCCGGTCGCGGTCGGCCTGCCGGTTCTGCGCCAGCAGGATCAGCGGCGCGGCGTACGACGCCTGCAACGACAGCAGCAGGGTGAGCAGCGTGAAGTTCTTGTTGCGCGGGTCGAACTGCAACGAGTGCGGGGTGACGAGGTTCCACACCAGCCAGGCGCCGATGAAGAACGTCATGTAGCCGATGAACGTCCAGGTGCCGAGGAACCGCGCGACCCGCTCCGAGAGCCGGCCGAACGCCTCCGCGTTGTAGCGCGGCAGCACGATGCCGCGGTGCTGCTGCGGCTGGTCGAGCCGGACCGACGGCCGCTCCCGGCGCTCCCGCCGCTCGCCGTCACGCGCCACTGCCGACTCCGACGTCGCCGGTGGGCCGCTCGCGCCAGTCGCGCGGCAGCAGGTGGTCGAGAACGTCGTCGACGGTGACCGCGCCGAGCAAATGGTCGGCGTCGTCGACGACCGGCACCGCGACCATGTTGTACGTCGCCAGATGCGCGGTCACCTCGGCGAGCGAGCAGTCCGGCCCGAGCGGGTCGGGCTGGGTGTCGACCACGCCGGAGACCAGGGCCGACGGCGGCTCGCGGAGCAGCCGCTGGATGTGTGCGATCCCGACGTACTTGCCGGTCGGCGTCTCGGTCGGCGGCCGGCAGACGTAGACCTGCGCGGCGAGCGCCGGACTCAGCTCGGGGTCGCGCACCCGCGCGAGCGCCTCCGCGACGGTTGCGTCCGGCGGCAGGATCACCGGCTCGCTGGTCATCAT
>DASZPL010000028.1:0-16356 GCA_035550315.1 Mycobacteriales bacterium | reverse complement strand
GCCGAGGCCACCACGGCCTGCAACGCGTCGAGATGCTTCGGCCGCTTCGGCGGCGTCGGCCGCTCGTGACCCCAACCGCCGGGGTCGATGATGACCGAGCTCGCCGCGACCTCTGCGCTCGCGCGAAACGGTTCCGGCAGGGCTCGCACCAACTTGCGCAGCGCCGCCTTCAGCTCCGGCGTTGCCGACGCCTCCGGTCCGGCGACCATGAACAGCGTTCGCGCCTCCTGCGCCGTCAGCCCCGACAGGTCGGTCCGGGCGCCGCCGAGCAGCATCCAGCCGCCGCCCCGTCCGGCCTGCGGATAGACCGGCAAGCCCGCTATCGCGAGCGCCTCCAGGTCGCGGCGGGCGGTGCGCTCCGAGATCTCGAGCTCGGCCGCGACCTCGGCTGCCGTGACCTTTTTGCGGGTCTGCAACAGCAGCAGCGTCGCCACCAGCCGGTCCGCTTTCATTGCTTGATTATCTGTCTAAAACCGGTCAGCAGATGACCGGATTAGTGCGCGAATCTGGCCGTGATCTCGCGGCGACCGTCGAATTTCGGCCCGGTGGTTCGTCGTACAGGCAGAACCGTGACGGAGGGATTCTCGATGAACTCGCTGCAGTCTGGCCCAGACCCCAGGCGGTGGAAGGCACTGGCCGTGCTCGGCCTGATCCAGTTCATGTTGGTGCTCGACATCACCGTGGTGAACGTCGCGCTGCCGCGGATCCAGGACGACCTGGGCTTCTCCCGCGTCGGGCTGGCGTGGGTGGTGAACGGCTACGTGCTGATGGCCGGTGGCCTGTTGCTGCTGGGCGGCCGGATGGCCGACGTGCTCGGCCGGCGGCGGCTGTTCCTGGCCGGCGTCGGCTTGTTCGCCGCGGCGTCCGCGACCTGCGGCGCGGCGGTGGATCCGGCGATGCTGGTGGTGTCGCGGTTCGCGCAGGTCGCGGGCGAGGCGCTGGCCGCGCCCGCCTCGCTCGGACTGATCGCGCTGCTCTTCCCCGACCCGCGCGAGCGGATGAAGGCGCTCGGATTGTGGGGCGGCATCGCCGGGCTGGGCGGCACGTCCGGCACCGTGATCTCCGGTGCGCTGGTGGACCTGGCGTCGTGGCGCTGGATCTTCCTGGTCAACCTGCCGGTCGCCGCGTTCGCGCTGCTCGCCGTGCCGCGGTTGGTGTCGGAGAGCCGGATGGTGCGCGACGGTCACCGGCTCGACTACGCCGGCGCCGTGACGGCGACCGGTGGCCTGGTCGCCATCGTCGACGGCCTGCTGCAGGCGTCGACCCATGCCTGGGGCTCGTGGCAGGTGCTGCTGCCGTTGGTCGGCGGCATCGGCCTGCTCGTCGTGATGGTCGTGATCGAGGCGCGGTCGGCCGCGCCGCTGATCCCGTTGCAGTTCTTCCGGAATCGCACCCGGGTGGTCACCAACTTCGTGACGCTGTTCTTCTCCTCGGCGTTCTTCACCTACTTCTTCTTGGTGACGTTGTTCGAGCAGCAGGTGCTCGGTTACTCGCCGCTGCGCGGTGGCCTGTCCTACCTGCCGTTCGGTCTGACCATCGGGGCCGGCATCGGGATCGGTACGGCGCTGATGCCGCGGCTCGGGGTGAAGCCGTTGCTGGCGACCGGGTTCTTCGGCTGCGCGCTCGGCCTGTTCCTGATGACCGGGATCGACGTGCAGTCGTCGTACGCCGGCGGCCTGCTCGCCGCGATGATGGTGCTCGGGTTCAGCTCCGGCCTGACGTTCCCGGCAATCGGCAACGCGGCGTTGCACGGCGTGACCGGGCAGGACTCGTCGCTGGCATCCGGCGTGCAGAGCGCGATGCAGCAAGTCGGCGGCGCGCTCGGGCTGGCGTGCCTGGTGACGCTGGCGCTGCGGCACGCGGCCGGGCAGATGCACCACGGCGTGCCCGCGGCGGTCGCGGCGACGCACGGTTACACGCTGGCGTTCGGCGTCGGTGCGGCGCTGCTGGCGATCGGCGGTCTCCTCGTGCTGGCGTTGTTCGAGCACGTGGCCGCGACGCCGCGCCAAGCCGAGCTCGAGTTGACCACGCCCGAGCCGGTGCCGGAACTGGTCGGCTAGCGGCGTTGTAACGCCTCGGGGGACGCCTGCGCTTTAGGCGGTGACATTGGCGCACCGCTCAGGCGCGGGCGTCCCCGAGGAAGAGAGAAAGCCATGAGCTCGACGACCTCTCGCCGGGCGGCTGCGGTGGCGACCGTGGCCGTGCTCGGCGCAGCGGCCGGGGCGGGGCTCAGCGGATTTGCCGCCGCTGATACGCCGGTCGCCCCGGGGCAGCACCACACCAGCTTGTCGATTCGCGTCGCGCGCCACCACGTCGCGCCCGGCAGCACCGACCGGATCG
This sequence comes from Mycobacteriales bacterium, assembly GCA_035550315.1. Classification (GTDB taxonomy): domain Bacteria; phylum Actinomycetota; class Actinomycetes; order JAFAQI01; family JAFAQI01; genus DASZPL01. The sequence goes on along the minus strand of DASZPL010000028.1, from coordinate 14,016 downwards.
GCGGCGACCTGCGGGTCGCCAAGGGCCAGTCGCCGGCCGGCCACACCGTCACGTTGACCGCGCGCGCCGAGGGCGAGACCACGTTCAGCCCGATCGGCGACGCGGCCACCCGCACCCACGGCGGCGTCAGCTTCTCCGTGACGCCGACGGTCACGACTCGCTACCGGTTGGTCTTCGCCGGCGACCCGGCGAACAAGCCGTCACACAGCGGCGTCGTACGCGTCGCCGTCGGCCCGCGCACCCACTCCCACCCGGGCACCCATCGACTGAACACGACACTGACGATCCGCCGGCTGCACCACGGTGGGCTGCACGCCGCGACCGTGATCGGCCGGCTGCGCTCGTTCCACCACGGGTTGCGCAACCAACTGGTCTCGTTGCTCGCCAACCCCAAGGGCACCGCCGGCTGGACGTTCGTCGCCGCCCACCGCACCCGCCGCGCGGGCGCAGTCCAGTTCCGCGTCCGGCCGCTCGTCGACACTCGCTACCGGCTGCGCTACGCCGGCACTCCGAACTTCCAGCCCTCGCGCAGCGGCGTCGTCGGCGTCAAGGCCCGGCCCGCGCAGGAGCCGCTGTCGTGCACGTTGTCGATCAGCGAGCGGACCTTGCCGAAGCACGAGGTGATCCGCGGTGTCCTGACCGGCGCTGGGCACGGCGGTCTGCCCGGTCGTAAGGTCGAACTGCAACAGCAGGCTCCGAACAGCACGACCTGGACCGACGTGGCGGGCAAGCGGACGCGGGCCCACGGGCACGTGGCGTTCCACCGCCCGCTCGACACGACCCCTACGAGCTACCGGTTGAGTTTCGCCGGTGGGTCGCGGTTCGCCGGCTGCGTTAGCGGCGTCGTCGGCGCTCCGTGACATGCGGTCGGTCCGGCCGGCGCTCGGCGCCGGCACCGGACCGGCCCACTCGAGGGGAACCCACCAATCACAACCGAACGTGAGTCACTCGACGACGCGCTCGATCGAGCGCGCCGCGGCGACGAAGCCGGCTTCAGCGAGCTGTGGCGGGCATTGCACCCGCCGCTGCTGCGGTACCTGTCGATCCGCTGCAGCCAGGGCTTCGAAGACGTGGCGGCCGAGACCTGGTTGCAGGTCGTCCGCGACCTGTCGGGGTTCATCGGCAATGCGGACGGCTTTCGCGCCTGGTTGTTCACGGTGGGCCGCAACCGAGCCATCGACGCGGCTCGCGCCCGGGCGGCGCGTCCCGTGGTCCCAGTCAGTGAGGTACCGATGATCCCGCACGCCGCGGTCGCTCCCTCCGCGGAGACGCTCGCGCTGGAGCAGCTGTCGACGGAGCAGGCACTCGCCCTCGTCGCGACGCTGCCGGCCGACCGGGCGGAGCTCGTCATGCTGCGGGTCGTTGCGGGCCTCGACGTGCCGACGATCGCGCGGATCGTCGGCAAGTCGCCCGGTGCGGTGCGCGTCGGCGTGCATCGCGCACTGCGCGCGCTGGAGAAGGATCCGCGGGCACAGCGCGCGGCGGGGGTGGCGTGATGCACCGCCGCGACGAGCAGTGGCGCGACCACCCGGTGGTCGATGCGCTGACCACTCCCGGTACGCCGGAGGAGCTGGCCGACGAGCAACGGTTCCTCGCCGCCTTCCGCGCCGCCGTCCCGGTGCGGCGCCGGCGCATGGCCGGCCGGATCGGTGCCGGTGGGTCGGCGCTCGTCGTCGCACTCGCGCTCTCGGGCGGCGCGGCCGCGGCGTACACCCAGTCGCTGCCAGGGCCGGTCCAGCGGCTGGCGCACGACGCCTTCGCACCGCTCGGCGTCCCGGCCCCGAAGCACCACGCCGCGACGAACCAGCGCAATGGCTCCGGTGGCAGTATCGCCGCGCCGGGCACGTCGGTGTCGCCGTCGCCGACCCACAGCGTCGCGGCCGCGCCGCACACCACTCCGAGCGTCGGCAACCGGCTGCTTCCGCTGCGGCCGTCGTCGAAGGTCCGGACCAGTCGCCGGCCAACCGTCGCCACCGAGTTGCCGTCACCGACCACGTCGGCGTCACCCTCTCCGAGCACCACGCCGACCCCCGTCACCGCACCGCCGGTCCGCCCGCATCTGGTGACGATCGTCGTGTCGAGCAGCCGCGTGCCGCTCGGCAGCGCCGTCACCGTGAGCGGCCAGGTGCTGTCACGGTTTGGACAGCCGGTCATCGGCCGACGGGTCGGGCTGATCGCGCGCTCGGCTGCCGCCCCGGGCTGGACCCGGCTCGCCCAGGAACGCACCGCGGACGACGGCACGGTGACGTTCACGGTGCCGGCGGTTGACCAATCGACGGCACTGCGGCTGCGCACCGGCCGCCGGGTGCGAAGCGAGATCGCCCGCGTCGTCGTCCAGCCGACCGTCGCGGTGAGTCCGACGCTTGCCGGTTCGACATACACGATTGGCGTGACCACGACCGGCGCTCAGCCCGGTGACGGGATCCTGGTACGGCGCCACGCGCGCGGTCGGTGGATCGTCGTCGCGCACGCGCAGCTTGCCGCCGACGGCACCGCCTCGCTCAGCCTGCCGGCGCCGCAGCGCCACGGCGTGCGTTACCGGCTGTGGCTGGAGAAGTCGCACTGGCACGGCGCCGCGACGACCCGCTTCACGTTGCCACCCGCAGCGGGATAGCGACTCGCCGAGCGGGCTACAGGAAGGCGAAGCCTTCGCCGCGGTACGTCGGGACCTCGTCCACGACGCGCCCGGCCTCGACGAGGTGCACGGTGTTGAACCGCTCGAACAGCTCGCCGGCCTTGGCGTGGCGCAGGTAGACCCGGTTGCCGAGCGTCAGGCCGTCGGCGGTGGCGCCGAGCAGCGGCGTCTGGGCTTCGCCGGCGCCTTCCAGCGCATCGAGCCGCAGGCCCGGCGGCTGCACCGGCACCGGTTGCCGGTCGGCCCGGGTCGCGCCCGACGCGACGTACCCGCCGCCGAGTGCGGTCGCCACTCCCGGCCCGGGCCGGCGGACGACCGGCAGCGCGTAGCCGGCCGCCGGCAGCAGGTGCAGCGAGCGGTAGTACTGGAACAGCATCGGCGCGTAGAAGCCTGACCCTGCGGCGACCTCGGTGACCGCCGGCTCGGCCACGGTCGAGGCGATCGAGCCGGTGCCACCGCCGTTGACGAACTCGAGCGGTGACACCTCCTGTACGGCGGCGACCATCGCCGCCCGGCGGGATGCGACGTCGCGGACGGACAGCCGCTTCATCCCGCGGATCGCGAGGTTCTCCAACCGCCGGCCGGGCACGCGGTCCGCGACACCGGCGATCTGGCCCTCGTAGGCCATCACGCCGACTAGCCGGGCCGCGGCGCTGCGCTCGATCGCCGCGGCGAGGTCGCGAGCGGCCGTCGGCGTACGGATCGGAGAGCGTTTCGGGCCGAACTTCAGCCGGCCGCCGGCCGGCCAGTAGCCGACGTCGAGGTCGATGCAGACCCGGACCGGCGCCGCCGGATGCGCTCCGGCGACCGACTCGATCAGGTCGAGATGGGCGACGGAGTCGATCATGATGGCGGGGCCGCCGGCGGCATCGGCCGCTGCGAGTTCGACCAGCTCAGCGAGCGCCGTGCGACCCACCCACGGGTAGGCCACGACGCAGTCGCGAAACCCGTTGCGCCACAACCACAACGCCTCCGGCAGCGTGAGGTTGAGGGTGCCGCGGAACCCGGGCGAGCGGTCGAGGATCCGTTGCGACAGCGCCCGACAGCGCAGCGACTTCGTCGCGATCCGGATCGGCTTGCCGGCTGCGCTGGTCAGCATCCGATCGGCGTTGACCCACAGCGCGTCCAGGTCGACGAACGCAAACGGTGGCTCGAGATCGCCGAAGATCGCGTCCAGCTCCATCCCCTGATCTTCGCGTAACCGACCAAAATTCGGCCCGACACGCCGTGTCGGCGGGCGGTTACGCGAAGATCAGCGGGAGGGAGGCGGCGTGCGGGAGATCTGGAGCAACTGGGCGGGGGAGCAGCGTTGCGCCCCGGTGGAGCTCGACCGGCCGACGAGCGAGGCCGAGCTGGTCGAGACGGTACGCCGCGCGCGCGACCGCGGCCTGACGGTGCGGGCGGTCGGCGCCGGCCATTCGTTCACCGACTGCGCCTGCACCGATGGCGTGCTGATCGACACCAGCGGGCTGCAGCGGGTCCTCGACGTCGACGAGGCAACCGGGCGCGTGACGGTCGAGGGCGGCGCCCGGCTGTACACCCTGGGCAAGCCACTGGCCGACCGGGGCCTGGCGTTGGAGAACCAGGGCGACATTGACCGGCAGTCGATCGCCGGCGCGGTGTCGACCGCCACGCACGGGACCGGCGTGCGGCTGCGCAACCTGTCCGCGCAGATCGTCGGCATCCGGCTGGTGACGGCGAGTGGCGACGTGCTCGACCTGTCGCCGGAGACCGACGAGGAGGGCTACCTCGCGGCGCGGGTCTCGATCGGTGCGCTCGGTGTGATCGCGGCCGTCACGATCCAGTGCGTCCCGCTCTACACGCTGCACCGCCACGACGAGCCACTGCCGCTGGCCGACACGCTGGCGCGGCTGGACGAGCACGTCGATGGCAACGACCACTTCGAGTTCTTCGTCTGGCCCTACACCGACGTCGCGCTCACTCGCAGCACCCGCCGCAGCGCCGACCCGCCGTCGCCCCCGCCGCACTGGCGGCGTTACGTGCAGGAAGAGGTCCTCGAGAACCGCGTGCTCGGTCTGGTCTGCCGCACCGGCCGGATGATGCCGCGGTTGGCGCCGCGGCTGAACCGGCTGGTGGCCGGCGCGATGTCGACGAACGACGTCGAGGACCGGGCGTACAAGGTCTACGCGACGACCCGGGCGGTGCGGTTCACCGAGATGGAGTACGCGATCCCGCGAGAGTGCGTGCGGGAGGCCGTCGAGCGGGTGATGCGGCTGGTCGAGGACCGCGCGCTGCCGATTCTGTTCCCGCTCGAGGTGCGGTTCGCCGCTCCCGACGAGGCGTTCCTGTCGACGGCGTACGGCCGCGACACCGGCTACATCGCCGTGCACCAGTTCTGCGGGATGGAGTTCGAGACCTACTTCCGGGCGGTCGAGGCGATCATGGATTCGTACGGCGGGCGGCCGCACTGGGGGAAGCGGCACTACCAGTCGGCGGCGACGCTGCGCGAGCGCTATCCGGAGTGGGACCGTTTCCAGGCGGTGCGCGCGCGGCTCGACCCCGACGGGGTGTTCGCCAACGACTACAGCCGCCGCGTCTTGGGTGGCCCGGTGGGGTCGCCGTCTCGGCGCGCCGTGTAGACAGGGATCGTGGCCGCGCCTCATTGGACGGACCCGGGGGTCGAGGAAGTGGCCACCGGGGTCTACCGGATCCCGCTGCCGCTGCCCGGTGACGGGCTGCGGGCGGTCAACGTCTACGCCGTCACCGGTGAGGACCGACCGGTCGTCATCGACTCCGGCTGGGCGATCCCCGAGGCGTATGACCTGCTCGCCGACGGCCTGAAGCGGATCGGCACAACGCTGGCAGAGATCGAGCGGTTCCTGGTCACCCACTTGCACCGCGACCACTACGGGCAGGCGCTGCGGTTGCGCGCCGAGTTCGGCACCCGGGTCTCGCTCGGAGCAGAAGAGCACTGGTCGCTCGACACCATGCTGAAGCCCGGCCGGCAGACGGCGGAGGAGCAGGTGAGCCACCTGCACGCGCTGGGCGCGCACGAGCTGGCGGAAGACCTTGCGCGGCGACTGGGCGCGCACCCCGACGCCGAGCACTGGGAGGCGCCGGACGACTGGCTCAATGCCGGCGACGTGATCGCCAACAACGGGCGCAACCTCGAGGTGGTGCCGACGCCCGGTCACACCCGGGGCCACGTCGTGTTCCACGACACCGAACACCAGTTGCTGTTCGCCGGCGACCACGTGCTGCCGACGATCACGCCGTCGATCGGGTTCGAGCCGGCGCTGGCCCCGGACCCGCTCGGTGCCTTCTTGCACTCGCTCGCGATCGTGCGCAGCCGTCCCGATGCGACCTTGTTGCCCGCGCACGGCGCGGTGACCGACAGCGTGCACGCCCGCGTCGACGAGCTGGTCGAGCACCATCGCGCCCGGCTCGATGCGACCGAAGCCGCGATCCGGGCGGGCGCCGACACCGCGGCCGCAGCGGCGACCGCGATCCCCTGGACCCGTCGCGAACGCCGGCTCGAGGAACTGGACCCGTTCAACCAGTTCCTCGCGATCAGCGAGACCGGTGCACATCTGGAACTGCTGGTCGCCGAAGGTCGGCTGACCAAGGAGGTCCGCGATGGCGTACGGCACTACCGTGCCGCGCATGGATAGATTCCAGCTACATCCAACAGATACGGGGGTCTGATGAAACCCACATTCATTCGTACGTCGGTCGCGGTCGTCGCGGCCGCCGGCTGCGTCGCCGCGATGGCGTCGGCCGCGCAGGCCGATCCGCCGAACTCGGCGACCAGCTACGTCTCGCCCAGCGGCGGCGGCAGCAACCAGGACACGTCCTGCGCTGATGCCGGCTTCGCCACCATCGGTGCCGCGGTTGCGGCCGCACCGGCCGGCGGAACCGTCGTCGTCTGCGCAGGTACTTACACCGAGAGCGTGACCGTCGACCGGCAGCTGACGTTGCAGGGGATGCCGGGAGCTGTGATCGACGCGACCGGAGCGCCCTATGGGGTCGGACTCGCCGCGTCGTACAGCACGGTGACCGGGCTCACCGTGAAGAACGCCCAAGCGGACGAGGCCACGAGCGCGCCGGGCGACGGCATCGTCACCGGCGGATTCGTCAACGGCAGCCCGGTACCCAGCGACCACGACGTGATCGTCGGCAACGTGACAACCGCGAACGGTGGATCCGGCATCGACGTCAACAGCAGCAACAACACCGTCGTGTCGGGCAACAACGCCTCGGACAACATCGGCGTCGGCATCAACGTCTCCGACGATCTCGGTGGCCCGTCATCCCACAACTGGATCTCGGGCAACGTCACCAACCGCAACGGCGGTGGCTGCGGCATCGCGCTCGCCGACCACTCGGGCGCGGGCGTGTTCAACAACGTCGTGATCGGCAACACGTCGAACCGCAACGGGCTGTCGACACCGACGGCGCCGGATGCTTCCGCCGGCAGCGGCATCATCCTCGCCGACCCGACGCCCAACGGCGGTGTCTACAACAACAAGATCGAGGGCAACCGGATGGTCCAGAACGGGCATGGCGGGTTCGCGATGCACGTGCACGCGCCCGGCCCGAACTTCTCCGGCAACGTGATCCGAGACAACGTGATCGGCAAGAACAACCTGCGGACCGACGCCGGTGACAAGCGCACCACCGGCATCTACCTCGGCGACGTTCTCAAGCTGACGATCACCATCTCGGACAACATCATCAAGAACGACCAGGTCGGCGTTTTCGCCGCGGGTCCGATCACAGTGAAGGGGCTGCACAGCAACGAGTTCCGTCACGTCAAGCACCAGCTCGTCCACACCGCGAAGTACGCCGGCGCCGGCGGCTGAGCCCACGGGTTGTCAGCGGTTGCGGGGGCTATCGCCCCCGCAACCGCTGACAACTTCCTAGGCTCGACGGCATGGGCATCACCCGGCTCAACCACGCCGTCCTCTATGTCAGCGATCTGAAGCGCAGCGTCGCGTTCTACACGGACGTCCTCGGCTTCCGCCGGATCGACGAGATGACGCCGGCGAATTTCACCGGCGCCGCGTTCCTCCGCGCGCCCGGCTCGACCAACGACCACGACCTCGGCCTCTTCGAGATCGGCCGCGACGCCGGCCCGTCGTTGGCCGGCCGCTCCACCGTCGGCCTCTACCACCTGGCCTGGGAAGTCGACACCCTCGACGAACTCGACCGCCTGGCCAAAGTCCTGTCCCAGGCCGGCGCCCTCGTCGGGGCCACCGACCACGGCACGACGAAGAGCCTCTACGCCAAGGACCCCGACGGCTTGGAGTTCGAGGTGGCCTGGATCATCCCCGCCGACCAGCTAACCGCCGACGCCCTGGCCGCCCGCACCCAACTCCGCCCCCTCGACCTGCCCGCCGAAATCGCGAGGTACGGCGCCACGACGCGAGGCGGAGTAGGCATCAGCACCCCGGTATAAACACCAAGCCGATCGACGCAACCAGCGCGCCGCGACGCCCGATGCCGCAAGGCGGCGAGGGAGGGACCGCGGAGCAGCGTGTGATGAAGTCCGAAGGACTCTCATCGCCAGCTGCGAGCGGTGCCTCCGTCGCCGCCCCCTACGCCGCTTCGCTAGGAGCGACGCGCAGGACGCGCGCGATCGGGCGCGGCAACCACCAATTCCACCGCCCCAGCAGCGACACGAGCGCAGGCACCAGCAACGCCCGCACGACCGTGGCGTCGAGCAGGATGCCCACGCCCAACCCGGTCGCGAGCACCCGCACGTCGGTGTCCGGCGCTGACGCCAGTGACGCGAACGCGAGGAACAGGATCAGCGCGGCGCTGGTCACCAGCCGGCCGGTGCGGCCGAGGCCTTCGACCACGGCGGCGTCGGTCGCGTTGCCGCCCTTGTCGTGGCCGTCGTACTCCTCGCGGACCCGGCTGAGGATGAACACCTCGTAGTCCATCGACAGGCCGAACAGGAAGGCGAACACCATCAGCGGGATCCAGAACGTGATTGCGCCGGTGGCGGGTACGCCGAAGATCGCGTTCGAGCCGTGTCCGCTCTGCCAGAACCAGGTCAGGAAGCCGAACGTTGCGGCCATCGACACCAGGTTGAGCACGACCGCCTTGATGGCCAGCGTCACCGAGCGGAACGCCCGCATCAGCAGCAGCAGCGTCGCGATCGCGATCAGCGCGAACATCAGCGGGAAGTTGCCGAAGACGGCGTGGCTGTAGTCCTGCTGCACCGGTCCTTCGCCGGTCACCCCGCGGACGCCCGGCATGTCGGTGACCTTGGCTTGTAGCGCCCGGACCGGGGCCAGCGTGTCGTTGTTCACGGTGACCACGTTCGGGACGGCAACCACGTCTGCCGTGCCGGCTCGCGACCACTGCGAACCGCTCGGCAGCACCGCGGTCGTGATGCCGCTCGCGGACTTCGCCGCCGTGACCGCGGCGTTGGAGCTGCCCGCATTCGTCAGCACCTCGAGCGGCGTCAGCATGCCCGGGCTGATGCCCTGCGTGGTCATGCGGACGTAGGCGTCGTGGGCGGCGCCGTTCTTGGCCAGCGCGTCGACGCTGGTCTCGCCGACCTTCAAGCCGAAGACGGGGACGATCAGGATCGCGAGGATGGCCGCGGCGAGCGTGGCACCGGCCCACCGCCAGCGCACCACGGCGCGGGCCCAGCGGGTCCAGACCCGGCTGGCCTCCCGCTCGTGGCGGACCCGGGGCCAGTCGAACCGCGGCCCGACCCCGCCGAGCACGGCGGGCAGCAACGTGAGCACGACCACCACCGACACCAGCGGGATCAGCACGCCGCCGATGCCGACGCTGCGCAACCCGGGCACCGGCAGCACGATCAGGGCGAGCAGGCCGATGCCGACCGTCAGGCCGGACACGGCGACGGTGTGGCCGGCGGTCTCGACCGCCTTGACGACCGCGTCGTGGTTGTCGCGGCCGCGCTCGCGTTCTTCCCGCCATCGGGTGACGAGCAGCAGGCTGTAGTCGATCGCGACACCCAGCCCGACCAGCGCCACCAGGAACTCGACGATGAACGACACCTCGGTGACGGTCGTGAGGGCGAGCACGATGAGGAACGTCGCGAGGATCGAGACCGCGGCGATCAGCATCGGCAGCAGCGCGAGGAACGACGCGAACACGAACGCCAGCACGATCAGCGCACCGGCGCCACCGATCAATGTCTCGGCCAGGACGCCGGGCCCGTTGCTGTCGCCGCCGCTCGCGAGTTGCTGCAGGCCGGTGACGCCGACCTGCCAGCCGGGGAGGGCGGCCTTGACGGCACGTTCGATCCTGGGCCCTGGGTCGGGCGCGCTGAAGGAGGTTGGCATCGGTGTGAAGACCATCGCGATGGTCGTGCGGCCGTCCTTGCCGATGAACCTCGGGTCGTGGGTGTTGCCGTAGTCGACGACGCGGTACGACGGGTTGGCGGCGGTGATCGCCTGTCCGGCCGCGGTTAGCTGCTGCGCCTGGTCGGCGGCCTGCTGGCCGTCAGGCGCGGTGACGACGGCGATCGTCGGCGAGACCAGACCACTGTTGGGTCCGTAGATCGCGTCGAGGTGCTTCGCGGTCTCGTAGCCCGGCTGCCCGGGCAGCGAGAAGTCGACCGACAACCGGCCGGACACAACTTTCGCGGCTGGGGCACCGGCCACCAGGACGATGAGCCAGCCGATCACGACCCACCGCCGATGACGGAGCACGAACTCGGCCAACCGGCCGAGGCCGCGCGGCCGCTGGGTGACGGGCGGCGGGGTGCTTACGGTTTCGTCGTAGGTCAGATCGGTCACGGGAACAATGTTTCACAACATGAACGATTCAGCAAACTGTATTATCGAGTTGTGACAGAACCGCGTTCGGCTCGGATCGCCGCTGGCGAGCGGCTGTTCGGGCTGGGCTTCTTACTCTCCCAGCTGGGCGCGCATTCGGCCGTGCAATTTCACCGGGCGCTGGAGCCGTTGGGAATCGGGCCCGCCCACGTGGGCCTGATGGGAGCGATCGGCCGGGAACCGGGTCGCCGGCAGCAGGCACTCGCCGAGCAGTTCGGGATGCCCCCCAGCCGGATGGTGGCGCTGGTCGATGAGCTCGAAGAGCGCGGACTGGTTGAACGACGGCCCGACGCGAACGATCGCCGAGCGCACCAGCTCCACCTCACGCCGGCCGGCCGGCGGACGATGGAGAAGGTGTACCGGCTGGCCGAGCAGGCGGAGGCGGCGCTCACCGCATCGCTGACCGCGGCCGAGCACAGCCAGTTGAAGTCGCTGCTGCGGCGGATCGCCGACGAGCAGGGACTGACCCCCGGCGTACATCCCGGCTACCGATGGCTGCGTCCCGGCAGCTGAGGTGACCATCGGCTCGGGCTGGGTAGGCCTCCCGGGTGCGCCTGTGGATTAGACGCGACACCGTGACCGATGCGGCGGCCCGCTCCCGCGCGGTCGTCACTGCGGCGCCGGTCGACTTGCGATTGGCGATCGCCGCAGGTGCGGTCGCGATCGCGGCGCTGGTGGTCACCGGCGCGGCCGGCAACATTCACGGCGCCACGCTGCACGAGCGGGTGATCGCCTGGGCGGGCACGGCGGCCTTCCTGGTGTTCGCGGTGATTGCGATCCGCAGCACGGCCAACGAGACCCACCGGCTGCTCAGCCGGCGGGCCGGCGTCGGCCACTCCGCCGTCATCCGCTGGGCGATCACGCTGGTCGGCTATCTAGCCGCGTTGCTGGTCGCATTCGGCCTGCTCGACGTCCCGATCGGCCACCTGGTGCTCGGCGGCGCACTGACCGGCGTCATCCTCGGTATCGCGCTGCAACAGTCGCTCGGCAACATCTTCGCCGGCATCGTGTTGTTGCTCACCCGGCCGTTTCGCATCGGCGACACGGTTGTCGTGGTCGCCGGCGCACTGGGTGGCCAGCTCAGCGGGGTGGTGACCGGCATGGGCATGGTGTACGTCGAGCTGCAGACGCCGGAAGGCCCGCTGTCGGTGCCCAACAGCGCGGTGCTCGCGGCGGCGGTCGGGCCGCGCCCGCGCCAGCCGGTGCCGCCGGCGTACCCGACGGGTCCGACGCCGGTGCAGCCGATGGAGGGCAGCGCCGTCAGCGACCGGCCAGTAACCTGATCATCTATGCATCGGGTCCGCGCGGTTCGATGGCTTGCCGTCGCCGCCGGAACCATCGCGCTCACCGCCACGGCGTGCACGCACACCAAGGTGACGCCGGGCCCGACCACGACCGTCACCACCAAGGTGACCAAGCCGGGGCCGACGAAGACCCGGATCCGCAACTACCCCGTGCTCGCTATCGGCAAGGGCGCGACGCTCACCGCCTCGTCGGGCGGCGCCGCGCTGTCGATTACCGCCGGCAAGCCGAGCCTGTCGACCACTCGGCTGTCCAGCAGTTACGGCTATGGGCCCGAGCACGGTCACTACGTGACGTTCCCGCTCACCATCAGTGACACCGGCCGCACGCTGATCGTGATCGAGCGGCTCGACTTCTACGTCGAGATCCAGGGCCAGGGCAAGGTCACCACCGACGACGGGGCAGCACCGTTCTCGGGGGCGCCCACGCAACTCGACACCACCCAGCTCTCACCCGGTCAGCGGTTGAGCAACAAGAAGCTGACCTTCGACGTGAGTCACACCCACGGCACGCTGTACTACGCGCCCGGCGGTCATCGCTCGATCGCCTGGCGGTTCTGAGCCGCCGTCAGCCGGCGGTGACCTCGCCGATGTTGACGACCACCGCGAGCATCGGCTTGGCGGCACCGCGTGCCGGTGCCCACCAGGCGCCGATCCCGATCGAGTTGGCCGGTGCCGGCCCGCGCAGCAATCGCTGGTTGGTCGAGCTGCGAAGCAGCGCGCCGTAGATCGACGCCGGCGTGATCGGGTCGTGGCCGTTGACGACCGGGTAGATGCTGCCGGTCGCCGTACCGATCGCCTGGCCGGTGGTCGCGCAGTTCGGGATCTCGCCGGTGATCTTGGCGTGGGCGTGGGCCATCCGCTGCGCCAGCCGGTTGGCGTGGTCGACCTCGCAGGTCTGCCAGTGAACGTTGTTGCGGCCATGGGCGCGGCGATCCGAGTTGATCAGGTGCAGCAATCGGGTCCGCCAGAGCGCCGACAGCTCCGTGATGCCCGCGTGGAGCGGGCGGTCGTAGGCGGGTGCGTTGTCAAACGCCGCACCCGGCGTGGGCCGCGGGTGCCAATGGAAGATGCCGCTAACCGCGGAGATGTGATGCAGCGTCGGCAGCACCTGCACCCGCAGCGGGATCCGGCGGTACGCCGGCGGGAAGCCCGCGGTCACGGTGGCGCGGCCGGTGGCGTCGGCGCGATCCACCGCGATCGTCTGCCAATCGCCGGCGTCGCGCATCTGCAGCTGCAACGTGCGGTGCCCCGCCGGGCGGATCGTCGCCTTCACGACCAGGGTGTTGGCGCGCCGCGCGACGGTCCCGCGCACGATCGTCGTGCTGTGACAGTGCGGACCGAGCGGCAGGTGGAGGCAGCGTTGCGCCGTCGAGCCGGCAGCGGTTGGCACCCCGACGGACCAGGCGACGAGCGGTGCCGCGGCGAGCAGCGCGGCGGCGGAGGCGACCCGGTGGACTCTCATGGCCCCAAGCCTGCCCCCTCCGCCAACTTTTCGCACCTGCGGGGCGATCGGCGACCGGCTTGCGGCTCAGCCTTGGCGGGGATCATGGCGTTAGTGACGCACTAACGCCATGATCGCCGGCAAAACCGGTCACTAACGCCATGATCGCCGGAGCGTGTCGGGCGGATGGACGGTTCGGGTCAGTCGTGGCCGTGGGTGGCCTCGTGGGTTTTGGCGAGTAGCTCGCGGTCGGCGTCGACCATGATCCGGGCGAGCTCGGGCGTCAGTACCTGCGGCTTCCAGCCGAGCAGCTGCTCGGCCTTGCTGGCGTCACCGATCAGCGCGTCGACCTCGGAGGGCCGCAGGTAGCGCTCGTCGAACCGGACGTGCTTCTCCCAGTCCAAGCCGGCGTGCTCGAAGGCGAACTGCACGAAGTCGCGCACGGTGTACGGCTGGCCGGTCGCGACCACGAAGTCGGTCGGTTCGTCGCACTGCAGCATCCGCCACATGGCCTCGACGTACTCCGGTGCGTAACCCCAGTCGCGGACCGCGTCGAGGTTGCCGAGGTAGACCTCGTCCTGCAGCCCGGCCGCGATCGCCGCGGCTGCGCGGGTGATCTTGTGGGTGACGAAGGTCTCGCCGCGGCGCGGTGACTCGTGGTTGAACAGGATGCCGTTGACCGCGAACATGCCGTAGGCCTCGCGGTAGTTGCGGGTGATCCAGTAGGCGTAGACCTTGGCGGCGCCGTACGGCGAGCGCGGATGGAACGGGGTGTTCTCGTCCTGCGGCGGCGGCGTGGCGCCGAACATCTCCGACGAGGACGCCTGGTAGAAGCGGGTCGCCAGCCCGGTGGCT
>DASZPL010000027.1:0-29944 GCA_035550315.1 Mycobacteriales bacterium | reverse complement strand
GTGGCGACCGGATGGCACTGCCGGGAGTGCGGCGGCACCGAGCTGCGAGCCGCGATCGTCGGCACCCGGCGAACCGCCGAGGAGCTGGGCCGGGCGTTTCCCGGCGTACCGGTCCGAACCTCCGGCGGCGGCTCGGTGCTCGACCAGGTCGACGACGAGCCGGCGCTGGTGGTCGCCACGCCGGGGGCCGAGCCGGTCGCTCCCGGCGGGTACGCCGCCGTGCTGCTGCTCGACGGCTGGCTGCTGCTGTCGCGGCCCGACCTGCGGGCGGGTGAAGAGGCGCTCCGCCGCTGGCTGGCCGCCGCGGCACTGGCGCGCAACGCGGCATCAGGCGGGCGGGTGGTCGTGGTCGCGCCGGCGGAGCTGCGGCCGGTGCAGGCGCTGGTGCGCTGGCAGCCGGCCTGGCACGCCGAACGCGAGCTGGCCGACCGTGCCAGCTTGCACCTGCCGCCGGCGGGCCGGGTCGCGGCGGTCACCGGCGCGCCGGACGGCGTCCACGAAGTGCTGGACGGCCTCGAGCTGCCTGCGGCGGCGGAGCTGCTCGGTCCGGTGCCGGTGCCGGAGTCGCGGGACGCCGGCGCGGAACGCGTGCTGATCCGCGTGCCCCGCCGCGACGGCACCGCCCTGGCCGCGGCGTTGAAAGCGGCGCAAGCCACCCGCAGCGCCCGCAAGTCGGCGCACCCGGTGAAGGTCGAGCTGGACCCGCTCGTGCTCGGGTAGCCGACGCCGGCGGTGCTCCTAGCATGGTGAGTCCCGCCTGACGACCTGGAGTAGCGCGTGCCCGTTCGACCGATCCGACTGTTCGGTGACCCGGTGCTGACCACGCCGGCCGAGCCGGTGACGACGTTCGACAAGGAGCTGCGCAACCTGGTCAGTGACTTGGCGGCGACGATGCTCGAGGCGCCCGGCGTCGGGCTGGCCGCGCCGCAGCTCGGCGTCAGCTTGCGGGTGTTCACCTACCACGTCGACGACGTGGGCGGACACCTGGTGAACCCGGTGCTGCGGGTCGTCGGCGACGAGGACCAGGAAGGCGACGAGGGTTGCCTGTCGATCCCGGGGCTGAACTTCCCGACCCGGCGGAAGCAGTCGGTGATCGCCACCGGCTTTGACATGTACGGCGAACCCGTCACGGTCAGCGGCAGTGACCTGCTGGCGCGATGCTTCCAGCACGAGGTCGACCACCTCGACGGCGTGCTCTTCGTCGACCGGCTCGACCCCGAGGTCCGCGCCGAGGCGCTGCGGGCGATCCGCGAGGCGGAGTGGTTCGGGCAGACCGAACGCCCGGTCGTCAAGGTCTCGCCGCACGCCACCAACGGGCTCGCGCTCTAGGTCGCGGGGTCGGCCGTGCGCCTGGTGTTTGCGGGTACGCCGGAGGTCGCCGTCCCGTCGCTCGAGGCGCTGCTCGCCAGCCCGCGGCACGAGGTGGTCGCGGTCGTCACCCGCCCGGACGCCGTCGCCGGCCGGGGCCGGCACGCCCGGCCGAGCCCGGTGAAGCTGCGCGCCGCCGACGCCGGCATCGAGGTCCTCACCCCGCCGAAGCCGTCCGACCCGGACTTTCTCGAGCGGCTGCGGGAGATCGCGCCGGAGTGCTGCCCGGTCGTCGCCTACGGCGGCCTGCTGCCGCGCGCCGCGCTCGACATCCCGCCGCACGGCTGGATCAACTTGCACTTCTCGCTGCTCCCGGCCTGGCGCGGCGCCGCGCCGGTCCAGCGCGCCGTGCTGGCCGGTGACGACGTGACCGGTGCGACGACCTTCCGGATCGAGGAAGCCCTCGACAGCGGCCCGGTCTTCGGCGTACTCACCGAACCGATCGGCCCGCGCGACACCGCCGGCGACCTGTTCGACCGACTGGCCGTCGCTGGCGCCCGGCTGCTGGTCGACACCATCGACGGCATCGCCGATGGCACGCTGTCACCGGTGCCGCAGCCCGAGGACGGCGTCAGCATCGCGGCCAAGCTGACGCCGGCGGACGCGCAGATCGACTGGTCGCAGCCGGCCCAGCACATCGACCGGCTGGTCCGGGCGTGCACGCCCCGACCGGGTGCGTGGACCACGTTCCGCGGCCAGCGGCTCGGCGTCGGGCCGGTGCGGCCGGCGCCATCCGGGCCCGGCTTGCCGCCGGGAGCAGTCATTGTCGTCGGCGACCACGGCAGCGAGCAGGTCGTGGTCGGCAGCGGGTCGACGCCGGTCGCGCTGGACCGGGTCCGCCCCGCCGGGCGGGCGGCGATGCCGGCCGCCGACTGGGCCCGGGGGGCGCGGCTGGCCGACGGCGATCGGTTCGAGTGACCGCCACTCCGCGACGCCGCCGCGGCTTCGCCGACGGTGCGCGGTTGACGGCGTATGACGTCCTGCTGGCGGTCGACGTCGAGGGCGCCTACAGCAACCTGTTGCTGCCCCGGCTGCTCCGGGAACGCGGCCTGTCCGGCGCCGACGCGGCGCTCGCGACCGAGCTGACCTATGGCGCGCTGCGCCGGCAGGGCGGTCTCGACGTCGTCGTCGCCGCCGCGGCTGACCGGGACCCGGCTCGGCTGGATCCGCCGGTCCGGGCGCTGCTCCGGCTCGGCGCCTACCAGCTGCTGCACACCCGGGTCCCGCCGCACGCCGCAGTCTCCACCACCGTCGAGCTGTGCCGCGCGGTCGTCGGACCCCGGCCGACCGGCCTGGTCAACGCCGTGCTGCGGCGCGTGACCGCGCATCCCTGGACGACGTGGGTGGAACGGCTCGCGCCGGCCGACCCGATCCCGCGGCTGGCGTTCGAGCGCGGCTACCCGGAGTGGATCGCGCGGGCCATCGCGGACGCGCTCGGCGACGATGCGGCCGAGCTCGACCAGGCCCTCACCGACGCGGCGCCGACCGTCCACCTGGTCG
Source organism: Mycobacteriales bacterium (assembly GCA_035550315.1). Taxonomy (GTDB): domain Bacteria; phylum Actinomycetota; class Actinomycetes; order JAFAQI01; family JAFAQI01; genus DASZPL01. The sequence continues at coordinate 27,076 of DASZPL010000027.1, read as the reverse complement.
CCCGACCCGGCCGGATCGACCGGGCCGAGCTGCTCGCGGCGGCCGGGCCATCGGCGACCGCGGGGAATTGGTCGCCGTACGCCGTCCGGCTGGCCGGCGGCAACCCGGCCGACCTCGCGGCCGTGCGCGACGGGCGGGCGGCCGTGCAGGACGAGGGCAGCCAGCTGGTGGCGCTGGCGGCGACCACCGCGCCGATCGACGGGGACGACCGGCGCTGGCTCGACGCCTGCGCCGGGCCGGGCGGCAAGACCGCGATCCTCGCCGGCCTGCTGCCCGACGGCGGCCGGCTGCTCGCCGCCGACCTGCATCCGCACCGCGCCCGGCTGGTCCGCGACAGTGCGGCCACATCCGACGTCGTCACCGTCGTCGCCGACAGCACCCGGCCGGCGTGGCCGGCCGACCGGTTCGACCGGGTGCTGCTCGACGCCCCCTGCTCCGGGCTCGGGGCGCTGCGCCGGCGGCCCGAGGCGCGTTGGCGACGGCAGCCGTCGGACCTGCCGCGGCTGCACGGCCTGCAGGTCGAGCTGTTGACCGCCGCCATCGCAGCCACCCGGGTCGGCGGCATCGTCTGTTACGCCACCTGCTCGCCGCACCTCGACGAGACGAAACGGGTAGTTGCCGAAGTCACCGGCCAGCGATCGGACGTCGCGCCGGTGGACGCCCTCACGCTGCTGCCGGGAGTGCCCGCACTCGGCGCCGGACCACACGTCCAGCTGTGGCCGCACCGCCACGGCACGGACGCGATGTTCATCGCTCCGCTGCGCCGCACCCACTAGGCTCACCGGCGAAACCGGCTCACGAGCGAAGGCGGCATCGTGCAGATCGCGCCGAGCATCCTGTCGGCCGACTTCGCGCGGTTGGCCGACGAGGTGGCCGCGGTCCGCGACGACGCCGACTGGATCCATGTCGACGTCATGGACAACCACTTCGTGCCCAACCTGACGCTCGGCCTGCCGGTCGTCGAGGCGCTGCTCAAGCACACGCCGCTGCCGCTCGACTGCCACCTGATGATCGAGGACCCGGACCGCTGGGCGCCCGCTTACGCCGAGTCCGGCGCCCGCAGCGTGACCTTCCACGCGGAGGCCGCCCACGCCCCGGTGCGGCTCGCACGGGCGCTGCGAGCGGCCGGAGCACGCGCCGGCCTGGGCATCAAGCCCGCGACCCCGATCGAGCCGTACGCCGACCTGCTACCAGAGATCGACACCGTGCTGATCATGACGGTCGAGCCCGGCTTCGGTGGGCAGGCGTTCCTGGACGTCACGCTGCCGAAGATCCGCCGCGCGCGGGAGCTGCTCCGTGACGGCGAGCATCGGGTCTGGCTCCAGGTCGACGGCGGCGTCGACGAGCAGACGATCGAGCGCTGCGCGGCCGCAGGGGCGGACGTCTTCGTGGCGGGCTCGTCGGTGTATCAATCCGACGACCCGGCGGCCTCGGTCCGCCGGTTGCGGGAGCGGGCGACCGCGGCGGCGGCCGGCTCGTGGTGGCACGGATCGAGCGAGGAGTCGGCCGCCGGCGCGCCGTGACGCGCATCTTGCTCGCCGGCGCCGACGTCGCGGTCGTGCGGTTCGCCAAACGAGTCCTGACTGCCGAAGGGTTCGGGGTCGTCGAGGCGGTTGATGCCGAGACCGCGATGGCGACGCTTCGGGAAAGCGCGCCGGGTCTTGCCGTCGTCGCCGGCGCCTTGCCGCCCGACGGCGGTGCGGCATTGGTCCGCCGGCTCCGGCAGACCGCGAACGGCGCGGGGGTGCCGGTCGTGCTGCTCGGTGGGGCGGCGTCACCGCAAGCGGTCGCGGCCGCGCTGACGGCTGGCGCCGACGACTTCCTCGCGACGCCGTTCGACAGTCTCGAGCTGGTCGCACGCGTGCGGGCGCTGCTTGCCCGCAACGCCGAGCTTCGCGCCGTCTCGCCGTTGACCGGGCTGCCGGGCAGCCACCGGATCAACGCGGAGATCAAGCGGCGCTTCGCGGCCGGGGAGCCGCTCGCGGTCGGCTACGTCGACCTCGACAACTTCAAGGCGTTCAACGACCGCTACGGCTGGATGCGCGGCGACGAGGTGATCTTGCTGCTGGCGGCCGCGCTGCGGGTCGCGGCGGCGTCGGCCGGACCTCCGCCGCCGCTGCTCGGCCACGTCGGCGGCGACGACTTCGTCGTCGTATCCACGCCGGAGCAGATCGAGTCGCTGGGGGCGAAGGCCATCGAACAGTTCGACGAAGGTGTGGTCGCGCTGCACGATGCGGCCGACGTCGCCAACGGCTACCTCGTGGTCGTCGACCGGCGTGGCGTGGAGCGCCGGCATCCGCTGGCTACCGTCTCGATCGGAGTGGCGACGACGCGGCATCGCGACTACGCCGACTACCGCGACGTGGTCGCCGTCGCCAACGAGATGAAGTCGGTTGCGAAGGCCAGGCCCGGGTCGGTCGTCGCGGTCGACCGGCGCGCCGACGGCGTGCCCGCGGCAGCGGACACGACGCCGGCCGGGGTGCACAATGGTGGGGAACGCCCCGCGCGCTCCGGGATCGGTGAAAGCCCGAGCCGGCGGTGACGGGTGGCGCTCCGGCGCCATTCGAAGTCCGCGACCCGGCCGAATCCATCGGCCGGTGGACCTGGTGTGACTCCAGGACCGACGGTGACAGTCCGGATGGGAGGCAGCGCGCGAGCGGTGTCGCGAGCCTGGCCCGCGACGTCCCGTTCGCGTCCGTCCCGTCGGCCCGGTTGCTGGGGCAGCGACCGACGGAGGACGGCATGACGAGCCCGAGCGAGGAAGCCGCGATGCGGCGCGCCCTCGAGCTGGCCGCGTCCGTCGCTGGCACCACCAACCCGAATCCGCACGTCGGTGCCGTCGTGCTCGACGCTGACGGCGTCGTCGTCGGCGAAGGCGCGACCGAACCGGCCGGCGGGGCACACGCCGAGATCGTGGCGCTGCGCGCGGCCGGCGAGCGCGCCCACGGCGGGACCCTGGTCGTCACGCTGGAGCCGTGCCGGCACCACGGCCGCACCGGTCCGTGCACCACGGCGATCGCCGGCGCCGGCATCCGCCGAGTCGTGATGGCGACCGGTGACCCGAGCCCGGAGGCCGGGGGCGGCGCGGGCCTGCTGCGCGACCAGGGCGTCGACGTCGCCGTCGGCGTGCTGGCCGACGCGGTGCGCCGCGAGCTGCAGCCATGGCTGACCGCCGTCGGGCGCGGCCGCCCCTACGTCACCTGGAAGTACGCCGCCAGTGCCGACGGCCGGATCGCCGCCGCCGACGGCACCAGCCGATGGATCACCGGACCCGAGGCGCGCGTCGACGTCCACCGCGAGCGCGCCATGGTCGACGCCGTCGTGGTCGGCATCGGCACGGTGCTCGCCGACGATCCGCAGGTGACCGTGCGCGACTGGCCGGCGCAGCGGCAACCGCTGCGGGTGGTCGTCGACACCCATGCCCGCACCCCGGTCGACGCTCGGGTCATCGACGCCACGGCGAGCACTCTGCTGGCCGTCGGTGACGTCGCCGAACCAGCGGCGGTCTCGGCCTTGGAGGCGACCGGCGCGACCGTGGTGCAACTGCCGACGGCGGACCAGCGGATCGACCTCAGGGCATTGCTGACGGCGCTGTACGAGCGCGAGGTCCGGTCCGTGTTGCTCGAAGGCGGGGCCCGGCTGGCTGCCGGCTTTGTGCGGCTCGGCCTGGTCGACCGGGTGGTCGGTTACCTCGCCCCGGTGCTGCTCGGCGCGGGCCCGTCTGCGCTCGCCGACATCGGCGTCGCGACGCTGAGCGCGGCCCCACGGCTGCATCTCGCCGAAGTCGTCAGGGTCGGCGCCGACGTACGGATCACCACGCAGGTGGAGCCGGAGCCGGCCTGATGTTCACCGGAATCATTGAAGCCTTGGGGCGGGTCACCGCACTCGAGCCGCTGCCCGATGCGGTCCGGCTGAGCATCGCCAGCCCGGTGCTCGACGACGTACGCCCGGGCGACTCGGTCGCCGTCAACGGCGTCTGCCTGACGGCGGCCGACGTCTCCGCCGGCGGCTTCACCGCGGACGTGATGCAGGAGACGCTGCGGCGGTCGACACTCGGCGCGTTGGCCGCGGACGAGGCGGTCAACCTCGAGCGGGCAGTGACGCCGACGACCCGGCTCGGCGGCCACATCGTGCAAGGTCACATCGACGGTGTCGCGACCGTGGCGGCGCGCCGCCCGTCGGAGCACTGGGATGAGGTCGACGTGACCCTGCCCGACGAGCTGGCGCCGTATGTCGTGGCCAAGGGCTCGGTGGCGCTCGACGGGGTGAGCCTCACCGTCGCGGCGGTCGCCGGCAGCGCCATCACGGTGTGCCTGATCCCGGAGACGCTGCAGCGCACCACCCTGGGCCGCCGGGGTCCTGGCAGCGCACTGAATGTCGAGGTGGACATCTTGGCGAAGTACGTCGAACGAGCGCTGGCGACGCGAGGCACCGATGGCTGACTTCGCCGCGGTCGAACGAGCGATCGCCGACATCGCGGCCGGCAAGCCGGTCGTCGTGGTCGACGACGCCGATCGCGAGAACGAGGGCGACCTGATCTTCGCCGCCGAGAAGGCAACGCCGGAACTGGTCGCGTTCATGGTCCGCTACACCTCGGGGTACATCTGCGTCCCGCTCACCGAGGCGGACTGCGACCGGCTCGACCTGCCGCCGATGTACCACACGAATCAGGACCGCCGCGGCACGGCGTACACCGTGTCGGTCGACACCAAGCACGGCACGACCACCGGCATCTCGGCGTACGACCGGGCGCTGACGATGCTGGCGCTCGCCGACCCGGCGTCGACCGCCGACGACTTCACCCGACCCGGCCACGTCGTGCCGCTGCGCGCCCGCGACGGGGGAGTGCTCCGGCGCGCCGGCCACACCGAGGCGACCGTCGACCTGTGCCGGATGGCCGGCCTGCGACCGGCCGGTGTGCTGTGCGAGATCGTCAGCCAGAAGGACGTCGAGGACATGGCCCGGCTCGACGAGCTCGAGGTCTTCGCCGCCGAGCACGAGCTGACCCTGGTGGCGATCGCGGACCTGATCGCATACCGCCGCCGGTCGGAGCGGCAGGTCGAGCGAGTCGCCGAGGCGCGGATCCCGACCCCGCACGGCGAGTTTCGCGCGGTCGGCTTCCGCAGCCTGATCGACGGCATCGAACACGTCGCGCTGGTGCGCGGCGACCTCGGCAACGGCGACGACGTGCTGGTCCGGGTGCACTCGGAGTGCTTGACCGGTGACGTGTTCGGCAGCCAGCGCTGTGACTGTGGCCCGCAGCTCGACGCCGCTCTCGCCGCCGTCGCCGCGGAGGGTCGCGGCGTGGTGCTCTACATCCGCGGTCACGAAGGCCGGGGGATCGGCCTGATGCACAAGCTGCAGGCCTACCAGTTGCAGGATGAAGGCCAGGACACCGTCGACGCCAACCTGTCGTTGGGGCTGCCGGCGGACGCGCGGGAGTACGGCACCGGCGCGCAGATCCTGTCCGACCTCGGCGTTCGGTCGATGCGGCTGCTCACCAACAACCCGGCGAAGCGGGCCGGCTTGGAGGGCTACGACCTGTCGATCATCGGCCGGGTGCCGGTGCCGGTGCGGGTCACCGCGGACAACCTGCGCTACCTCACGACGAAGCGCGACCGGATGGGCCACGACCTGCCCGGTCTGCCCGGCGGGCTCGACGACGAGGTGACCGAGGCGAGCGCCGACGCGCTGCCCGCGGCGGTAGGCGAACGCGCGGCTCGGCTCGAGCCCGCCGCCGTGCGCAGCGCGCTGCGGCTGGCGCGGGCGTTGTCGCCGTTCGCGATGCCGGCTGCGGCTGACGGCGCCGACGATGGAGCGGACCAGCAATGAGTGGCCAGGGCTCGCCCGGTCTGGCACCCGACGGGCGCGGCCTGCGGGTCGCGGTCGTCGCGGCCCGTTGGCATCAGGTCGTCACCGACGGGTTGCTCGACGGCGCTTGCCGCGCGCTCACCGACTGCAACGTTGCCGCCGCTCCGGTGATCCGGGTGCCGGGCGCGTTCGAACTGCCGGTCGCTGCCGAGGCATTGGCCCGCAGTCAGTACGACGCGATCGTGGCGCTGGGCGTGGTGATTCGGGGTGGCACGCCGCACTTCGACTACGTCTGCCGGGCGGCGACCGACGGTCTCACCCGTGTCGCGGTCGACCACTGCCTGCCGGTAGGGTTCGGCTTGCTGACCTGCGACTCCGAGGAGCAAGCCCTGGACCGGTGCGGCTTGCCGGGGTCGAGCGAGGACAAGGGACGGGAGGCCGCGGTGGCTGCGGTCGAGACGGCGCTGGTGCTGCGCGAGGTGCGCGGTGGCGAGCGCCATGCGTCGGCGGACGAGGCCTGACCGGGCCCGCTCCGCCGCTGCCCGCCGCCGTCCGCCCGCTGTCGCCGAAAGGTTCTCGTCGTGCTTTCACTCGTCCTGCCGAAAGGCTCACTGGAGCAGCAAGTCATCGAGCTGTTCGACGCCGCCGATCTCACCGTCATCCGCGGCGGCGATCGGGACTACAACGCGCGGATCGACGACCCGCGCATCGATCGGGTCAGGTTCCTGCGGCCGCAGGAGATCCCGACGTACCTCGAGCAAGGCATCTTCGATCTCGGCATCTCCGGCCGCGACTGGGTGACCGAGACCGCCGCCGACGTCGTCAGCCTGGGCGAGATCGGCGGCGGCCGTGCCGGCGAAGCCGTGGTCCGCGTCGTGCTCGCCGTGCCGCAGGCATCGCCGTGGGAGTCGGTGCGGGACCTGCCGGAGGGCGTCCGGATCTCGACCGAGATGCCGGAGACGACGCGACGGTTCTGCGAGGAGCACGGTGTCAAGGCGAATGTGTTCACCTCGCACGGCGCGACCGAGGCCAAGGTGCCGGACATCGTGGACGCGATCGTCGACGTCACCGAGACCGGCTCGTCGCTGCGCAAGGCCGGGTTGAAGGTGATCGACACCCTGCTGACCAGCCGGACCGAGCTGCTCGCCAACCGGCAGGCCGCCGAAGACCCGGTCAAGCGGCCGGCGATCGACGACATCCACCTGTTGCTGCAGGGCGCATTGCTGGCACAGGGCAAGGTGCTGCTGAAGCTCAACGTGCCGGCCGACCAGCTCGACGCGATCGTCGACGTGCTGCCGGCGATGGCGTCGCCGACCGTGATGCCGCTCGCGCACGACGACCTGCGCGCCGTCGAGACGGTCGTGCCCAAGCGCGGGGTCAACACGTTGATCCCCGCGCTGAAGGCAGCCGGGGCCCGGGACATCCTCGAGCTCCCGATCAGCAAGATTGTCGAATAGCCCGGCTGCCGGGCGCCGCAGCGCCGCGTTGGCAGCGGTCGTGTTCGGCGGCGCGTTGGTCGGGGTGCAAGCGCGGATCAACGGCGAGCTGACCACCCGCGTCGGCTCGGCGCTAACCGCCGCCATGCTGTCGTTCGTCACCGGCACGGTGCCGCTGCTGGCGGCGCTGCCCGCGGCACGTGGTGGGATCGCCCGGCTGTGCCGCGCCCCGGTCCGCGCCTGGTGGTTCTTCGGCGGGTTGGGCGGCGCGGCGCTGGTCGCGGTGACGGCTCACGCGGTGCCGCGGATCGGCGTCGCTCTTGCCGGCGTCTGCCTGGTTGCGGGCACGACCGCCGGGGCGCTGGCGGTCGACCGGGTCGGCCTCGGGCCGAGCGGCCGCCATCCGGCGACGCGGTGGCGGCTGGGCGGCGTGGCGATCGTCGTGGCCGCGGTGGCGCTCGGTGCCATCGGCGAGACCCACCGGCACATCGAGCCACTGTTGTTTGTCGGCTTGTTCGCCGCGGGCGCGGCCGCCGCAGCCCAGCAGGCGGCGAACGGGCAGTTGCGGGTCGCCGCCGATGACACGGTGGTGGCGTCGCTGATCTCGTTCGCCGGCGGGTCCCTGGCCCTCGTGCTGGCGGCCGCCATCGCGGGCGACATCAACGCCGGCAGCTGGCCGGGCACCTGGTGGCTCTACCTCGGTGGCCCGCTGGGTACGGCGTACATCGCGATCGGGGCGGTCGCCGTACGGGTGCTCGGCGTGCTGCGCTTTGCCCTCGGCGTGGTCGCCGGCCAGCTGGTCATGTCGGTCGTCTTGGACGCCAGTTGGCCCGAGCCCGGGGCGTCGCTGCGTGCCGTCACGGTGGTCGCGGCGACACTGACCGTCGGCGGGGTCTGGCTCAGCGGCCGCGACACCGTCGACCACCCCCTTGCCGATCATGGCGCTAGTGACAGCAATGCGGGTCGATCATGGCGTTAGTGCGTCAGTAACGCCATGATCGCGGGCCCGGGCTCGGCGCGGCGGCGGTAAGCAGCCCGCGCTGATACGCTTGGGTCACGACCGGTGGAACAGTTTCGAGCACTGTGTGGTTCTCCACACAGGTGGAACTGCACCACCGAGCAAGCGGAGCCTCGACTCCCACCCGATCGACCACATGGCCGACGGGTCCCCGGTCGATGACCGCCGGCGACAGTCAGCGGTCCGCGCCGGCGTCGCCGAGGCCTCGCATGCCCGTCGTGCGGGGCCTTCAGCATGTCGGCCCCGCGCGCACCACCCGGTATTGACGGCAACCACCAGGAGGTCCCATCAGCGTCGAACCCCGTATCAACGACCGGATCCGTGTCCCCGAAGTCCGGCTGGTCGGTCCGAACGGCGAGCAGGTTGGCATCGTCGCCATTGGTGACGCACTGCGGCTGGCCCAAGAGGCAGATCTCGACCTCGTCGAGGTTGCCGCCGAGGCCCGGCCGCCGGTCTGCAAGCTCATGGACTACGGCAAGTGGAAGTACGAGACCGCGCAGAAGGCGCGGGAAGCGCGACGCAACCAGTCGCACACCATCATCAAGGAAATGAAGCTTCGGCCGAAGATCGACCCGCATGACTACGAGACCAAGAAGGGTCACGTCGTCCGGTTCCTCAAGGCCGGTGACAAGGTGAAGATCACGATCATGTTCCGAGGTCGCGAGCAGTCGCGCCCCGAGCTCGGCTTCCGGCTGCTGCAACGGCTGGCCGGCGACGTCGAGGAGCTTGGGTACGTCGAGGCTGCGCCGAAGCAGGACGGCCGCAACATGATCATGGTGATGGCCCCGCACCGCAAGCAGCAGGCTCAGACCACGCGCGCGAAGCGCACGCCACGCACCGAAACGCAGACTGAACCGTCGCCCGCCCAGGCGACGGCCTGACCGATTCAACGAGCTAGGAGAGCAGGCGGCAATGCCGAAGATGAAGACGCACAGTGGTGCGAAGAAGCGGTTCCGGGTGACCGGCAGCGGCAAGCTGATGCACCGCCGCGCGAACCGCAACCACCTGCTCGAGCACAAGCCCTCAACCCGCACGCGGCGGCTGGCCAACGAAGAGACGTTATCGGCTGCCAACGCGAAGCAGGCGGAGAAGCTGCTGGGCCGGTAAGGCCCCACGGTCAGCGACCGCGCTGGCCGACCGGTCCCGACGTACCTTTCCCGGCCTGCGGCCGGGTCGATGTTGCAAGGAGATCCACGTGGCACGCGTGAAGCGGGCGGTCAACGCCCACAAGAAGCGGCGGGTCGTGCTTGAACGCGCGAGCGGCTACCGCGGCCAGCGCTCGCGGCTGTACCGCAAGGCGAAGGAGCAGATGCTCCATTCGCTCAACTACGCCTACCGCGACCGGCGGGCCCGCAAGGGCGACTTCCGGTCGCTGTGGATCCAGCGGATCAACGCGGCCGCCCGGTCCCACGGCATGACCTACAACCGGTTCATCCAGGGCATCAAGGCCGCCGGCGTCGAGGTGGATCGCAAGCACCTCGCCGACCTCGCGGTCAACGACGAGGCCACCTTCGCCAGCCTGGTCGAGCTGGCCCGGGCCTCGTTGCCCAAGACGGAGACCGCGGCCTGACCCACCCCCTGATTGCGTCGCCGCGCAATCAGCACGTCGCGGCCGCCCGCGCCCTGCAGGATCGCAAGGGCCGGACGGCCGCCTCGGCGTTTCTGGTCGAAGGTCCGCACGCGGTGGCCGCCGCCCTGGCCGCCGGCTGGCAGCTGCGCGACCTGTTCGTCACACCAGCCGCGGCCGCGCGGGAGCAGTCGCTCGTCGCCGCCGCGGCTGGCGACGGAGTGGCCGTCCGCCTTGTCGCTGACCGGGTGTTGACCGCCATCGCCGAGACGACCACACCGCAAGGCGTGGTCGCCGTCGTGGCGCAGCGCCGCCAGCCGGAACTTCCGGCGGGCGCACGGCTGGTCGCTGCTCTGGTCGGCGCGGCGGACCCGGGCAACGTCGGGACGGTGATCCGCACCGCCGACGCGGCCGGCGCGGACGCGGTCGTGCTGACGGCGGGATCCGCCGATGTCTGGTCGGGCAAGGTCGTGCGCGCCAGCGCCGGGAGTCTGTTTCACCTGCCGGTCGTGACCGGCGTCGCTGCGGCCCAGCTGGTCACCCGGCTCCGCGAGGCGGGGCTCACGGTCCTCGCGACCGCCGCCGACGGCGAGGCCGACCTCGACACGCTGATCGACACCGCCGCGCTCGAAGTCCCCGTCGCCTGGCTGTTCGGCAACGAGGCGCACGGCATCGACGGTGCCATCCGCGCGGCCGCGGACCAGGTCGTGCGGCTGCCGATCTACGGCGCCGCCGAGAGCCTCAACCTCGGCGCCGCGGCCGCGATCTGCCTCTACGCCAGCGCCCGAGCGCAGCGCCGCTGATCCGGCCGGTCGCTGGTTTCGGATCGCCAGATCCGGCCGGGTGGTTAGGCTCTGGTTGCTGAATGAGAAGGGGGCCCAGCGTGCCAGAGGGGCAGCGCGCGCGGGCTGAGTACGACGACCTGCCGGACGGCGTCGTCGTGGCCGACGCCGCGGGGCGGGTGGTTGCGGCCAATGCCGCGGCCGAGCGGATCCTGCGCACCCCCCGTGACCGGCTGCTCGGCCGGCCGCTGGACGCTGCCCTGCCACTGCGCGATCCGCAGGGGCGGGACTGGTGGGCCTGCACCCGGCCGTTCGGCGGACTGCGCAGCCGGGTCCGCCAACCCGAGCGGCTGCTGCTGCTCATCCGCGACGACGGCGAGGAGCAGCCGCTGCTCGTCACCGCGTCGTTCCAGCGCGACGACGAGCGGAAGCTCAGCGGCGTCACCGTCTGCCTGCGCGACACGCTGGCCCGGTCCCGGCACGAGCACAGCGCCGCCGAGCTCGTCTCAGTCGTCGCACACGAGCTCCGCTCGCCGCTGACCAGCGTGAAGGGCTTCACCGCGACCCTGCTCGGCAAATGGGAGCGGTTCACCGACGAGCAGAAGCGGCACATGCTGACGACGGTCAACGCCGACGCCGACCGGCTGACCCGGCTGATTAGCGAGCTGCTCGACGTCTCGCGGATCGAAACCGGCCGGCTCGAGCTGCACAAGCAGCCGGTCGACCTCGCCGAACTGGTCCAGCACGACGTCGCTGGGCGGGTCGCGGCCGGCGAGCCGGCGGACCGGTTCCGGGTCGAGGTGGCGCAGCCCACCCCGGAGGTGTGGGCGGACCCTGACAAGCTCGCCCAGGTCATCGGCAACGTGATCGAGAACGCGCTGCGCCACGGCGCCGGCGCGGTGACGGTGGCCGTCGCCGGTCGCAACGGCGGCGTCGACGTCGAGGTCACCGACGAGGGTGAGGGCATCCCGGACGAGGCGTTGCCGCGAGTGTTCGGCAAGTTCTGGCGCGGCGGCGATCGGGGCGGCACCGGCCTCGGCCTGTTCGTCGCCAAGGGCATCATCGACGCGCACGGCGGCACGATGACCGCCGGCCGTGCGCCCGCCGGCGGTGCCGCCATCGGCTTCACCCTGCCGATCGGAGCACCGGCCGGCTGACCGCGCCGCCCTAGAATTACCGCCCGGATGTCCGGGCCCAACGATCCCTACGATCCCAAGGAAGTGGCTGCGCTGTCCGATCGCGACCTCAGCGCGGCCGTCGACGCGGGACTGGCCGCCTTCGCCGCCGCCGCGGACCTGGATGCGCTCGCCGCGGCGCACACCGCCCATCTCGGGTCCCGGTCGGCGGTCGCACTCGCCCGCCGCGAGCTGGGGTCGCTGCCCCCGCAGGCCCGCGCCGACGCCGGCCGCCGGGTCAACGAGGCGCGGCAGTCACTGGAGTCGGCGTACGCCGAGCGTCAGCAGGTGCTGGAGGCCGAGCGCGACAACCAGACCCTCGTCGCCGAGGCGGTCGACGTCACGCTGCCTTGGGATGTCCGTCTGGTGGGAGCCCGTCATCCGCTGACCCTGATGCAGGAGCGCATGGCCGACGTCTTCGTCGCGATGGGCTGGGAGATCGCCGAAGGCCCGGAGGCCGAGGCCGAGTGGCTGAACTTCGACGCCCTCAATATCCCTCCGGCGCATCCGGCCCGCGAGACCCAGGACACGTTGTGGCTCGACCCGCCGGAGCGCGGCGTGGTGCTCCGCACGCACACTTCACCGGTGCAGCTGCGGGCGCTGCTCGAGCGCGGCGCTCCGTGCTACGTCGCGGCCCCCGGTCGGGTCTACCGGCAGGAGGCGCTGGACGCGACGCACAGCCCGGTCTTCCACCAGGTCGAGGGGCTTGCCGTCGACGAGGGCCTGACGATGGCGGACCTGCGCGGCACCCTCGACCTGCTGGCGGCCGCGATGTTCGGCGCCGAGACGCGGACCCGGCTGCGTCCCGACCACTACCCGTTCACCGAACCGTCCGCCGACGTCGACGTCCGCTGCTGGGTCTGTCACGGCGCGTCGACCGAGCCCGGCGGAGAACCCTGCCGCACCTGCCGGTCCGAAGGCTGGGTCGAGTGGGGCGGCAGCGGCATGGTGCACCCCGTGGTCCTGCAGTCGGCCGGGATCGACCCGGCGCGCTACAGCGGCTTCGCCTTCGGGATCGGGATCGACCGGACGATCATGGTCCGCCACGACATGTCCGACATCCGCGACCTCGCCGAAGGCGACGTGCGCGTGACCCGCGCTCTCGGTCGGGAGGGCTGAGCGATGCGCGCGCCATTGTCATGGCTGCGGGACTACGTCGACCTGCCGCCGCAGGAACCGTCCCGGGCGATCGCTGAGCGACTGACGGCAGCCGGCCTGCAGGTCGAGCGGATCGACCGGTACGGCGAGGACATCAGCGGTGTCGTCGTCGCCAAGGTGCTCGACATCGAGGACCTGACCGGCTTCAACAAGCCGATCCGGTGGGTCCGGCTCAGCGACGGGTCCGATGAGCGGCAGGTGATCTGCGGCGCCACCAACTTCGCGGTCGGCGCAACCGTCGCCTACGCCCGCCCGCCCGCGCGACTGCCCGGCGGCTTCGAGATCGGTGCCCGCAAGACCTACGGCCACGTCTCGGACGGGATGATCTGCTCCGGGCGCGAACTCGGCCTCTCCGACGACCACGCCGGCATTCTCGTCTTGCCGGACGACCTGGAGCTCGGCGCCGACGTCGTCGACGTGCTGGGCCTGCGCGAGGAGGTTCTCGACATCGCGCTGAATCCCGACCGGGGATACGCGCTGTCGATGCGCGGCGTCGCCCGCGAGGTCGCGACGGCGTACTCGCTCGAGTTGCGCGATCCGGCTGCGGTCGACGTACCGGCCGCAACCGAAGCCGGCTACCCGGTGCGGATCGAGGATGAAGCCGGCTGCGACCGGTACGTCGCCCGCCGGATTTACGGCGTCACGGGTGGCCGGGCGAGCCCGCTGTGGCTGCAACGCCGCCTCACCTTGGCAGGGATGCGGCCGGTGTCGCTGGTCGTCGACGTGACGAACCACGTGATGCTCGACGTGGGTCAGCCGCTGCACGCCTTCGACCACGCCCGGTTGCAGGGCGACATCGTCGTGCGCCGCGCCACGGCCGGCGAGCGCCTGACCACGCTCGACGACGTGGACCGTGCTCTCGACCCGTCGGACCTGGTGATCGCCGACGACAGTGGACCGATCGCCCTCGCGGGGGTGATGGGCGGGGCCAGCACGGAGATCCGCGACGACACCGCGACGATCGTGCTGGAGGCGGCGCACTTCGACGCCGAGTCCGTGGCCTACACCGCGCGCCGACACCGGCTCGGGTCAGAGGCATCCCGGCGGTTCGAGCGCGGCGTCGATCCGGATCTGCCGGCCGCAGCCGCCGAAGTCGCCACCGCCCTGCTCGCGCGGCTCGGCTCCGCACAGCCGGCGGCTGCGATCACCGACGTCGATGCCCGGCGACCGCGCGAGACGATCGTGCTCGACCCCGCGCTGCCCGGCCGGCTCGCCGGTGTGGCCTACCCGCCGTCGGCGGTCGCGGCGCGGCTGCGCGACGTCGGCTGCGCCGTCGCGGAGGAGGAGACCGGATTCGTCGTCGCGCCGCCGTCGTGGCGGCCCGACCTGACCCTGCCGGTCGACCTGGTCGAGGAGATCGTCCGGCTGGAGGGCTACGACCAACTGCCGTCGACCGTGCCGAGTGCGCCGGCCGGGCGCGGCCTGACCGGCGCGCAGCGGAAACGCCGGCAGCTCGGCCGAGCACTGGCCGGCAACGGGTTCGTCGAGGTGGTCAGCTCGCCGTTCACCGGGGGCGACATCGGCGACCGGCTGGGCCTGCCGCCGGACGACGGCCGGCGCCGGTCGGTGCGGCTGGCGAACCCGGTCTCCGACGAGCAGCCGCTGCTTCGCACCACCCTGCTGCCGGGGCTGCTCGAGACGCTTGCCCGTAACGTCGGACGCGGCCTGGGCGACGTCGCCGTCTACGAGACCGGCCGGGTGTTCCGCTACCGTTCCGACGCCGCCGCGCCGAAACCGCCGGCCGCTGCCCGGCCGAGCGACGACGATCTCGCAGCGATGGACGCCGCCCTACCCGAGCAACCGGAACGGGTGGCGGTCGCGCTGACCGGCGCCCGCGTGCCGGCCGGCTGGTGGGGGCCCGGGCAGCCGGCGGGCTGGGCGGACGCCATCGAGGCCGGCCGGCTGCTGGCGGACGCGGTCGGCGCAACGGTGACCGTGACCGCCGACGCGCACGCGCCGTTCCATCCCGGCCGGTGCGCCGCCCTCCACGTCGACGGTGAGCTGCTCGGGCACGCCGGCGAGCTGCACCCGCGCGTGGTCGAAGCATTCGACCTACCGCCACGCACCTGTGCGGCCGAGTTCTCGGTCGACGTGCTGCTGGCACAGGGAGACCGGATCGAGCCGGCGTCGCCGGTGTCGGCGTACCCGGTGGCCTTGGTGGACGTGGCCGTCGTGGTGGCCGAGTCGGTGCCCGCCGCCGAACTGACCGCGGCGCTGCGTGACGGCGCGGGCCCGCTGCTCGAGTCGATCGACCTGTTCGACATCTACGTCGGCCCTCAGGTCGGCGACGGCCGCAAGTCACTGGCGTTCCGGCTGCGGCTGCGCGCCGCCGATCACACGCTGACCGCAGCCGAGGTCACCGCGGCCCGCGACGCCGCCGTCGCGGCGGCGGCTGCCCGCTGCGATGCCGAGCTGCGCGCCGGGTAGCACCGGACCGCTAGGGCGGTCTGCATAATCACTCGCGTATGTGCATGATCATGCGCTAGCCTGGCCGCATGGGACTGCAGGCGGCGGTCGTCGGCGCTAGCGGCTACGCCGGCGGCGAGTTGCTCCGGCTGCTTGACGCGCATCCTTCGATCGACATCGGCCCGCTGGTTGCGGCCGGCAACGCGGGCCGCCGGCTGGGCGAGCTGCACCCGCAGTTGCTGACGCTGGCCGATCGGCCGCTGCTCGACATCGCCGCCGCCGACCTGGCGGCAGCCGACATCGTCTTTCTCGCACTGCCGCACGGTGCATCGGCCGCCGTGGTCGCAGCGCTGCCAGACGACGTCGCGGTGGTCGATCTCGGAGCGGACTTCCGGCTGGTCGACGCGGCGGCGTGGCAGCGTTGGTACGGCGGCGAGCATGCCGGGACCTGGCCCTACGGGTTGCCGGAGCTGCCCGGTGCACGGGCGAAGCTGGCCGGTGCGCGCCGAGTCGCGAACCCCGGTTGTTACGCGACCGGCGTCGCCCTCGGGCTGGCGCCGTTGCTGGCAGCCGGGCAGGTCGATCCCAGCGACCTGGTCGTCGTCGCCGCCAGCGGCACCAGTGGCGCCGGCCGGAAGGCCAGCGAGTCGTTGCTCGGCAGTGAGGTGATGGGCGACCTCTCGCCGTACAAGGTGGCGGGACGGCATCAGCACCTGGGCGAGATCCACCAGTCGCTCGCCGGAGCGGCCGGCCAGCCGGTCTCGCTGTCGTTCACGCCGGTGCTCGCGCCGATGCCGCGCGGCATCCTCGCCACCTGCACCGCGCGGGTGACCGCGGGTGCGACCGCTGAGACAGTGCGCGCAGCGTTCAGCTGCTACGACGACGAGCCGTTCGTCACCCTGCTCCCGGACGGGCAATGGCCGCACACGGCGGCCGTGGCCGGCAGCAACTCGGTGCAGCTCCAGGTCGACGTCGACACCGCGACCGGCCGGGCCGTCGTCGTGGTCGCGCTCGACAACCTCGGCAAAGGTGCCGCCGGGCAGGCGATCCAGAACGCCAACCTGGTCCTGGGCCTGCCGGAGACCGCCGGGTTGCCCGTCAACGGGATCGCGCCATGAGCGAGTACCGCAGCGAAGCGAAGGTGGCTCGCTCCAATGAGATCGGTCCGGCCATCGGCGTGACGGCGGCCGCGGGCTTCCGGGCCGCCGGGGTCGCCGCCGGGCTGAAGACCGACGGTCGCGATGTCGCGCTCGTTGTCAACGACGGGCCGCTCGACCTCGCGGCGGGCGTAGTCACGACCAACCGGGTCAAAGCGGCGCCGGTGCTCTGGACCGAACAGGTGCTGGCCGGCGGCCGGGTGCGAGCCGTCGTGCTGAACGCGAAGTTCGCCAACGCGTGCACCGGGCCCGCTGGGTTCCAGGTCACGCACGCCACCGCGGAGCTGGTCGCAGCAACGCTCGGCATCGGCGCCGCCGAGGTCGCGGTCTGCTCGACCGGCAAGATCGGCGAGCCGCCGCCGCTCGACGTGCTGTCCGGGGGAGTGGTCGCGGCGGTCGACGCGCTGTCGGCGGATGGCGGGTCCGCCGCGGCCGACGCCATCCGGACCACCGACACCGTCTCCAAGCAAGCGGTCGCCGGCGGCGACGGCTGGACCGTCGGCGGGATGGCGAAGGGCGCCGGGATGCTGGCGCCGTCGCTGGCCACCATGCTGTGCGTCTTGACGACCGATGCCGTGGTCGAGCCGCAGCAGCTCAACCAAGCGTTGCGGGATGCCACGCGGGTCACCTTCGACCGGGTCGACTCGGACGGTTGCCTGTCGACCAACGACACCGTGCTGCTGCTCGCCAGCGGCGCGTCCGGGATCACTCCCGACAGCGACGAATTCGCCGGGGCCGTCCGCGACGTTTGTGCCGACCTTGCAAAGCAGCTCGTGGCCGACGCCGAAGGCGCCAGCAAGGAGATCGCGGTCGAGGTCCGGGGCGCCGCCTCGGAGGACGACGCCCTCGAGGTGGCTCGGGCGATCTCACGCAGCAACCTGCTCAAGTGCGCGTTGCACGGCGAGGACCCGAACTGGGGCCGCATCCTCGCGGCCGTCGGCACCACGCAGGCGAAGTTCGACCCGCTGGCGCTGGACGCCGCGATCAACGGCGTATGGGTCTGCCGCGACTCCGCGCCGGCGGCAGACCCCGCGACGGTCGACCTGTCGCCGCGCGCCGTCTCGCTGGTCGTCGACCTGCGGTCCGGCGATGCCGCCGCCACGATCTGGACCAACGACCTCACCGCGGCCTACGTCCACGAGAACTCGGCGTACTCGACGTGACCGCCGCCCGACAGCCGGCGAGCACTGCCCGCGCACCGCAGGACACCCAGGCGACCGCAGCGGCGCTGGTCGAGGCGCTGCCGTGGCTGGAGCGGTTCCACGGCCGGACGGTGGTCGTGAAGTACGGCGGACACGCGATGACCGACGACGCATTGCGGGCGGCGTTCGCACAAGACGTCGTGTTCCTGCGCTATGCCGGCATCCGGGTGATCGTCGTGCATGGCGGCGGTCCGCAGATCAACGCCCACCTTGACCGGCTCGGCATCGAGCACACCTTCGCCGGCGGGTTGCGGGTGACGACACCGGAAACCCGCGACGTCGTGCGGATGGTGCTCGTCGGTCAGGTACAGCGGGAGATCATCGGCCTGATCAACGCCCACGGCCCGTTCGCCGTCGGCCTGTCCGGCGAGGACGGCCGGCTGATGACCGCCGCGAAGCGCACCGCGGTCGTCGACGGCGAAGAGATCGACCTCGGCCTGGTCGGAGATGTCGTCGACGTCGACGCCGGGGTGTTGCACGGCCTGCTCGCCGACGGCCGCATCCCGGTCGTCGCCAGCGTCTCCGGGAGTGCCGACGGGGAGGTTTACAACGTGAACGCAGACACCGCAGCGGGTGCGGTCGCCGTCGCGGTCGCGGCCGAGAAGCTGGTCGTGCTCACCGACGTCGAAGGGTTGTACGCCGACTGGCCGGCCAGCAACGACGTGATCAGCCGGGTCACAGCTGGCGAGCTGACCGCGATGCTGCCGTCACTCAGCGAGGGCATGGTGCCGAAGATGGAAGCCTGCCTGCGGGCCGTCCAGGGTGGCGTGCCGGCGGCGCACGTCGTCGACGGCCGCGTACCGCACGCGCTGTTGCTCGAGGTGCTCACCGATGCGGGCGTCGGCACGATGGTGGTGCCCGGATGACAACCACGGCCGCGAGCCGGACCGCCGAGTTGCAGCAGCGGTGGAACGCCGCCCTGCTCGGCACCTACGGCACCCCGCCGCTGGCGCTGGTCAGCGGTGAGGGCTGCTACCTGACGGACGCGGACGGCCGGCGTTACCTCGACCTGATCGCCGGCATTGCGGTGTCGTCGCTGGGCCATGCCCACCCGGCGCTGGTCGCTGCGGTCAGCAACCAGGTCGCGACCCTCGCCCACACCTCCAACCTGGTGATCAACCCCAAGGCGGTGGAGCTGGCGGAGCGGCTCGCCGCGCTGTCCGGACTGCCCGGCGCCCGCGTCTTCTTGTGCAACGACGGCACCACGGCGATCGAAGCCGCGGTCAAGGTGCTGCTCCGCAACGCGCCCGCGTCGCGGCGCCGGTTCGTGGCGGCCGAGCGGTCGTTCCACGGCCGCAGCCTCGGAGCGCTCGCGCTCACCGGGAAGGCGGCGATCCGGGAACCGTTCGCGCCGTTCGGGTTCGAGGTCGACTTCGTGCCCTACGGCGACGCTGCCGCGCTCGACGCCGCGGTCGGAGCCTCGACGTTGGGGGTCGTCCTGGAGCCGACGCTCGGCGAGGCCGGCGTGATCCCGCCGCCGGCCGGCTACCTGGCGGCCGCCCGCGCTGCCTGCGACCGCGTCGGCGCGGCGCTGGTCGTCGACGAGGTGCAGGGCGGGATCGCCCGCACCGGCAAGTGGTTCGCCCACCAGCACGAGGGCATCACGCCCGACCTGCTCACCGTTGCCAAAGGCCTCGGCGGCGGCCTGCCGGTCGGCGCGTGCATCGTGGGGGAGCGGTATGCCACCGCGCTCGGCAAGGGCGACCATGGCTCGACCTTCGGCGGCAATCCGGTGGCGGCAGCGGCCGCGCTTGCCGTGCTCGACACCGTCGAGCACGACGGTCTGGTCGACCACGTGGCGACGGTCGGAGCGGACTGGCAGCGCCACCTCGCTGCGATCGACCACCCGCTGTTTCACGGAGTTCGCGGCCGCGGGCTGTGGCTGGCGCTCGAGGTCACCGAAGGCACGGCACCGGCGATCGAAGCCGCGGCGCGCGACGCCGGGTTCCTGGTCAACGCGGTGGCACCGGACGCGATCCGGCTCGCGCCGCCGCTCATCCTGTCCGCCGCCGAGGCGGCGACCTTCACCGCCGAGCTTCCGGCGGTGCTGGATGCCGCCGTTAGGTTGAGCGAATGAGTTCGCGCCGATGACTACACCGCACATCCTCGTCGTCGAGGACGACCCCAGCGTGCGCGGGTTGCTGCAGACGTTGCTGTCCGCCGAGGGCTACGACGTCGCGACTGCTCCGGATGGCCTTGCCGGGCTGGTCAAGGCGAGCAGCCACAAACCCGCGCTGATCGTGCTCGACCTGATGATGCCGGACCTCGGCGGCATCCGGGTGCTCGAGGAGCTGCAGGGCGACCCGGTGCTCGCCGACGTCCCCGTCGTCGTTGTGACCGGCAAGCTCGACGCCGTACCCGGACTGCAGGATGTGCTCGGCCCCGAGTCGGTCTTCGCGAAGCCGTTCGGCGTGGTCGACCTGTTGCAACGGGTCAGCGAGCTCACCGGCGGCCCGCACGCCCGCACCCCGGATCAGCCATGACCGCCGTGCGCCACTTCCTGGTCGACGACGACCTGACCGCGGCGGAGCAGGCCGCGGTGCTGGACGCCGCGGCGGTGATGAAGAAGGACCGTCACGCGGTGCGCCCGCTCGCCGGTCCGCGGTCGGTCGCCGTCATCTTCGAGAAGCCGTCGACCCGCACCCGGTTGTCGTTCGAGGTCGGCATCGCCGAGCTGGGCGGGCACCCGGTCGTGCTCGACGCCCGATCCACCCAACTCGGCCGCGGCGAGACGATCGAGGACACCGCTCGGGTGCTCTCCCGGTACGTCGACGCGATCGTGATCCGGACGTTTGGCCAGGACCGGATCGAGGCGCTCGCCGCCGCCGCGAGCGTGCCCGTCGTCAACGCGCTCACCGACTACGCCCACCCATGCCAGGCGCTCGCCGACCTGCAGACCATCCGCGAGCGTCGCGGTGGGCTCGCCGGCGTGACCCTGGCCTATCTCGGCGACGGCAACAACATGGCGCACTCGCTCCTGCTGGCCGGTGCGCTGGCCGGCATGCATGTGCGGGTGGGCTCGCCCGCCGACTTCGCGCCGCTGCCCGACGTGGTGTCGCGGGCGCGCGCGCTGGCCGACGCGCACGGCGGCTCCGTCCTGGTGACGGACGATCCGGCGGCGGCCGCGGCAGGCGCCGACGTCCTCTACACCGACGTCTGGGCGTCGATGGGCCAGGAAGCCGAGTCGGACGAACGGTCCGCCGTGATGCGGCCGTACGCGATCACGGAGTCGCTGCTCGGCGCGGCCGCCGCCGACGCCGTCGTCATGCACTGCCTGCCGGCGCACCGTGGCGAGGAGATCGCGGCGGCTGTGATCGACGGGCCGGCGAGCATCGTGTTCGACCAGGCGGAGAACCGGCTGCACGCGCAGAAGGCGCTGCTCGCGTTCCTGCTGGAGCCGCCCGGGGGCGGCCGGTCGTGAGCACCCGACCCGCCGCTCGCGCGATGGCCGGCGTGCCGGCGACCAAAGCGGCCCGGCAGGCACGCATCGCCACCGTCCTCGCCCAGGCGCCGGTGCGGTCGCAGGCGGAGCTCGGCCGACTGCTGGCAGCCGACGGCCTCGCGGTCACGCAGGCCACCCTGTCGCGCGACCTCGAGGAGATCGGCGCGGTGAAAGTGCGACGTCCCGGCGTCGGCGTGGTCTATGCGGTCGGCGACGAGGCGCCGGGCCCGGTGCTCCGCGCGCTGACCGAGGTCGGTGACGCCCGGGTGTCGCGGCTGGCGGCCGAGCTGCTGGTCTCGGTCGCGGCCAGTGCGAACCTGGCGGTGGCGCGGACGCCGCCGGGCGGCGCGCACCTGCTGGCATCGGCGATCGACCGCGCCGGCCTGACTGGTGTGCTCGGCACGGTCGCCGGCGACGACACCGTTCTGATCGTGACCCGCGACCCGAAGGGTGGCGAGGCAATGGCTGTGCAACTACGCCGGATGGCCGGCGATCGACGTAACGACGGGAGTGCAAAGTGACAGACCGCGTGGTGCTGGCCTACTCGGGCGGCCTCGACACCTCGGTCGCGATCGGCTGGATCACGGCCGAGACCGGCGCTGAGGTCGTGGCGGTCGCCGCCGACGTGGGGCAGGGCGGCGAGGATCTCGACGTCGTGCGCCAGCGGGCGCTCGACTGCGGCGCGGTCGAGTCGGTGGTCGTCGACGCCCGCGCTGAGTACGCCGAGGACTACTGCCTGCCTGCCTTGAAGGCGAACGCGCTGTACATGGACCGCTATCCGCTGCTGTCGGCGCTGTCACGGCCGGTGATCGTCAAGCACTTGGTTGACGCGGCGCGCTATCACGGCGCCTCCACCGTGGCGCACGGTTGCACCGGCAAGGGCAACGACCAGGTCCGCTTCGAGGTCGGTGTCGGAGCGCTCGCGCCGGATCTCGCCGTGCTCGCTCCGGTGCGCGACTCGGGGATGACCCGCGACAAGGCGATCGCGTTCGCCGAGGAGAAGAACCTGCCGATCGACGTGACCAAGTCGTCGCCGTACTCGATCGACCAGAACCTGTGGGGGCGCGCGGTCGAGACCGGCTTTCTCGAGGATGTGTGGAACGCGCCGATCGAGGATGTCTACTCCTACACCCAGGCACCCGACTCGGCGGCCGAGCCGGATGAGGTCGTGATCAGCTTCACCGACGGTGTGCCGACGGCGATCGATGGCCGGTCGGTCACGATGTTGGACGCCGTGCTGGAGCTCAACACCAGGGCGGGCGCCCAGGGAGTCGGCCGGCTGGACATGGTCGAGGACCGGCTGGTCGGCATCAAGAGCCGAGAGGTCTACGAATGCCCGGGCGCCATCGCGTTGATCGAGGCGCACCGCCACCTCGAGGACCTCACCGTCGAGCGTGACCTGGCGCGGTTCAAGCGCGGGGTCGAGCAGCGCTGGTCTGAGCTGGTGTACGACGGGCTGTGGTTCTCGCCGTTAAAGCGCGCGCTCGACGGGTTCGTCGACCAGGCCAACCAGCACGTCACCGGCGACGTCCGGCTGGTGTTGCATCGCGGCCGCGCGGTCGTCACCGGCCGCCGCAGCGACGCGTCGCTGTATGACTTCAACCTCGCGACGTACGACGCCGGTGACACCTTCGACCAGCGGCTGTCCAAAGGCTTCGTCGAGTTGTGGGGGTTGCCGAGCCGGATCGCGGCCGAACGCGACCAGCGGCTCAGTGGCAGCTGACGACGGCGGTAGCGGCGTCGCCGCCGGTCGGCTCTGGGGCGGTCGCTTCGCCGCCGGGCCGGCCGAGGCGGTGGCGCGACTGTCCTCGAGCATCCAGTTCGACTGGCGGTTGGCGCCGTACGACCTGCGGGCCTCCCGCGCGCACGCCGGCGTGTTGCACCGCGCCGGCCTGCTCGATGACACCGAGCTGACCGCGCTGCTGGCGGCGCTCGACGAGCTGCACGTCGAGGTGACGGCCGGCCGAGTGATGCCGGCGGCAGATGACGAGGACGTGCACGCCGCGCTGGAGCGGCTGCTGGTGAAGCGGCTCGGGCCGCTCGGCGGCAAGCTTCGCGCCGGCCGCAGCCGCAACGACCAGATCGCGACCGACCTTCGGCTCTACCTGCGCGAGCAGGCCCGGCAGGTCGCCGCCGCGCTCGACGGCTTGCTGACGGCGCTGTTCGACCAGGCCGACGCCACGATCGACGTCGCCGCCCCTGGCATGACGCACCTGCAGCATGCGCAGCCGGTGTCGTTGGCGCATCAGCTGCTGGCCCACGCCCAGGCGTTCGCCCGCGACCTCGACCGGCTGCGTGACTGGGACGAGCGGACCGCGGTCTGCCCGCTTGGTGCCGGTGCGCTCGCCGGCTCGTCGCTGCCGCTCGACCCCGCGGCGGTCGCCGAGGAGCTCGGGTTTCGCCGGGCTGCCGCCAACTCGATCGACGCGGTCAGCGACCGTGACTTCGCCGCTGAGTTCCTGTTCTGCGCGGCGCTGATCGGTGTGCACCTGTCGCGGCTCGGCGAAGAGGTGGTGCTTTGGGCGACCAGTGAGTTCGGCTGGCTCGAACTGGACGACGCGTTCAGCACCGGCTCGTCGATCATGCCGCAGAAGAAGAACCCTGACGTCGCCGAACTGGCTCGCGGCAAGTCCGGCCGGCTGATCGGTCACCTCACGGCGCTGCTCGCCGTACTCAAGGGATTGCCGCTCGCCTATGACCGCGACCTGCAGGAAGACAAGGAGCCGGTCTTCGACGCGGTCGACACCTTGCTGCTGGTGCTGCCTGCGGTCGCGGGCATGGTGACGACGATGCGGTGGCGGGTGGACCGGCTCGCGGACACCGCAGCGGCTGGCTTCGCGCTGGCCACCGATGTCGCCGAACATCTGGTCCACGGCGGCGTCCCGTTCCGCGAGGCGCACGAGGCGGTCGGTGCGCTGGTCGCCTGGTGCGAAGCGCACGGCTGCGAGCTCGGCGACGTGTCGGACGACGATCTCGCTGGCATCAGCCCGCTTCTGACGGCCGAGGTACGACAGGTGTTGACCGTGACCGGTGCGCTGCAGGCCCGGTCCGGCCTGGGGGGGACGGCGCCGGACCGGGTGCGCGAGCAGTTGCACGAGCTGCGCGCGACGGCAGCCCGGCTGCAGGGGTGGGCCAGCCCGGCGTGAGCCGACTGCCACGACGGTTCTACGAGCGGTCGTCGGTAGAGGTTGCGGACGACCTGCTCGGCGCGTTGGTGCGCCATGCCGGCGTCACCGTCCGGCTCACCGAGGTCGAGGCGTACGACGGAGCGAACGACCCGGCGTCCCATGCCTATCGCGGCGAAACCGCGCGCAACGCCGTCATGTTCGGCCGACCCGGTCACGCCTACGTGTACTTCACGTATGGCATGCACTTCTGCGTGAACCTGGTCTGCGGCGAGGCCGGGACCGCCTCGGCTGTGTTGTTGCGGGCCGGCGAGGTCGTCGCGGGCCTCGACGTCGCGACCGGCCGGCGCCCGCGGTCGACGGTGCGCGACCTTGCCCGCGGTCCGGCCCGGCTGACCCAAGCCCTGGCGATCGGGCGGGAGCTGAGCGGCGCCGACGTCACGGCGGCCGGCTCGCCGCTGCAAGTGCACCGCGGCCGCCCAGCCGACCCGCAGCAGATCCGTCGCGGGCCGCGGGTGGGTGTGACGGCGGCAGCGGACCGGCCGTGGCGGGTTTGGCTCGCCGACGAGCCGACGGTATCGGTCTACCGCCGGCACGTCCGGCGGCAGCGGCCAGGGCGTACGGCAGAATGCGCGGGTGACTGACCGGCCTGACAGAGGCGGAGTGCTCGACGAGCTCGCCTGGCGCGGCCTGATCGCGGAGTCCACCGACGCCGACGCCCTCCGGCGCTATCTGGCCGCCGGACCCGCGACGCTCTACTACGGCTGCGACCCGTCGGCGCCCAGCCTGCACGTCGGCAACCTGGTCGGCTTGATCGTGCTGCGGTGGTTCCAGGAGTACGGCCACCGCCCGATCGCCCTCGCCGGCGGGGCGACCGGCTTCATCGGCGATCCCGGCGGCCGCTCGAGCGAGCGCAACCTGTTGTCGGCCGAGGAGGTCGAGCACAACGTCGAGCGGATCCGGGCACAGATCAGGCAATTTGTCGACCTTTCCGACGGCCGCGGCCTGCTCGTCAACAACATCGACTGGACCGCCGGCCTGGGCGTGCTCGACTTCCTGCGCGACATCGGCAAGCACTTTCCGGTGAACGTCATGCTGGCGAAGGAGTCGGTCCGCAGCCGGCTCGAGGCAGGCGGCATCAGCTACACCGAGTTCAGCTACATGTTGTTGCAGTCGATGGACTACCTCGAGCTGTTTCGCCGGGAAGGCTGCCGGCTCCAGGTCGGCGGCAGCGACCAGTGGGGCAACCTCACCGCCGGCGTCGACCTGATCCGCCGGGTCGAAGGCGAGGCGGTGCACGCTCTCAGCTGGCCGCTGGTCACCTCGGCGACGGGGGAGAAGTTCGGCAAGTCGACCGGGGGCGGGAGCCTTTGGCTCGATCCCGAGCTCACCTCGCCGTACGCCTTTTTCCAGTACTGGGTGAACGTCGACGACCGCGACGTCGGGCAGTACCTACGGTTCTTCACCTTCCTGCCGCGGGAAGAGATCGAGGACCTCGACGCCCAGACGGCGGAGCGACCGGCCGCGCGGGCGGCGCAGCGGCGGCTGGCCGAGGAGCTGACCACGCTGGTGCACGGTGCCGCCGAAACCGAGCGGGTCGTCGCCGCCAGCCGCGCGCTGTTCGGCGAGGGCGAGCTGGCTTCGCTCGACGAGGCCACCCTGACCGCGGCGCTGCTGGCGGCGCCGAACGCGGCGGTCGCCGAGCCGATGCCGAGCGTCGCCGAGTTGCTGGTCGCGACCGGCCTCAGCCCGAGCCGGTCTGCCGCCCGGCGCACCGTCGCGGAGGGCGGCGCGTACGTGAACAACCAGCGGGTCAGCGACGCCGACGCCGCGCCGTCGCTGGAGGCGCTGCTGCCCGGCGGATGGCTGGTGCTGCGGCGCGGCCGGCGCAGCCTGGCCGGTGTACGATGGACCGCGCAATCGCCGATGTGAGCGGCCCGGATCCCGGGTCCGCGGCAGGGACCCCGCTTTGACACGGGGGCCGTGGCGACATAGCGTGATTCGGTTGCCCCGAGACGGGTCGGAAGACCCGGATTGGTGCGCGTCCGTCCCTTGAGAACTCAACAGCGTGCCAAAAGTCAGTGCCAAAAACCCCGTCACTGGCCGCCGTGTTGTGCGGTGGTCCAGGACGGAATTCCTTTGGTAATGACAGACGAACCAACGAACGTCTGCTCATTGCCAGGTTCGACCACGGCCCTTAGGGGCACGTGGCTCTCTATGCATTAACGGAGAGTTTGATCCTGGCTCAGGACGAACGCTGGCGGCGTGCTTAACACATGCAAGTCGAGCGAGGCCCACCCTTCGGGGTGGTGTCCTAGCGGCGAACGGGTGAGTAACACGTGGGCAACCTACCCTCAGCACTGGGATAACCCCGGGAAACCGGAGCTAATACCGGATACGACCGCGGTCGACATCGACCACGGTGGAAATGGATTCTGGCTGAGGATGGGCCCGCGGCCTATCAGCTTGTTGGCGGGGTAACGGCCCACCAAGGCGACGACGGGTAGCCGGCCTGAGAGGGCGAACGGCCACACTGGGACTGAGACACGGCCCAGACTCCTACGGGAGGCAGCAGTGGGGAATATTGCGCAATGGGCGAAAGCCTGACGCAGCGACGCCGCGTGAGGGATGAAGGCCTTCGGGTTGTAAACCTCTTTCAGCAGGGACGAAGCGAAAGTGACGGTACCTGCAGAAGAAGCACCGGCCAACTACGTGCCAGCAGCCGCGGTAATACGTAGGGTGCAAGCGTTGTCCGGAATTATTGGGCGTAAAGAGCTCGTAGGCGGTTTGTCGCGTC
>DASZPL010000026.1:0-4941 GCA_035550315.1 Mycobacteriales bacterium | reverse complement strand
CACCCGGCTCGGCCTCGCGAACTACGAGTCCGACCCAGCCTTTCTTGCCGGGCTCGGCCGCAAGCCGGACGAGGATCCGGTCGCGACGGTGCTGCACTGGCAAGGGATGTTCGGTGACCCGGCGAACACCTGGGCCGACCTGGCGTGGGTGCGCGAGCACTGGGACGGGCCGATCGCGCTGAAGGGCGTGCTGCACCCGGACGACGCGCGCCGCGCAGTGGACGCCGGGATGGACGGGATCGTCGTGTCCAATCACGGCGGCCGGCAGATCGATGGCGAGATTGCCTCACTCGAAGCGCTGCCGGAGGTGGTCGCGGCGGTCGGCGACCAGATCGACGTGCTGCTCGACTCCGGCGTGCGCACCGGGTCCGACGTCATCAAGGCGGTGGCGCTCGGCGCCAAGGCGGTGCTGCTCGGCCGGCCCTACATCTACGGCCTCGGGTTGGGTGGTGAGGCGGGTGTGCGGCACGTGGTGCGCAGCCTGCTCGCCGAGCTGGAGTTGACGATGGCGCTTGCGGGTTGCTCGGCGTTGTCGGCGATCGGTCCGGACTTGTTGCGGCACAATAGATAAGCGTGGGTGAAATCACTTGCCGCCAGGCTCGGCTGTAGGGCGGTGAGCGTGGAGGAGGTGGCGCCGCCCGCGCACGGATCCGACTACGAGCGCGCGCACTATGCCACCACCATTCGTACCGCCATCGGGCTGCCGCTGGCCGATCGAGTGGTTGCCGTCTGGCAGCGCCGCGAGGTGCTCCGCACCTTGGTTGAGCGCGGGTTGCAGCAGAAGTACGCGAACTCGGTGTTGGGCTACGCCTGGTCGCTGCTCGAGCCGGCGATGTTCATCGCGACGTACTTCCTGTTGCTCAAGATCTTCCATAAGAGCTATCCGATGTATCCGCTGTTCATCAGCTCGGCAATCCTGCCCTGGCAGTGGTTCGCATCCACGGTCACCGGCTCGACCTCGGCGTTGCGCTCCAACGCGCGATTGATCACGTCGGTGAACCTGCCCCGTGAGATCTACCCGCTGACCGACGTGGCGGTGCGTGCCGTCGAGTTCGCGCTGAGCTACCCAGTCCTGCTGGTCGTGGCGTTGGTCTACCGTGCCCGTCCGTCGGGCTACATGGCGTTGCTGCCGCTCGCGCTGGTGCTCGAGTTGATGATGTGTATCGGTGTCGCGTTGCTGCTGTCGGCGCTGAACACCGTCGTCCGCGACATCCAGCGAGGGATC
The DNA here is from genome assembly GCA_035550315.1 of Mycobacteriales bacterium. Taxonomy (GTDB): domain Bacteria; phylum Actinomycetota; class Actinomycetes; order JAFAQI01; family JAFAQI01; genus DASZPL01. Next base: position 3,716 of record DASZPL010000026.1, on the reverse strand, counting down.
GGCATCGTCGTGCGGGTGCTCTTCTACCTGGTGCCGGTGCTCTATCCGTTGTCCAACCTGTCAAGCAGCTTCGCCCACGCCCTGTCGTACAACCCGATGGTCGGGATCCTCGTGATCCAGCGGGCCGCCTGGATGCCGCAGTATTGGGCCGGCTGGCATCCGGTGCTCTACTCGATCGTCGGCTCGGTGATCGTGCTGTTCGCCGGCTTCTCGGTCTTCGCGCGGCTCGAGTCGGCCGTGCTCAAGGAGCTGTGACGTGACGGGACCCTCTGGCACCCAGCCGGCAATCGTTGTCGATGACGTCGGGATCAAGTTCGCGGTCAACCGGCGACGCCGGCTCGAGTTGAAGAACCTGTTCATCGAAGGCGCATCGGCGGCAGGGCTGGTCGACTATTGGGCGCTCCGGCACGTCTCCTTCTCGATCGCGCACGGGGAGGCCGTCGGCGTCATCGGGAAGAACGGCTGTGGGAAGAGCACGCTGCTGCGTTTGGTGGCGGGAGTGATGCTGCCCGATGAGGGTCAAATCACCGTCAACGGCGGCGTCGGAGCGATGATCGAGCTGTCCGCCGGATTCGTGAAGGACCTGACGGCGCGAGACAACGTCTATCTGATCTCCTCACTGCACGGCTTCACTCGCGAGGAGACCGACGCGCGGTTCGACCGGATCATTCGTTGGGCCGGCGTGCAGGAGTTCGTCGACACCCCGGTCGGTCACTTCTCCAGCGGCATGAAGGCGCGGTTGGCGTTCTCGATCGTGACCCGGATGGAGGAGCCGATCCTGCTGGTCGACGAGGTCCTGGCGGTCGGCGACAAGGCGTTCCGCCGGAAGTGCAACCGGGTCATCGACCGGATGCTCGGCGCCGGCCGGACGCTGCTCCTGGTCTCTCACAACGAGGCCGACCTGCGGCGGTTCTGCAAGCGCGGCATCTACCTGCGGCGGGGCGAGCCGATGGTGGACGGGCCGCTCGACGACGTCCTCGACATGTACCTCGCTGACGACGAAGAAGAAGAGGAAGACCTGGCCGCCGATGGCGGCTAGCGGTCGGCCGGCGACCGCGGCGCGACCGTCGATCGACGAGCTGCGCCGGGTCGCGCAGCCGGACACGGTCGTCGGCCGGGTCAGTGGCGAGCACTGGGCCGGCCGGCTGTACATGCGGCACGCGTCGATTCACCTCACCCGCTGGCTGGTGCCGACTCCGGTCACCCCCGATGCGTTGACCTGGGCGATGCTCGGTAGCGGCGTCGCCGCCGCCCTCGTGCTCACCCTGCCGCACCTGTGGGCGGTGGTCGTTGCCGCGTTCCTGGTGCAGCTACAGGGGCTGGTCGACTGCAGCGACGGCGAGCTGGCCCGCTGGCGCGGCCAGACCGGTCCGCGCGGCATCTACCTCGACCGGATCGGCCACTACGTCACCGACGCCGGGTTGGTGGCGGCCGTCGGGGTGCACGCCGACGGCGGGCTCGGCGCGATCGGTGGTTGGACCACGATCGGGCTGGCGGCCGCGGTCGTCGTCCTGCTGACGAAGGCGGAGACCGACCTGGTCCATGTCGCTCGCGCCCAGTCCGGCCGGCAGCGCGCGGTCGACACCGTGGCGACGGCCACGCCGCACACCACCTGGGTACGCCGGCTCCGCGCGATCGCAGCGAGGCTCCCGTTCAACCGCATCCTGCTGGCCATGGAACTCACCGGCATCGCGTTGGTCGCGGCCGCGGTCGATGCCGGGCGCGGTGGCCGGGACGCGATGCAGATCCTTGACGTCGTGCTGCTCGCGGTCGCGTTGCTCGTCGTGGTCGGTCACCTGCTCGCGACGATCACGTCGGACCGGCTGCGTTAGCGAGTATCGAAGCGAAGTGGAGATGGCTCGCCCAAGCGAAATCGCCACCGCCGCCGACCGGCTCTCGGTCGGCTGCGTGGTGCTCAGCCAGGGCGACCGGCTGCCGGAGTTGCAGCGTGCGCTCGGCTCGGTGCTCGCTCAGCAAGGCGTCACGGTCGACTGTCTGGTGGTCGGCAATGGCTGGGACCCGACCGGGCTCCCGTCCGGCGTGCGTGGCCTCGGCCTGCCGGAGAACGTCGGGATCCCGGAGGGGCGGAACGTCGGCGCTGCGGCCGTCGCCGGCGATGTCCTGTTGTTTCTCGATGACGACGCCGAGCTCGAGGGCAGCGACTTCCTGGCTCGTGCCATCGCCGGCTTCGCTGCGGACCCGGCGCTGGCGGTGTTGCAACCGCGCGCGGTCGATCCGGCCGGCGGGCCGACCGCGCGTCGGCACATCCCGCGGCTGCTGATCGGGCACCCGGAGCGTCCCGGCGACGTCGCGTGGTTCTGGGAGGGCTGCTCGCTGATCCGGCGCACCGCGCTGGCTGCCGTCGGCGGCTGGCCGGGGGAGTTCTTCTACGGCCATGAGGGCATCGAGGTCGCCTGGCGGGTCATCGACACCGGCGGGCGGATTCACTACGCCGCGGACCTGACCGCGCGCAATCCCGCCGCCAGCCCGTTCCGCGGGTCGCGGCACCGCTACACCAATGCGCGTAACCGGGTGTGGGTGGCCCGCCGCAACCTGCCAGTGGGGCTCGCGGTCGGGTACCTGCTCGTGTGGGTTTCGGCTTCTCTGCTGCGTGCCCGCAGCGGAGGCGAGCTGCGAGATCTGATGCGCGGCTTCCGAGACGGGCTGCGACAGCCGTGCGGCCGGCGCCGGCCGATCCGCTGGCGCACCGCCTGGCGGCTGACCCGACTCGGCCGCCCGCCCATCGTCTGAGGCCTTAGCGCCAGCGCATCGTCGGGATCCGGCGCAGTGCCTCGAACGCGATCCGGCCCGACATCTTCGACCGTCCCGCCGACCGCTCATGGAAGACGATCGGTAGCTCGACGATGCGCGCGCCGGCGCGCAGCGCGCGCATCGTCATCTCGACCTGGAAGGCGTATCCGTCGCTGGTGGTCGCGGCGACATCGACGCGGCGCAGCAGGTCCGCGCGCCACGCCTTGAAGCCGCCGGTCAAGTCCCGGATCGGGCTGCCCAGCATCAGCTGCGCGTAGGCGTTGCCGCTGCGCGAGAGCAGCTCGCGACGCAGGCTCCAACCGGCGACGTTGCCGCCGTCGACGTAACGGGAGCCGAGCGCGAGGTCGGCGCCGTCGAGACCGGCGACCAGCCGGTCGATGTCGGCGGCATCGTGCGAACCGTCGACGTCCATCTGCACGACGACGTCGTGCTCACCGCGATCCAGCACCGCGGTGAACCCGGCCGTGTAGGCGCGACCCAGGCCCTGCTTCCCGGGGCGGGTGAGCAGCCGGACCCGCGGCTGTCGCGCCGCGATCCGCTGCACGATGGCGCCGGTGCCGTCGGGTGAGGAGTCGTCGACGACGAGCACATCGGGGGCGCACGGCCGCGCCAGCACGGCGTCGATCGTCGCTTCGATCGAGGCTCGTTCGTCGTAGGTCGGCAGCACGACAACCACGGGCATCAGCGGCGTTACCTCAGGCGTGCCAGCACCTCCCCCGCGGACCTCCGCCGAGGCGCTTTCGGCTCCACGGTAACCGCCAGCCGCGGCGGTAGGCTGCCGCCAGTCATGGAGTTGGATCAGACGCGGCTGCGCACCATCGGAGTGGTGCTGGCCGGCGGGGTTGGCACCCGGGTCGGGCTGGCCATCCCGAAGCAGCTGCTGAAGATCGCGGGCAAGCCGATCATCGAGCACACGCTCACCGCCTTCGAGGCGTCCAGCGACA
>DASZPL010000025.1:0-2290 GCA_035550315.1 Mycobacteriales bacterium | reverse complement strand
CCGTTTCGGCGAGCACCGTCGAGCAGCTGTACGCCGCACTGGTGCTGCCCCTCGACGAGCTGCCGACCGGCGAGCTGGGCGGGTTGTGGCCGGCGCCGCCCGAGGCGGTCGTGTCCCTCGTCGCCGGTGACGAGCTCGTCGGTCTGCTCGCGTCCGGCGGTCGCCGTGGTGACCGGTTGCGGGCGCCCGACTTCGAGCTGCTCGAACTGCTCGCGCGCGAGTGCGCGATGCGGTTGCGCAACCTGCGGCTCGAAGCCGAGTTGCGGGAGCGACTGTCATTCATCGAGGCGCAGGCGGCCGAGCTGACGCGCTCGCGGCAGCGGCTGGTCACCGCTCAGGACAGTGAGCGTCGCCGGATCGAGCGCAACTTGCACGACGGCGTACAGCAGCAGCTCGTCACCCTCGCCGCGCGGCTGCACCGTGCGGCCGCGGACTCGCCGCAGCTCGCCGGGCTCGCGGCGGAGGCGGAGCACGCGGTGTTCGCCTTGCAGGAGCTCGGCCGCGGTATCTATCCCAGCGTGCTCGCGGATCAGGGCCTGCCGGCGGCGTTGCGCACCCAGGCCGCCCGGATGCCGGCGTCGGTCCAACTCCGGGTGGACGACGACTTGCTCGACCAGCGGCTCGAGCGCGAGGTCGAGGCGGCGCTGTACTTCGTCGCGCTTGAGGCGCTCACCAACGCATGCAAGCACGCCCCCGACGCGTCGGTGTCCGTCTGGCTGCGCTTCGACGACGGGACGGTCCGGCTCGACGTCGTCGACACCGGTCCGGGCCTGCCAGCCGAACGCAACGGCGGCACCGGGCTGCAGAACATGCACGACCGGATCGCGGCGATCGGCGGGACGTTGCAGGTGACCGGCGAGCCCGGGCACGGCACCAGGGTCTCCGCGACTGTGGTCGCGCCGGTCGTGCCCGCCCAGCTGCGTCACCCGCTGGCGGCGGACTCCCGCAGGTAGACCAGCACGGCAGCGACCCGGCGGTTGAGCTCCGGCTCCGAGCCGACGCCCAGCTTGCCGAGGACGGTCGCGATCCGCTTTTCGACCGCGCCGACCGAGATGTAGAGCTCGTCGGCGATCGCCTGGTTCGACCGGCCGGCGGCCATGAGCTCCAGCACCTGCAGCTCCGCCGGCGACAACGTAGCCAGCCTCGAGCCGGGCTTGCGCGACCGGCGCTGCAGCAGCGTCTCGACGATGCGCGGGTCCAGCGCCGAGCCGCCGGTCGCGACCTCCCGTAGTGCCCGCAACAGCTGCGCGGCGTCGCCGACCCGCACCTTGTGCAGGTAGCCGTAGCCCTCGACGCCGTTCTTGAGCAGCGCCCAGACGTACTCCTCGTCGTCGTGTTGCGACAGCACGACGACCCCGACGTCCGGCCGCTCCCGCTTGATCTCGTGGGCGGCCTCGATGCCCTCCATCGAGTACGTCGGCGGCATCTTCACGTCCATCAAGACGACGTCCGGTTGCAGCCGGCGGGCCGCTTCGAGCACCTCGTCGTAGTCGGCCGCGACGCCGACCACCTCGACGCCGGGCTCGTCCTCGAGCAGCCGGCGGGTGCCCTCCCGCGCGATGTACGCGTCCTCAGCGATCAGGACGCGCAGCACCGGGACGTCCTCGACCATCCCCCGATCATCCCGCGTCGTGCCACGACACGTCGTCGGAAGCGGGCGGACCGTGAGGCGGTTACGAGATCCGCACTCGCGTCCAGTGAGCGCCTCCGTCGGAGGTTTGCCACAAGCCGAACCGAGTCGGTGGCGGTCCGGCGTTGCTCAACCTGATGCCGACGCCGTGCCGGGCATCGGTGAACCCGAGATAGTCCCACTCGGTGGAGCGCCCCAGTTTGGGTCCGACCGCGTGCCAGTGCACTCCTCCGTCAGTGGTGCGTCGCAAGTCCCGAAATCCGACGACCACGGTGTCGTTCGCCGCGACCGCGAAGACGGCGGCGTTCGGCTCCGCGCTCGCGCCCTCCTTGCCGGGGTTGACATAGGTCTGGCCGCCGTCGGTCGAGCGCCAGAGGCCCGCCGTCATGCCACTCGCGCATTGCACCCAGATGACCGGCAACTGAACGACATCGGGTGAGCAACTCAGGTCTTCGATCGGCAGCGGCTTGGTCTGCCACGTGGCGCCGGCGTCTGTCGACTCAAGCAGTCGCCCACCCTGCGGCCTGTCACTTTGGCCATAGAGGAAGACGTCGGAGCCCTGCGCCCACAGCTCGCTGAGGTGAAAGCCGGAGGGTGTGGGCAGCCTGTTCCAGTCGTCGCCGGCGGCCTTCGACCGCAGCAGGTGATTACGTCGGTAGC
>DASZPL010000024.1:0-23586 GCA_035550315.1 Mycobacteriales bacterium | reverse complement strand
ATCGCCGCGCCGATGATCCTCGGCTACGTGATGGCGTTGACCGTCGCCGGCAGCGGGAACTCGTCGACATTCTTCGACGTGCTCGCCTACCTGCCGCTCACCGCACCATTCGCGATGCCGGTGCTGGTCGGGTTGAAGCTGGTCGCCTGGTGGCAGGTCCTGGCATCCGTGCTGATCAGCGTCGCTGCAACCATCGGAATGGCGCGGGTGGCCGCTGTCGTGTACCGCCGCGCCGTGCTCCGCACCGGGCGACGCGTCCGGCTCCGCGACGTGCTGTCCCGAGCCGGCGCCACTTCCGCCTGAGGCCGGGCTTATGCCGGGCTTATGGTGGCCGGGCGATCCTGAGAGCAAAGCCCGGATCGGGAGCGGTGAACGGTGCGTGTCCTTCTTGCTGACGACGAGCGGCTGCTTGCCGACACGGTTGCGGAGGGCCTGCGCAAACTCGCCATGGCCGTCGATGTCTGCTACGACGGTCAGGCGGCCGTGGAGCGGCTCAGCGTCAACCGCTACGACGTCGCCGTCCTCGACCGCGACATGCCCAAGGCCACCGGCGACGCGGTGTGCCGGTGGATGGTCGATGCCGCGCTCGGCACCCGGATCCTCATCCTGACCGCCGCCAGCGGCATCCGCGACCGGGTCGACGGGCTCGGCCTCGGCGCGGACGACTACCTCACGAAACCGTTCGCGTTCGCGGAGCTCGTGGCGCGGATCCAGGCTTTGGCACGGCGGCCGCCCGTCGGGTCGGCGCCGGTGCTGGATCAGTACGGCGTGGTACTCGACATCCCCCGCCACCGGGCATTCCGTGACGGCCGGCTGCTCGACCTGACGCCGAAGGAGTTCGCCGTACTCTCCGTTTTGATGCACGCCGCCGGACAGGTGGTGAGTGCGGAGGAACTGCTCGAGCGGGCCTGGGACGAGCACGCCGACCCGTTCACGAATGCGGTGCGGGTGGCCGTGATGACGCTGCGCCGCAAGCTCGGTGACCCACCGATCGTGCATACCGTGCCCCGGGTCGGCTATCGGCTCGGAGAATGAACCCGTGCGCCTGACCCCGCGCCGCCGCGCGTTCCTGGCCGTCGCGATCAGCCTGCCACTCGGCTACCTCTACCTATACGTGGCTCTGCATCTGGCCACCAACCTGGTCCGCGACTGGCGGGACGGTCTGGTCGTCTGCACCAACACCACGCTGCGCTCGCTGGACGCGTTCAACGGATGCGGCCTTGGCGCGTCGTTTCACGCCAGCTACGCCTCGATCGAGCTACTGATCTTGACCGTGCTTGCCGTGGTTATTGGCTACGGGTTGGCGCGGTGGGTCACGTGGCCGCTGCGGCAGATCGCCGACACCATCGGCCGGTTCGGCCCGACCAGCCTGGGCCTGCGGCTGCGCGCGGACGGGCCGCGCGATGAGACCCGTCGGCTGTCCGACGAGATCGACGCGATGCTCGATCGGCTCGCCGAGGGTTACGACGCGCAGCGCCGGTTCGCGTCCAACGCCTCGCACGAGCTGCGGACGCCGCTGGCGACGCAGCGCGCGCTGATCGAGGTGAGCCTGACGTCGGCGCTGACCGCCGAGCAGCTGGAGCTGCTGTCGCGCCAGCTGCTCGCGACGAACGAACGCAACGAGCAGCTCATCGACGGGCTGCTGACGCTCGCCGAGACCGAGCGGGGATTGATGACCAATTCGCCGCTGCGCCTCGACCGCATCGTGGAAGACACCGTCGAGTCGCTACAGGCGGCGGCCAAGGAGCGCGAGGTGCGGATCGACCTGGCGCTCGAGCCGGTGACGGTGAGTGGCGAGCAGCCGCTGCTCGAGCGGCTCGCCCACAACCTGGTCTTCAACGCGATGAAGTACAACCACCCGGGCGGGACGGTCGTGGTCGGCGTCACACGCGATGGCGCTTTCAGCGTCGCGAACACCGGCCCGGTAGTGGCGTCGGAGGAGGTTGCCGGGCTGTTCGAACCGTTCCGCCGGGCGAGCGGCGATCGACTCGACCACGGCGGCGGGGTCGGGCTTGGCCTCACGATCGCGCGGTCGATCGCGACGACACACGGAGCGACCATCGAGGCGGACGCGAATCCGGGTGGCGGCTTGACCATCGTGGTGCGGCTGCCTGGCTCAACGGAGGCGGCGCCTGGATCGCGGCGACTCGCGCGAACGCCGGCGCCGCGTGAGGTGCCACCCGGTCCACCAGCTGTTGCGCCGCGAGCAAGCCGGCCGTGATCAGATGGGGTCCCCGCTGGCCGAGCACCACGCCGGTCACGTCCTCGAGCCGGCCGTGGACCTGACGCCGCGACCGGAACATGAAGCAACCGCCGGCCGCGCTGTCCGAGCCGGTCTTCATACCGACGAACCCGTCCCGGCCGAGCAGCGCGTCGGTGTTGGTCACCTCACCGACGACCGGTAGCTGGTAGCTGGGCTTCGCCATCATCGCGGCCAGCGTCGCGTTGCTTGCCGCGGCGCGAGCCAGCCGCAACTGGTCCATCGCGGTCGACACCGTGCGCGGGTCGAACCCGCTCGGATCGGTGTAGGTCGTGTGCTTCATACCGAGCTCGCGAGCGGTCGCATTCATCTTCCCGACGAACGCCGCGACGCTGCCGGCGACCTCCCGCGCCACGAGGACCGCCACGTTGTTCGCGGACGGCAGCAGCATCGCCATCAACGCGTCGCGTTCGGTCAGTTGCTCGCCGGCGCGGACGGCGACGACGGATTGTCCCTCCGCGCGACGCGCGGCCGTGTCCGCGACATCCGCCTCACGCACCTCGAACAGCGGGCCATCCTCCGTGGCCGGCAGCGGTTCATGGCGCAGCACGACGTAGGCGGTCATCACTTTCGCCAGGCTCGCGATCGGCACCGGCTTCTCCGGCCGGCTGCCCCGCGGCCGGTCGTCGCCCAACTGATACGCGCCCTGCCCGTGGAGTGGCCAGCCGTGGGTCGACAGGTACGCCCGCCGGTCTTGCTGGGCTGCGTTCCCATGCGACTCGGCGACGGCTCCGACGACGGCGCCGACCAGTGCCGCGACCACGGCGGCGACGACGAGCCGTGGCGGCCGTCGGCGCGGTGCGAACAGTGAGATCGCTTCAGCGCGTGGCGGGGCTTTGAGATCGCTCATGCAGCCGAGGTTGGCGAGCGACCCCTATTGCCAGCGTTCAGGCCGGGCTTATCCCGGGCTTATCCGGATGGCCCGGCCAGGCGAAGATCTGTTCGTGCGCCTCGTCGTCCGCGTCTACCCGGGCGCCGTTCGCTCGAAGGTCGGCGGGCGGTACGGCGACGCCCAGCCACCGTCCCTGATCGTGCGGGTGCGCCAGCCGGCAGTGGACGGCCGCGCCAACGAAGCCGTTCTGGTCGAGGTCGCCCGCGCATTCGGGCTGCCACGCCGCGGCGTACGGCTAGTGAGCGGGGCGAGGAGCCGGACCAAGTTGCTGGACCTCGACGGCGCGGCGCCGGAGCGGCTCGACGCGTTGCTGGCGGACGCCGCCGAGTGAGCGAACACCGGTGGGTTGACCAGCGAATCCGTTGAAAGAAGACTCGCAGCCATGACGACCGTCGAGACCACCTACGCCGCGACCCGCTGCATCTACGACGCGGACAGCCACCTGATGGAGCTGCCGGGATGGCTCGAGGAGTTCGCCGACCCGGGCGATCGGGAGTTGCTGCGCCCGCTCAGCCTCGGCAAGGCCGGTGCCCTCGCCGACCAGGCGATCCGCCGGGCCGAGGAACGCAAGGGAGACGGCGCCGCAGCGGTTGCCCTCGAGGCCGAGCTGCTCACCGCGAAGGGCTGGGCCGCGCTGGGTGCGTTTGATTCGATCGAGCGCACCAGGGCGTTGGACCTGCTCGGCTTCCAGCGACAGTTCGTGTTCTCGACCTTCGCGCCCACGCAGTTCGTCGGCGACGACGCCGATCTGCTCTGGGCCGGGGTTCGCTCACACAACCGCGCGATGGGCGCCTGGTGCGCCGACGACCCGCGGCTGATCGGCGTCGCGCACCTGCCGCTCACCGATGCGGAGCAGGCGGTGCGCGCCCTCGACGAGGCGATCGACTTCGGCTGCGGCGCGGTGCATGTGCCGTCAGCGCCGCCGCGCACCCATGCCCCCACGCACCCGGATCTCGACCCGGTCTGGGCCAGGATCGAGGACGCCGGTCTCCCGTTGCTGCTCCACCTCGGCGGTCAGGGACGCATGATCCCGTCGGGGTTCCACAAGAACGGCCGGCCGGTCAGTGACTTCCTCGGCGGCGGCGAGAACGTCCGCGCGAAGGACGTGGTCGCGATGCACGTCGGCCCCGAGACCTTCGCCTCCGCATTCATCCTCGACGGCATGTTCGACCGGTTCCCGCAGCTGATGCTCGGCATCATCGAGCAGGGCGCCGAGTGGGTGGCGTCCTGGCCGCGACGGCTCGACCGGATCGCTGGGACATTCGCGCGCACCGAGCCGACGCTCGGGTCGCTGTCGCTGAAGCCGTCGGAGTACATCCGGCGCAACGTGCGGGTCACGCCGTTCCCCGGCGAGGACGTCGGCTGGCTGATCGAGCAGTGCGGCCCGGAAGTGTTCCTCTTCTCCTCCGACTACCCGCACCCGGAAGGTGGCCGCGACCCCATCCGCAAGTTCGAGGCGACGATGGCGGACGTGCCCGACGACGCCAAGGACCGGTTCTACTGGCAGAACATGGCCGACCTGCTGCGCGAGCCGGTCACTCGCCCAGCGCGGCATGCAGCCGCGCCGCCTGCCGGGTGAGGTGATCCCGCTCGGCGAGGTTGGTGGCAACGCGGGCCGCCTCGGCGTATAGCCGCGCCGCCACCGCGAGCTCGCCCGCCGCCTCCCGCAGGTAGGCCGCCACGGCTTTGTACCTGGGCACCGACGGGTCTACCTGCTGTAGCGCGGCCAGCCCCGCCGGCGCCCCGTCGGCCTGGCCCACGGCGACGGCACGGTTCAGCCGGACGACGGGACTGCCGGTGAGGCGCTCGAGCTCGTCGTACCACTCAACGATCTGCACCCAGTCGGTCTCGTCGGCCCGGCGTGCGTCGGCGTGCAGAGCTGCGATCGCGGCCTGCGCCTGATACTCGCCGAGCCGGTCGCGGGCCAGCGCCGTTTGCAGGATCGTCACGCCCTCGGCGATCAGCGCGGTGTCCCACTGCGATCGGTCCTGCTCGGACAGCGGCACCAGCGCGCCGTTCGCTGCGGTGCGCGCCGGCCGGCGTGCATGATGCAACAGCATCAAGGCGAGCAGGCCGGCGGCCTCTGGCTCGTCGGTCATCGAGGTCAGTTGCCGGGTCAGCCGGATCGCCTCCTCGGCGAGGTCGACCTCGCCGCCGTAGCCCTCGTTGAAGACCAGGTAGAGCACCCGCAGCACGGTGGACAGGTCACCCGGCGAGTCGAAAGGTACGCCGGACAGGGTGCGCTTGGCGCGGCTGATGCGCTGCGCCATGGTGGCCTCGGGCACGAGGTACGCCTCGGCGATCTGCCGAGTTGACAGGCCGCCGACCGCGCGCAGGGTCAGCGCGACGGCCGATGCCGGCGTGAGCGACGGGTGCGCACATAGAAAGTAGAGCTGCAGGGTGTCGCCGGTGTCGTCGGTCGGGCCGGGTGGCGGCTCAGCCACGACACGCAGCTCGCGGGCGCGTCGGGTGCTGTTTGCCCGGCTGATGTCCAGGAACTTCCGCCAGGCGACGGTGATCAACCAGCCCTTCGGATCCGCTGGCGGGTCGGTCGGCCACGTCGACAGCGCCCGGAGCAGCGCGTCCTGGACGGCGTCCTCGGCCGTCGCGAAGTCGACTCCGCGACGGACCAGGACGGCGGTGACCGCGGGAATGAGTTCTCGCAGCTGTCGTTCGTTCACTCCGTGACGGTGGGCGGCTCGGTGAGGAACGGACGGAGCTCGAGCCACTCGTGAATCGGCTTGCCACCCGGCCCGGGCGCCGCCGAGAGCTCACCCGCGAGTTCGACGGCCCGGTCATAGGACTCCACGTCGATGACCATCCATCCGGCGATCAGGTCCTTGGTCTCCGCGAACGGACCGTCGGTGACGGGCGGCCGGCCCGAGCCGTCGTACCGCACGAAGGTTCCGTCTGGGGACAGCGCCTGCGCGTCCACGAACTCGCCGGTGCCCTCGAGCTTCGCCGCGAAGTCACGCATGTACTGAATGTGCGCGTCGATCTCCGCCGGCTTCCACTGGTCCATCGGCTCGAGGTCGACGACGGGAGCCGGACCGCCGCGGTAGTGCTTGAGCAGTAGGTACTTGGCCATGACTGTCCTCCTTGCTGCGCGACCCGGGTGGCCGCGTCGTACCAGGGACGGAGCCGTCAACGGGTTCTCGACATGGTCACCGCAATTGCCCGACCGGTGGGTGTGCGACCGCGTGACTCGTGCCGTCGACCCTGCCATGCTCTGTCCATGCTCACCGCAATCGCCTTGGTCGCGTCGGCGATGTTCGGCGCCGCGGACCAGTACCTGGGCAGCTTGCTGGTGCATGGCTGGGGTCGCTGGACGGTTGAGGTGAGCCTGCTGTCCGCGCCGTGGCTGGTGCTGCCCTTCGTCGCGGGTTCGACGCAAGCCAGCTCTCGCCGGTCCATGGTGTTCGGTCTGCTGTGCACGTTCGCGGCGCTCGCCGGCTACGGGCTGATGACGCTGAGCCCGGTCGAAGGAGCGCACCTCAGCCTGGCCGGGGCCCGCGACTTCTTGCGCAGCGACCCGCCGGTCTTTTTGGGCGCGGCCCTCTTCGGGCCGATCTACGGCTGGCTTGGCTACCGCTGGCGTCGGGGTGGCTCGTTCGTCGCGGCGTTAGTGCCGGGCGCAACGTTGGCGCTCGAGCCGGCGGCTCGCGCCCTGGCCGGTTGGAACGTGATCGAAACGCGGACGGTGTGGCTCGGCGAGGTCGGCATCGGAATCGGCTTCGCGATCTACTGCCTGGCCCGGATGCGTACGCCGCGGCGCAGCTTCTAGCCCAGGCACTTGTACAAGGCCGCGACCACGTGGTCGCTGGCCTTGCGGTTGGGCCACAGCTGGCTGCGTACGAAGCCGGCGCTCACCCGGCGTACCGGATCGGCGAATGCAACCTGGCCGCCGGCACCTTCGGAGCCAACCGCCGCGTCGTTCGGTCCGAAGCCCTTGGCGAGCTTTCCCGGCGGGTGGTTGGTGAGGTAGCCGACGGTGCGGCCGAGCTTCGACCGTTCCTCGATCCGCAGCAGCCGGGCGAAGGGGATCGCCGACGTGATCGTGTAGTCGGGCAGTCGCTGGACGGGTGCGCTCCACCGCTTCACCGACTCGGTCGACAGCAGCCGCAGCCCGTCGACCTCGCCGCCGGTGGCGAGGACCGAGAACACCCGAGCAAGGCCCTTGGCGGTCGCGAGCCCGTTGGCCGCCGGCACCTCGGCCGCGAGGTACCGATCGTTGGCCTTCAACATCCGGATGGACGCAGACGCGATCGAGTCGGTGCCGTCGCTGAGGAACGCCTGCGATAACAGGGGGTTGTTACGCATCCGACCGAACATCAACCTCGCCGCGATCCGTTCGGACAGCGGCGAGTCGTTCGCCCGGAACTCGTAGACCTCGGCGGTGCGGGCGATCACGTCCGGCCCGGACCCGATGTGCACGTCGGCGTCGAGCGGTTCGGCGATCTCGGTTTCGAAGAACCGGCCCAGGGTGCGACCGGTGATGCGGCGCACGAGTTCGCCAGCAAGCCAGCCATAGGTGACGGCGTGATAGCCGTACCTCGTCCCCGGCTCCCACGCCGGCGCGACTCGCGCGAGTGAGTCGGCAATCGCGTCGAGGTCGTCCCAGCCTCGGCCGTCCCAGTGCACCACTCGCGGCTGCGGCGACAGCCCGATGACGCCGGTGGTGTGCAGCTGAACCTGCCGGACGGTGATGTCCTGCTTGCCGTTCTGCGCGAACTCCGGCCAGTACGCCGCGACCTTCTCGTCCAGGTCGAGCTGGCCGCGATCCTCGAGCAGCTGGAGGCACATCGCGGCGAGACCCTTCGTCACGGATGCGATCAGCGTGACGGTGTCCTGCCGCCACGGGATGCCGTCACGGGCAAAGCCGGCCGCGAGGTCGACGACCAGCTCGCCGTCGACGTACGCCGCAAACCCAGCGCCGCCGGGCCAGAGATTGTGCAGTTCGCCCATGGCGTCGGCCACCGGCTCGAAACCCGACGCCGTGAACCCGGTGACCGCCAACTCCGACTGGGTGCTGGCCGTCATCGGGTCACCGCCTCCCGGAGCGATCCGTAACTTCGCTTGACCTTCGCATTCGCTTGCCGGCGCGCGCGCCGTACCCCATTGTGACCAGCCGACGCCAGGTTGCCGGCTGCAGCTTTCGACCGGCGAAGACCCGTGCGGTCAGCGGCGGCAGTCCCGCCAACCGCGGCTCGACGACGGACTTGATGCGACTGAATTCGCGGAGCCCTTCGACGCCTTGCAGCCGGCCGTAGCCGGATCGCCGCTCGCCCCCGAACGGCAAGCCGGGGATCGCGGCGCCGAACATGGCGTCGTTGATGTTGACCCCGCCGGCGACCAGCTGGCCGGCGAGGTCACGACCGCGCCGCCGGCGACGGGTGAAGACGCTGCCGTTCAGTGCGTAGTTGCTGTCGTTGGCGATTCGAATCGCCGTGTCGGCGTCCGGCACCCGCATCACCGCGAGCACGGGCGCGAACGACTCTTCCTGCGCGAGTTCGCTGCGCGGATCGACGTCGACGACGACGGTCGGCGGGTAGTAACAACCGCCGTCGCTTGGCAACGGCGATCCTCCTGCAACGACGCGGGCCCCGGCGGCGACGGCGTCGCGCAGCCGTCGCTCGACGACGGCGATCTGCTCGGGCCGGGTGACCGCACCCACGTGAGCCGTCTGGCCCGGGCCGACTTCGAGGGTGGCGACGGTCTCCAACACCTCGCGCAGGAACGCGTCGTAGACGGACGCGGTCACGAGTGCGCGCTCGGTCGCGATGCACGCTTGGCCCGCGTTGTTGAAGGCGGCGCCGACCGCCGCGCGTGCCGCCTGCCGGACATCGGCGTCGTCGCAGACGATCATCGCGTCCTTGCCGCCGAGCTCCATGACGACGGGCGTCAGCGACTCAGCGGCGGTGGCGAGGATTCGCCGTGCCGTGGTGCCACTGCCGGTGAAGGCGATCTTGTCGACGCCGGAACGCACCAACGCCTCACCCGTAGCGCCGGCGCCGGTGACGACCTTGACGACATCCAATCCCGCCGCGGTTGCGATCTCTCCAATCAGCATCCCGGTGAGCGGGACCAGCTCGGAGGGCTTGACCACGACCGCGTTTCCGGCCGCGAGCGCGAACGGGATGACCTGCATCGAGATCGCGACCGGGTAGTTCCACGGCGTGATCGCGCCGATCACGCCGTACGGCGAGTACTCGACGTACGCCCGCTTCACCACGATCGGCCACGTGGAGATCGACCGGCGACGGAGCGCCCGATGCGCGGTATGCGCGGCGTAGGTGATCATCGCGCAGCCGCCGGCGATCTCCAGCCAGGCGTCGCTCAACGGTTTGCCGGTCTCCGCTGCCAGGGTCTCCGCGAGCCGGTCACCGCTGCTGACGAGAGCGCGCCGGAACTCCAGCAAGTGGCGACGTCGCGCGCGGTGGCTCAACCCCGCCCAGGCTGCCTGCGCGGTCCGCGCTTGCTCGACCGCGGCCGTGACGGAGGCGGCGTCGAGGACGGGGACTTCGCCGATGATCGAGCCGGTACGACGATCGACGGCCGGCAGCATGGTCGGGGTATCCAGCTCGCTCATGCCGAGTGCTCCCGTTGCCGGCGGAGCCGGGCGTCGTACTGCGCGCGGTCGGCGGCCGCCATCTCGGTCAGCACCCGGTCGTGGCGGGCGGCGCGCAACGCGGCCCGCAGCATCGGGCGCGGGACCAGCGGCTCAAGCCGCCGAAAATGGCGCACCCACGCCGGCACGTAGACCAGCGGGCGAGGCTGGGCGACGGTGGCCACGATGGCAGCCGCGACGTCCTCCGCATCCACCCACGGCACCCCGCCGCCGGCCGGCACGCCGCCGCTCAGCTCCGTGCGGACGACGGCGGGAAGTACGACGCTGAACCCGACTCCGGTGCCCGCGGTTTCCAGCGCGACCGCTTCGGTGAAGGCCACGACCGCCCGCTTCGCGGCGCCGTAGACCGCGGCGCCGGGCGTGGCGATGTCGGCCATCGCCGACGCCACATTGATCACGTGTCCGGCGCCCGCGGCGAGCATCGCCGGGAGCACCAGCCGGGTGCCGACGATGACGCCCCACAGGTCGACGTCGACGGTCTGCCGGCCGACCACGAGGTCCTCGGCGGCGAAGGCGCCGAGCGGCATGACGCCCGCGTTGTTCACTAAGACGTCAATGGACCCGCGCGTTGTTACGACGTCGTCGAGCAGGCGACGCCAGGACGCCTCGTCGGTCACGTCCAGGTGATACGGCAGCACGCGGGGACCCAGCGCCTGCGCCGTGGCCGTCACGACGTCGAGGTCGATGTCCGCGGCGCTCACGAACGCGCCGGCGGCGGCGAGGCGGGCCGCCGTCGCCCGACCGATGCCGCGACCGGCGCCGGTGACGACGACATGAAGTGGCCGCCCGTCGTCGGCCACTAGGGGTTCGGCCGCGTCAGGCCGGCCGGAGCGCCGCGATCCCCGATCGAGCCAGCTGGCGAGCGATGACGACCCGGTGGATCTCGTTCGGCCCATCGACGATCCTCCACATCCGCGCCTCCCGGTAGAACCGCTCGACCGGCAGCCCCTTCGCGTAACCCCAGCCACCGAACAGCTGCATGACCCGGTCGGCGACCCGGCCGAGCGCTTCCGAGGCGAACACCTTGACCATCGACACCTGCAGCCGGGTGTCGGCGCCCTCGTCGACGCGCGCCGCGGCGGCGTACGTCATCCAGCGGGTGGCGTCGAGGTCAACGGCGCAGTCGGCGATCGTCCACTGCGCTCCTTGGTGGTCGGCCAGCGGAATGCCGAACGACTCCCGGTTGCGGGTGTAGCCGAGCGCCAGGTCGATCAGCCGATCGCACGCGCCGATCGCGCGGGCACCGATCTCGAGCCGCGCGCCGGCAAGCAGCTGCTGCGCCAGCGCGAATCCGCCACCGACCTCACTGACCCGCGCGTCGTCGGGGACGAGGCAGTCGGTGAAGTCGAGCTCGGCCGGCGCCGTCGATCCCATCGTCGGGATCCGGCGCACCACGCTGAAGCCTGGCGTTTGGGCGTCGACGAGGAACGCCGTCACACCGCGACTGCCGGCGTCCGGATCCGTGATCGCAAAGACGACGATGTGGTCGGCGACGTCGCCGAGGCTGATGAAGCACTTGCGACCGTCGATCACCCAGCCGGCGTCGACCTGGCGGGCGCGGGTCCGCATGTTGCCGACGGGGTCCGATCCGCCCGTCGGTTCGGTGAGCGCGAAGGCGCCGATCCGCTCGCCGCGCACGACCGGCAGCAGATAGCGCTGCTGTTGTTCGGGTGTCGCCTCGTAGAGCAGCGGCAGCGGGTGCCCGGTGCGGCCGGCAAGCTGCAATCCCAGCAGCGAGCGAGACAACTCCTCCGTGACGACAAGCTGGGCGAGGACGCCAGCGCCACCACCGCCGTACTGCTTGGGGACGCCGAGCGCCCACACGCCCAACTCCATCAGCCGGGCCCGAAGCCGGTCGTGGAGTGCGGCCGGCAACGCTTCACCGTCGACGAGTTCGGACTCGTTGGGAATCAGCTCGTCGTCGACGAACCGGCGGGTGGCCCGTTGCAGGTCGCGGAGCTGATCGTCGAGAAACATCGCGGTCACCCGCTAGCGCCGAGATAGTCAGCGGTGAGCGTGTCCCAGGTCGTCGGCGTCCGCCACGACCGTTTGAGCTTGAACCGCTGCACCCGCTCGGTGTCGGTCTTGGGCAGTTCGTCGACCAACTCGATGTAGCGGGCACGCATATGGACCGGCAGTACTGCCTCGCAGTGGGCGGCCAGCGTCGGCTCGTCGAGCCCGGCCGCCCGCGGGACGACCAGCTTCAACTCGTCCTCGCCGAGGTCGGAGGGCACCGGATGGACCGTGCATTCGGCGATGGCGGGGTGGCCGCAGAGGATCCGTTCGACCTCTGCGGGAGCGATGTTGACGCCGCGACGGCGGACGATGTCCTTCGCGCGGTCGACGAAGAACAAGGCGCCCGAGTCGTCGCGACGCATCAGGTCACCGGTGTGCAGCCAGCCGTCGCGAACCTTCTCGTCGGTGGCCGCGGGATCCTTGTAGTACTCCACCATGGCCGGGGCGCCGGCCGGCCGCAGCCACAGCTCGCCGACCTCGCCGACGGCGACGTCGCTGCCGGCTTCGTCGACCAGCCGGGCTTCGAGCTCGGGCCCCGGCCGGCCGATCGACCCGACGGGCGCGTCTCCGAAGTTCGCGATGTTGCCGACACCGTCGCTCGCCGAGTAGGCCTCGAAGATGGTGACCCGGAACCGGTCCGCAAACTGCTCCCAGATGTCGGCCGGCATCCCGCCGCCGATGAAGGTGCGCACCTCGTGCTCGCCGTCGGTCGGTCGCGGCGGCTGGTTGAACACCATCCGGGCAATGGTGCCGACGTGGTAGGCGAAGGTGCAGCGGTGGTCGCGGATGTCGTCCCAGTAACGGCTGGCGCTGAATCGCGGTGGCAGCACGATCTGGCCACGCAGCCGCAACGTCATGGCGGAGTTGGCCAGGCCCAGCGCGTGGTAGAGCGGCGTGCACAGATAGACCCGCTCCTCGTCCGGCCGCAGGCCGAGGCGCTGGGCGAGCAACATCGCCGCCATCGAGAACAACTGCGGCAGCACGACGCCCTTCGGGGTGCCCGTCGTCCCGGACGTGTAGTTGACGAAGGCGGCCCCGAACGGCGACGGGCTCAGCCGATCGAGTAGCTCGCCCGGATCGACCACACCGACCAACGCGCTCGCGAGGTCGACATCGGCAGCGGTGTGCACCGGAAACGCCGGCGCGGCACGGGCGACCTCCTCAGCCAGATCGGCGTCGACCACGCCGACGACCGCGTCCGAGTGGGCGAGCACGTGACGCAACGCTTCACCGGACAGCGAGCTGTGCACCAAAACGCCGACCGCGCCCGCCGTCTGCACCGCGAGCTGGACGACCAGCGCATCGACGCTGTTCGCCATCATCACCGCGACGTGATCGCCGGCGGCGACGCCGAGATCCAGCAGGTAGCGCGCCGTGGCACCGATCCGGCCGCACAACTCGCCATAGCTCACCGACGCGTCGTCGGTAATGACCGCCGGCCGGTCGCTTGGTACGTCGAGCAAACTGCGGACCAGACCGGCGTACGTCACCTGCGCGGGCTCGAGGCCGGCAAGCATCGCCGCCATCCCGGACGACGGGGCGCTCACCGGTCGTCCCCGTCCGCGCTCAGCACGTGGATCACGCAGGCGCCGCCCGCCCCGATCATGTGGGTGAGCGCGGTTTGCGCGCCGGGCTGCTGCCGGGAGCCGGCCTGGCCGCGCAGCTGGCGGACCGCTTCGACGATCTGCGCCAGTCCGGTCGCGCCGCCGGGATGCCCGCGAGCCAGTAGTCCGCCGCTCGGGCTGACCGCGACCCGCCCGCCGATGTCGAACTCGCCGGCAGCCAACCAGGCAGCGGCCTCGCCGGCGTCGCATAGGCCGAGTGCTTCGCAGTAGACCAACTCCTCGACCGCGAACGCATCGTGGACCTCGACGACGTCGAGTGCCTCGGGGCCGATGCCGGCTTCGCGGTATGCCTGCCGCGCGACCTTGGCGGTCACCTCGGGATCCGGTGCGAAGGGCGCGGCCGGGTGCCAGCCGTCGGAGCCGGCGACCGACGCAGCAACCCGGACGCCACCGTGCGCGGCGTCGGCGGTGAGGACGGCGGCTGCGGCACCGGTGCCGAGCGGGCAGCACTCCAGCCGGCGCAGCGGGTCCGAGACGACCGGAGATGCCATCACCTCGTCGACCGTGACCGTCCGCTGGCGCTGGGCATCCGGGTTCCGCGCAGCGTTGCCGAAGTTCTTAACCGCAACCAGCGCAGCGGTTTCGGCCGGCTCGCCGTACTCGTGCATGCGGCGCGCCTTCAGCAGGCCGAACACCACCGGCGGCAGGTTCGCTCCGGTCAGCTCGGGAAGCCGCGATCCCGACCCCGCGGCGGCAAGCAGCCCACCGTCCAGCTCGCCGAAGCCGACCGCGACGGCCACGTCGCAACTTCCGCTCGCCACCGCGAGATACGCCTGGCGAAAGGCGCTGGAGCCGGTCGCCGACGCGTTCGTCACCGTGAGGCCCGCGACTCCCGTCCACGGCAGTTCGTGAATCGCCTGCCAGGTCGCGGTGAGGTCGGCACTGAGCGTTCCCCCGACGACGAGATCGACGTCGCCCCAGCAGATGCCGGCATCGGCAAGGGCAGCGGCGGCGACTCGCGCCGCACTGACCGGAGCCGGTTCGGCAGCTGCCCGCGTGAACGGCAGCATGCCGACGCCGGCCACCGCGACGTCACGCATCGGGGCCGACCTCGGCGGCAAAGGCGTAGCCCAGCTGTTCCCCATCGGCGGCCGGCACCGTGATCGGGACGACACGGGCGCGCTCGCCGATCACCAGTGGCGCGACCGACACCGCCTGCACCCGCAGGCCGGCAGCGAGGTCGACCTGCACGACCGTGACGGGAGGCGTGAGCCCCGCGATCGGCCAGGCGGAGGTAGTGACGGCGTACACCACGCCGGCCTCGGGCAGGTCGGTCGCGGTGGTCGCCGTTCCGCAGCTCGCACAAGTGGCACGGGCCGGGAAGTAGGTGGCGTCGCACGCCTGGCAGGCGCTCCCGATCAGCCGCACCCCCTCGCCGTCGCGACGCAGCACCGCGGCATCGAACGGCGCCAGCGCTGCGGGAGAGGTCATCAGGCCCCGATCCAGACCGGCGCGCGACGCTGGGCGAACGACAGCACGCCTTCGGCGGCGTCGGCGCTGCGCATCACCGTCGTCGCCGCCTCGCGCTCACGGGCGAGCCCCTCGGCGAGCGGCAGTTCGGCGCCGTCGTACACCAGGCGTCGAATGGCGCGGGCCGCTACCGGACCGACGGCCAGCAACGCGTCGACGACCTCGGCGGTTTCGGCAGCCAGCCGGTCGGCCGGCACCACCCGGTGCACCAGCCCCCAACTGAGCGCCTGCGCGGCTGGGATCGGCGTCGCCGTGAGCATCAGCTCAAGGGCGCGAGCCGGCCCGATGATTCTGGGCAGCCGTTGCGTCCCGCCGCCCGCGGGGATCAGCGACCAGCGGGCTTCGGGAAGGCCGAGCAGGGCGTGGTCGGCGGCGATCCGCAAGTCGCAGGCGAGCGCCAACTCCAGCCCGCCACCGAGGGCATCGCCGTTGACCGCGCAGACCAGCGGCTTGCCGGGATCAAGGTCCGCCATGATGGTCGCCGGCGGCTCGATGCCGGCCGCCTGCTTCTCCGCCGCCTGCAGTGGCAGCTTCTTCAGGTCGGCGCCGGTGCAGAACGCTTGGTCACCGGAGCCGGTGAGTACGCCGACCCAGACGTCATCGTCGTCGCGGAGCCGGGTGAACGCCGCGCACAACTCCTCCAAGGTCTCCCAGTCGA
Source organism: Mycobacteriales bacterium (assembly GCA_035550315.1). GTDB lineage: Bacteria > Actinomycetota > Actinomycetes > JAFAQI01 > JAFAQI01 > DASZPL01. Next base: position 8,037 of record DASZPL010000024.1, on the reverse strand, counting down.
ACGCGTTGCGTGCGTCCGGTCGGTCCAGCCGGATGCGCAGCACCCGGCCGTCGGCATCGACGTTGACCGGCACGTCACTGCGCCATCGAGTAGCCGCCGTTGACCGGGTAGGTCTGGCCGGTGATCCACGCCGCGTCGTCGCTGCACAGGAACGAGATCGCGCCGGCGCCGTCTTCCGGGGTGCCGAGGCGCGGCATCACGTAGCGCTTGAGCATCCGCTGCTCGCGGTCGTCGGTGAGGAACTCCGCCAGCCGACCGTGCTTGATGGTGCCGAGCGCCACGCTGTTGCAGGTCACGTTCGCGCGTCCGACCTCACGGGCGATCGCTCGCATGAATCCGGCCGCACCGGCCTTGCCCGTGGAGTAAGCGATCATCCCGGCTTCGCCGACCCGGGCGGCGTCGGAGACGACGGTGACGATGCGGCCCCAGTTGGCGGCGAGCATCGCCGGGAGCACCGCGCGGGTGCACATCAGTACGGCGTCGAGGTTGAGTCGCAGCCACGGGGCCCACTCGGCGGGCTCGGACTCGGCGAACGGCCGACCGGGGACGAGCGCGATGTCGGCTGGCACGCCGGCGTTGTTGACCAGGATCGCGACATCGCCGACTGCGCTCTGGATCCGCCCGACCATCTCGCCGACCGCCTGCCAGTCGGTCACATCTGCCGGCACCGCCAAGCCGGTGGCGCCGAGCGCCGAGACCTCCTCGGCCACCGCTTTGGCCCGGGTCTCATCGAGGTCGTTCACCACGACCGTGCCGGCTCGCCCGTCGCGGGCCAGCCGCAGCGCAACCGCCCGGCCGACACCGGCCCCGGCGCCGGTGACGAGCGCAACTCGTTCGGTCATTCGGCGATCCCCTCTAGCGAAGTAAGTACATACTGACTATCATTCCGATGCGCCGTCAAGGCAGGAAGGCAGGCAGCCGATGCCGCGGGTCACCGCCCCGGAGCGCCGGGAATCGATCTTGGCCGCCGCCCGCGAGGTGTTCCTCGAGTCCGGCCTCGCCGGGGCGCGCACCAAGGAGATCGCCGACCGGGCCGGCATCAACGAAGCGTTGATCTACCGGCATTTCCGGAGCAAGGACGAGCTGTTCACCGAGGCCATCGTCGACCCGCTCGCCGTCGCGATCCGCCACTACCTCGGCCGTCACCGCACCGGCGAGACACAGATCAACGTCGCCGATGCTCGCCGTACGACGGAGGGCTCGATCGGCGCGCTCCAGCGTCAGATGGCCCAGTTGGCGCCACCGTTTCTCGTGCTCCTCGCCGGAGACGCCGGGCGCCAGACCTACGCCGAGCACATCGCGCCGCTGTTCGCCGAGTGGCAACGTGACATCGAGACCGCCTTCGAGCGGCTGCCGCACCGCGATCTCGACGCCCGGTTGCTTGCGACGGTCGTCTTCGCGACCTGCTTCTGGTGCGGTCTCGAGGGTTACTTCGGAGAAGGCGAATGCCGAGAGCGGTCCGTCGCCGCACAGCTGACCGACCTGATCTTCAGCGGCATCGAACGGCGCGAGCCATGATGCGGCTGTCTCGACGGCGCCACCGATTGCCGGCTTTGGTGGCCGGCCTGCTCGCCGTCGGCCTCACCGGATCGGCGTGCGGTTTGCGCGCGTCCCACGAGGCCGCGCTCGCCGCCATCCAAGCCCGCGACGGCTCGGCCGCGCCGGGTGCGCCGTCCTTGCCCGCGACGGGTGCCACCGCAATTCCGTCCGGCACGGGCACGCTACCGAGGGCCGGTGGTTCGACCGGACCCACGACGATCACTCCCGGCGGCAGCGGCGGTAATCATCGGGGCGGCTCGCAGAACACCGCCGCCGGTGCGGCCGCCGGCGGAGGCGGTGGTGCTGGTGACGGCGGGGCGAACACCGGCCCCCAATGCAGCGGCCCGAAGTCCACCCTGACGATCGGCACGGTCGGCGAGCAGAGTGGCGTCTTCGCACCGTCGCTGCTACCCGGAGTGCAGGCGGTCCAGGCGTGGGTCGCTGCGGTCAACGCCGGCGGCGGTGTCGCCTGTCACCCGATTCGCTACATCGTCAAGGACGACGGCGGTGACCCCTCCACCTCCCAGTCGCAAGTGCAACAGCTGGTCGAGCAGGACCACATCGTGGCGATGGTCGACATGGACTCGCCCATCGCCGGCAACGCCTCGGTCCGCTACCTGACCGAGCACCGGATCCCGGTGATCGGGAGCGAGGGCGGCAGCGACTGGTTCTACTCCTCGCCGGTGTACTTCCCACAACTGACCAGCGGCAACAACGCGGTCGCGGGCATCATCGACGCCATCGCGGCGATCGCGAAAGGCACCGACAAGCACACGGTCGGCACGATCACCTGCATCGAGGTGCAGCTGTGCTCAAGCGCCTATGCGGTCGCGCCCGGCCTCGCGGCGAAACAACATCTGCGAGTTGCCTACCGCGGGCAGGTCAGCCTGACCCAGCCCGACTTCACCTCGTCGTGCCAGTCCGCGCAGCGAGCCGGTGTGAACTACCTCGACATCGGGCTGGACACCAACAGCATCGAGCGGGTGATCAAAGATTGCACGAGCATTGGCTTCCATCCGCTCTACTTCACCGGCGGGCCGCTCGAGACACCGAGCCTCGCGGCTGACCCGCAGGCCGAAGGCTTTTACGTCGCGTCGTACGTCGATCTGTATAACGACACCGCCAACCCGCAGATCCGTTCGATGCGTGCCGCGCTGGCGAAGTACGCCCCAGGGCTCGCGCCGAGCATCGGGACCACCGTCGGCTGGGCCGCGGCACAGCTGTTCCAGTGGGCTCTCGAGCATGCCGCGACCCCGACGTCCGCCGGCCTGCTGAAGGCACTCGTGTCGGTGCGGCACAACGATCTGGGTGGCATCACCCAACCGCTGACGTTCACCGCCGGCCACGACGCACCGCGGGTGACCTGCTTCTGGCTCGGCCAGATCCACAACGGCGACCTGCGCACCCCACCCGGCAAGCCGGCCGGACGGATCTGTGCCTCGTAGCGCGCGGCGGCGACGCCCGCGCCACCGCACCGTCCGCGCGACCATCGCGCTGGCCCTCGGTGCACTGCCACTCACGGCGGCATTGGCGCCTGGCCAGACCGCCGCCGGCGCGAGCACATCCCCCGCCTTCTCCGGAACCGCTGCGGCCGATGGCGTGCGCGCGACCCTCACGATCCCGGGGGCGCCGCTCGACGACCAGCTCGTCGACCTCGGCGGACCGACGGCGCAGGCCGCACTCGACACGCTCGGCACGAGCACCGGCTATGCCGCACTGCCGGACCCGGGCGCGCTGTTGAACTCCGCGCCCGGGCTGCTCACCGGCCTGCTTGGACAGGGCCTCGCCGGACTCCCGCCGATCAAGCTGGGAAAGCTGCCGTCGTACCCGGTGGAGGTGGCCAGCAGCGTCAGCCAGGACCCGACGGTCAGCACCGGCGTCGGCCCGTATCGGATCGCCGCGGCAAGCACCACCACGAGCAGCACGGCGACCGCCACCGGCGGACTCCAGTCCGGGATCAGTGGCAACGTCGCGCTGCTGACCTCTCACGCGGCGGTCGCCACGAGCCGCGACGGCACCGTGACCGCCAGCGCGAGCAGCACCGTGCAGGGGCTCGCCGTCGGACCGCTGACCATCGGCGAGATCACCAGCTCCGCCAGCGAGACCTTGGCGCCCGACGGCACCTTGACACCGACCTCCGCGGTGCGCCTCGTCGGGGTCAGCGTCGGGGGCATCGCGGTCGCCATCACCGGCAACGGCTTGGACATCGCCTCCACCACCGTCCCGCTACCCGTGGGCAGCCTGCTGTCCGGGCTGCTCGACGCCGCCCACATCTCGGTTAAGGTGCTGCCGGCGCAGACCGGTCACGGCCGGGTCATCGCTCCGGCGCTGCAAGTCACCATGCCGTTGAAGACCTCGATCGGCAGCGGACCCGGCACCGTCCGGCTCGTCGTCGGCAGCACCACCGCCGCGCTCACCGCGGCGAGCGCGGGTGCAGCCAGCGAGCCGGGTGACGACGCGTCGATACCCACAACCACCTCACGCGGGCCGGGCACGCAGCAGCCGACCCGCAGCGCAGCCGGTCCGCCGGCGGTGTCGCCGGTCGGCAGCGCAGGACACGGTTCCGTGACGGCGCCGACCGTTGCCCAGGAACCAACCGCCACGGCGGCGCGCGACGCCGCGCTGCTCGACCTGTTCGACACCAAGACTCTCTACCTCGCCCTCGCCGGACTCGCGATCTGCGTCTTCGTGCTGGGGCAACTCGTCCGACTGTTGGGGGTGCGCGGCAAATGATGAGACAACTAGGACGCTGGGTTCACCACCAGTGGGACCGGACGCTGGCGATCGTGCTCGTCGCCGCCGGACTGGTCGTCATCTACCTGGGCTGGCGCGGGGTCAGCGGGCATCTACTGCCCTCCGAGCAAATCCCCTACCTCGCCTCCGACGCCGTCCTCGGACTGTTCTTCCTCGGTACGGCGGCGACGCTGTGGCTGTCGGCCGACATGCGCGACGAGTGGCGCAAGCTCGACATGGTGGTCGAGGAACTCCGCACCGCGAACGAGCTGCACTCGGCCGAGCCCGCCACTCGCCCGGCGCCGGCGCGATCCGCGCGGCGGCAGCCGAAGTGACGTCGGCAGCACCCACCCTCACAGCCCAGCCGCCGGCGCTGCCAGCCGGGCCGCTGGACCCGCGCGCGCTGTCCGGACGACTGCGTCCCTCGACACCGTGGACCAATGAGCTGCTCGCCGGGACGTTGGTCGCCAACCTGATCGGCCTCGCCGTCATCGCGGCGGGTGGCTACCAGGCCAACCAGGCGGAGACCGAGCGGACCGGCCTGTCGTGGTTGGTGGTCTCGCTGCTTGGCCTCGCGATCTGCGGCGCGGCGAACGCGATCTGGCTGTTGCGTGTCCGCCGCTACTTGGCGCTCGCGGTCGGTGTCGCGCTCGACCCCGGGTTGCGGGACCGGCTCGGCGCCGGCAGCCATGCGGCCACCTCCACGGTTGCGCTGGTCGTCGTCCGCGGCACCCGGCGCTACCACCGGGCCGGCTGCCCCCTGGTCGCCGGAAAGCGGGTCGAGCCGATCACCCGGCACGCGGCAACCGAGACGCACACCCGCTGCGAGGTGTGCGAGCCGTGACCGACCTGCTGCCGTTTCTGATCAGCGGCCTGGTCGCGGGATCGCTCTACGGCCTGGCCGGCCTCGGCCTGGTGCTCACCTACCGCACATCGGGAGTGTTCAACTTCGGCCACGGCGCGATCGCCGCCGCCGCCGCATTCGTGTTCTACACGTTGCGCGATCGCGAACATCTGCCGTGGCAGCTGGCGGCGCTCATCACGATCCTGCTGTTCGCCGTCGTGGTCGGCACCGCGATGGAGTTGGTGACCCGGCCGCTCGCCACAGCGCCCGACGCGGTCATGGTCGCCGGGACGGTCGGGGTGCTGCTGCTCGTCGAGGGCGTGCTCTATTTGGTGTACGGCGACTCGACCCGCACCGCTGCGCCGTACTTGCCGCAGACCGGGTTTCACGTCGGCGGCGTGCTGGTCTCCTGGGCACAGCTGACATCGTTCGGCATTGCGGTCGCCGTCGCGGTCGGCTTGTTCGGGTTCCTGCGGCGCACCCGCACCGGCGTCGCGATGCGGGCTGTCGTCGACAACCCCCGGCTGCTCGACCTGACCGGGCAACCCGCCGAACGAGTACGCCGCGGCGGGTGGGCGCTCGGCTGCGGCGTCGCGGCGCTCGCCGGCATCCTGCTCGCCCCGGTGTTGAACCTCGACGTCAACCTGCTCACCCTGCTGGTCATCCAGGCCTTCGGCGCCTGCGCGATCGGTGCGTTCTCATCCCTCCCGCTGACCTTCCTCGGCGGCTTGTTCGTCGGCGTGCTGGCGTCGTTCGCGACCAAGTGGTTCGTCCATCCACCGTGGAGCGGCATCGCGCCGAGCGTGCCGTTCCTGGTGCTGATCGTGGTGCTGTTGCTGCTTCCGGCGAACCGGCTGCCGGGCTCCCGGTTCGGCCGGCGCACCCTGCTGGCAGCACCCCTGCAGTGGTCCGGCGTCGGCCGGGCCGCAACCAGCGCGGTCGTCGTCATCGGGCTGCTCGTCGTGCCGCAGGTGGTCGGCACCAAGCTGCCGGTCTGGACCACCGCAATGGCCTACGTGCTGGTCTTCACGTCACTCGGCTTGCTCACCTGGGGCTCGGGCCAACTGTCGCTCTGCCACGGCGCGTTTCTCGCGCTCGGCGCGACCACCATGGCGCACCTGACCGCGGCGCACGTGCCGTGGCTGCCGGCGCTGGCCATCGCCGGGCTTGCCACCGTCCCCGCCGGTGCGGTCGTGGCGATCCCGGCGATTCGGCTCACCGGCCTTTACCTTGCGCTGGCCACCTTGGGCTTCGCGATCTTCATGCAGGACGTCCTCTACCCGAGCTCGCTGATGTTCGGGCTGCAGGTCAACGTCAGCGTGCCCCGGCCGCATCTCGGCGCGATCGACGGTGGCAGCGACACGACGCTGTACTACCTGGTGCTCGGGATCGTCGCCGTCCTCGTGGTGGCGGTGCTGGCGTTGCACCGCAGTCGGTTCGGCCGACTGCTCGCCGCGATGGCCGAGAGTCCCACGATGCTGGCGACGCACGGCCTGAACGTCAGCCTGACCCGGCTGATGGTGTTCTGCCTGTCGGCGTTCCTCGCCGGCGTCGGCGGTGCGCTGGCGGTGACCCAAACCGGGTCGGCCAGCGGCGTCACGTTCGGGCCGGTGCAGTCGCTGCTGCTGGTGGCCGTCCTCGGCATCTGCGGGACCAGCCGGCTGGCTTCCCCACTTGCGGCGGCGCTGCTGTTCGCCGTACTTCCCGGCTATGTCTCCGGGTGGGGCGTGGACCAGCAGCTGCTGGCGTTCGGCGTCGCCGCGCTGGTGGCCGCCGGCGTGCTGGCCAACCGCGACCGGCTGGCGTCGTGGATCGGCGCGCAGGCGGCCGGTAGCGAGTTTCGCCGGCAGCGCAGCCCGGGGCCGGCGCCGTGGCCAGCGCGCCGGGCGGGTTGGTCCGCATGACCACCGAGGACGGGCTGGACATCACCGGCCTCACCGTCGCGTACGGCGGAAACGTCGCCGTCGATCAGGTGAGCCTGACCGCGTCGGCCGGCGCCGTCACCGGCTTGATCGGACCCAACGGGGCGGGCAAGACGACGGTGTTCAACGCGTGCAGCGGACTGCTGCGGCCTAAGGCCGGCTCCATCCGGCTATTCGGCGAGGACGTCACCGGCGCCAGCCCGGCGCAACGGGCGCGGCGAGGCCTGGGACGCACCTTCCAGCGGGTCGAGGTCTGCCCAGCGATGTCGGTGCGCGACAACGTCCGGGTGGGATGCGAGGCGCGGCTTGCCGCGGGCAGCCCGTGGCGGCAGCTGCACGTGAGTCGCGCGACCAAGCGAGCGACCGAGCAGCGGGTCGACGACGCACTGCAGCGCTGCGGGCTTACGGCGCTCGCGGCCACACCGCTGACTGCGCTCAGCACCGGACAACGGCGGCTCGTCGAGCTCGCCCGGGTGCTGGCCGGCGGCTTCCGCTTCCTGCTGCTGGACGAGCCCTCCTCGGGCCTCGACGACGCCGAAACCGCGCAGTTCGCTGCGGTGGCGCGCGGCGTGGCCGACACCCTCGGCACCGGCATCCTGCTCGTCGAGCACGACATGAGCCTCGTCATGCAGCTGTGCGAGCGCATCCACGTGCTCGACTTCGGCCACCTCGTCTTCACCGGCACGCCGGCGCAGACCCAGCAGAGTGACGTCGTGCGCGCCGCCTACCTCGGCGGCGTGGCCAGCGCCGTGCCGGCTTCGCTGACATGAAGCTCGAGCTCGACGCGGTGACCGCCGGATACGGCGGCACAACCGTGCTGCGCGACATCACGGTGACCGTCCCCTCCGGCCGGGTCGTCGCATTGCTCGGACCCAACGGCGCGGGCAAGTCGACGATGCTGGCCGTGGCGTCGGGCCTGCTCGCTCCCACCGCCGGGCAGGTGCGGCTCGACGGTGTCGACCTCACCGGCCGCCGGCCGCACCGGCTGGCCGCGAACGG
>DASZPL010000023.1:0-4139 GCA_035550315.1 Mycobacteriales bacterium | reverse complement strand
CGTCCCGGGCGCGCGTGAGCGCGGCTCGAACGCTGCCTCGCCCTCGGCCCGGTAGCGGGACAGCAGCCGGCTGATCCAGCCCTGCGAGACGCCGTAGGCGCGAGCCACCTCGGACTGGGACCGACCAGCAAGCACGGCAGTAATGACCGGACGACGCGTCGACATGACGCAGCCTGCGAGCCGCCGGCCATTCCGAAGACCTGCGACACGCTATGCCGATGTCGCGAGACACCCCATTCCGATGTCCTGAACCAGGACACTGTCAGCCCGACGTTTGTCCGCCCGGCTAGCCGCGGCCTCGCCGCTGCCGGGTGCGCACGGTCAGATCGATCGGCGTCCCGGCGAAGCCGTACTCCTCGCGCAGCCGGCGCTCGATGAATCGGCGGTACGCCGGCTCGAGCGGGCCGGTGGTGAACAGCACGAACCGCGGCGGCTGAATCCCCGCCTGAGTCGCGAACAGCAGCCGCGGCTGCTTGCCGCCGCGCACCGGCGGCGGCTTGGCCGCGGTCAGCCCGCCGAGAAACGCGTTCAACGCCCCAGTCGGGATCCGGGTCTCCCAGCCCTCGATCGCGGCCTGCAGCGCGGGGCCGATCCGCCGGACGCCGCGGCCGGTCCGGGCCGAGACGTTGATCCGCGCGGCCCAGTGCAGCCGGCCGAGCTCGCGGTCCAGCTCCTTGTCGAGCTGCTCGCGACGCTCGTCATCGAGCAGGTCCCACTTGTTGAACGCGATGACCAGCGCCCGGCCGGCCTCGACGATCACGTCGGCGACCCGCAGATCCTGGTCCGTGACCGGCACCGCCGCGTCGATCAGCAGCAGCACCACCTCGGCGGCTTCGATCGCCCGCCGGGTCCGCAGGCTGGCGTAGTACTCGGCGCCCGCCGCTTCGTGGACGCGCCGACGTAGGCCCGCTGTATCGACAAAGTGCCAAGTCGTCTCATCGATTTCGATCAGCGAGTCGACCGGGTCGCGGGTGGTGCCGGCGGCGGCGTCGACCAGCGCTCGCTCGGAGCCGGCGAGCCGGTTGAGCAGGCTCGATTTACCGACGTTCGGTCGCCCGACCAGCGCAACTCGGCGTGGCCCACCACTTGCCGCTTCACGCGGAGCGGCCGGCGGCAGATGGGCGACGACGGCGTCCAGCAGGTCCCCGCTTCCTCGGCCGTGCAGGGCGCTGACCGGCAGGGGCGTGCCGAGCCCGAGCCGCCATAGCTCGGCCGCATCGGCCTCGGCGCGGTCGGCGTCAATCTTGTTGGCAGCCAACACAATTGGGCGTCCCGACCGTTGCAGCACGCGAGCCACCGCGGCGTCGGCGTCAGTGACGCCGACCACGGCGTCGACCACGAACAGCACCACGTCGGCGGCGTCGACCGCAAGCGCCGCCTGGGCCGCGACCCGGGCGGCCAACCCGCGCGCTGCCGGCTCCCACCCGCCGGTGTCGACGATGGTGAACTCCCGGCCCGACCATTCGGCGTCATAGGTGACCCGGTCGCGGGTCACGCCCGGCACGTCCTCGACGACGGCCTCCCGGCGCCCGAGCACGCGGTTCACCAATGTCGACTTGCCGACGTTCGGTCGCCCTACAACCGCGACCACCGGCACGCCGGTGGTCGCGCTCACCGGGCCGCGGCCGAACCGACGCCGGCAGGAGCGCTCGCCGTCAGGTGGCGAAGCAGGCCGACCCGGATCTCCTCCGCAGCGGCAGCCATGGTGCTGCGCGCGCGCGGGTCGCCCGCCGCGGCCAACCGGAAGCTCGGCCCGAATCGGACCTCGATCGGCGCCCGCCACCGAGGCAGGGCCGTGCCCTTGGGCAGCGCTTCAGCCGTGCCGCGGCACACCACCGGCACGATCGGGCAGTCCGCGTGCGCCGCCAGGTAGCCGATCCCGTGCTGGATCGACGTGAGCTCGCCACTGCCGCGCGTGCCTTCCGGAAACACCCCGAGCACGCCTCCGCCGGCGAGCACCGCCAAGCCGGTGCCGAGCGCCGTCCGATCCGGCGTCCCGCGATGGACCGGGATCTGGCGGGCGAACCGCAGCACCGAGCGGAATCCGGTGTCGTACATCTCGCTCTTCACCAGGAACGCCGACGGGCGGGGCAGGACCATGAACACCAACGGCCCGTCCAGGAAGCCGGAGTGGTTGCCCGCCAGCAGGACCGGGCCGGATCGCGGCAGATGCTCCAGTCCGGTAACCCGAAGTCTAAATATCATCTTGAGGAGCAGGCGAGCTATCCGCCGACTGGCAAACAGCGGTGCGGATTCGCGGGTGGGATTCGCGGCCGGGTCGCTCATTCCGTCACCGCCCGAACCAGTCGCTCGATCTGGTCCACCACCGCGGTCACATCCAGCGCCGACGAGTCGATCACCACGGCGTCTGGCGCCTGCGCCAACGGCGAAGCACTGCGGCCGGCGTCGGCGGCGTCGCGGACGGCGAGCGCCGCCTGGGTGCCGGCGAGCGCGTTCGGCGTCTGCCGCCCGAGCTCTTGCCGGGTACGCCGCGCGGCGCGGGTCGACGGGTCCGCGGTGAGGAAAACCTTCACTGGGGCGTCCGGCACCACCGTGGTGCCGATGTCGCGGCCTTCCACGACGATGTCGCCGTCGCCGATCAGCTCCCGCTGTCGCTGCACCATCACGGCTCGCACCGCCGGGACCGCGCTGACTTGGCTGACCGCCGCAGTCACCGCGGCGCTGCGAACCTCGGCGGTCACGTCGAGGCCGTCGGCGAGCACCTTTGGCCGCGCCGGGTCGATGCTGACCGTCAGCTGCGCCGCGCTCGCCAGGTCGCCGACGGCCGTCGGGTCCGACAGGTCGAGCTCGGCATGCAGCGCCAGCCAGGTGACCGCGCGGTACATCGCGCCGGTGTCGAGGTAGCGCAAGCCCAGCCGGCGCGCGAGCGTGCGAGCGACCGTGGATTTGCCGGACCCCGAGGGACCGTCGATGGCGACGACCAGCTTCCGCCGCTGCACCCGATCCTCCTCAGCGCCTTCGCGCGAGTCGAGCCTAGCCCGGCCGCGCGTGGCGATCACTCGGGCGCGGTCGTGGCGCTGGCGGACCACCCGGCCGTGGTGAGCGACTCTCGCAGGGCGTCCTGCCGGCCCGGCGCGACGTCCAGCTCGACGAGGCCGACCGGGTGCCCGGGCGCGTGATCGACCCGGATGTCCTCGACGTTCACCTCGGCGGCCGCGGCATCGGCCAGCAGTCGCGCCAACGCGCCCGGCTCATCCGGCACCACCACGGTCACGGTGGCCCACCGCACCGCGGGTGCGCCGTGCTTGCCGGCGAGCAGTCGACGGCCGCTTCGGCCGTCGGCGAGCAGCTGCCGGACGGCGGCTTCGACCTGCGACGGCGGCTGCTCAAGGGCGGTGAGCACCTGGTTGAGCGGGTCGAGCACACGTCGGAGCGCCGCGGCGACCTCGTCGGCGTTGGCTGCGATGATTTGCGCCCATAGCTCCGGGCCGCTGTCCGCCAGCCGCGAGGTGTCGCGCAGCCCCGCGCCGGCCAGTGCCGCTCGTTTCGGGCCGAGCGGGCGGATCGATCCGGCGAGTGCGGATGCGACCAGCTGCGGCACGTGCGACAGGGCCGCCAGGAGGGCGTCGTGCTCACCGGCGGACATCAACGTGACCGAGGCGCCGCAGTCGCTGGCAAGGCGCGAGACCGCGTCGACGGCGTTTGGTGCGGCGGTTGCTGTCGGGCAGATCACCCACGGCCGCTCGCGGAAGAGGTCGGCGGAGGCATGGTGGGCGCCGGCGCGCTCCTTGCCGGCGATTGGATGCCCACCGACGATGTGATCGGTGGATGGCAGTCTTAAAGCCTCGATCTCAACTTGAGGCTGAGTTTGAACGCTAGATAGATGCGTGATGGTGGCGGCGATTTCCAGGCGGCTGAGTTCCGCGACGACCGTCGCGATGACTGCTGGCGGTACGGCGGCCACCGCAATGTCGACCTGGGTCGGCGCCGACTCGTCGCGCCGCCGCCCGGCACCGACGGCGACCGCCAGCTCGAGCTGGCGGGGATCGGCGTCATCCAGCCAGACCTGGTAGCCCGCGGCCGCCGCCGCCAGGCCCAGCGAGCTGCCCATCAGGCCGGCGCCGACGATCAGCAGCCGGCGCGGCGGCGCCCCGGACACGGCCGTCAGTCCCGGTGCA
>DASZPL010000022.1:0-6564 GCA_035550315.1 Mycobacteriales bacterium | reverse complement strand
TGGCAGGACCTGCAGCGCTGACGGAACGGCCCGTGCCGACCGGGGTCGTCGAGCGGGTCGAGCGGTGAGTTCCTAACCTCAACGCATGGCGCCGGAGGCGGACTTCACGCCGCTGCACGACGACGTGCGACTGCTCGGCGCACTGCTCGGGCAGGTCGTCGCCGAGTCCGGCGGCCCGGACCTGTACGACGATGTCGAACGGTTACGCCGCGCGACCCGCGACGCGCGGCGCGGCAGCGCGGGCGACGACCCGCACGCAATCGTCGACGCCCTGCCGCTCGAACAGGCAGAGCACGTCACCCGCGCCTTCACCGTGCTCTTCCACCTGGTGAACCTCGCCGAGGAACGTCACCGGGTGCGAGTGCTGCGCAGCCGCGACCGGGCGGTCGAGGCGCCCGCGGCCGACTCACTCGCCGGTGCGGTCGCCCGGCTCGGCGCGGACCGCGCCGCCGAAACCCTCCAGCACGTCGAGGTGCATCCGGTCTTCACGGCGCACCCCACCGAAGCCCGCCGCCGTGCCGTCGTCACCGCGCTGCACCGGATCGCCGACGAGCTGACCCGACGCGATGACCCTCGGCTGGGAGACACCGAGCGCGCCGAAGCCGACCGCCGGGTCCGCGAGGAGATCGCGACGCTGTGGCAGACCGCGCTGCTGCGCCACTCTCGGCTGGACCCGCTCGATGAAGTGCGCACCACGATGGCGGTCTTCGACGAGACGTTGTTCCGGTTGGCTCCGTCGCTCTATCGGGCGACCGAGCACGCGCTCGGCACGCCGGACACCGAACCGCCGCGCACCCCGCCGTACCTCGCCATCGGCTCGTGGGTCGGCGGCGACCGCGACGGCAACCCACACGTCACCGCGGACATCACCCGCGAGGCGCTGGAGATCCAAGCCGACCACGTGTTGCGCGCACTCGAAAACGCCGCCACGCGCATCGGCAACGCGCTCAGCCACGACGCCGAGTCCGCGCCGCCATCGACCGACCTGCGCCGCGCCCTCGACGGCGCGGCGGATGCGCACCCGAAGACGATGGCGGCGCTGACCCGATCCGCCGACGCGCAGCCACATCGCCAGCTGGTGCGGCTCGCGGCGCTGCGGGTCGCGGCCACCCGCACCCGGGATGCCGACCTCTCCTACCGCAGCCCCGACGAGCTGTTCGCCGACCTGCGGATCGTGCAGCAGTCGCTCGCCGCCGCGGGCGCACCACGCGCGGCGTACGGCGAGTTGCAACACCTGATCTGGCAGGTGCAGACCTTCGGCTTCCATCTCGCCGAGCTGGAGATCCGGCAGCACAGCGCGGTGCACGCCGCCGCGCTCGCCGACCTCGAGGCGCACGACGGCACGCCGACCGAGGACGCGACCGGCGAAGTGCTGGCGACGTTGCGCGTGATGGCGGCGCTGCAGGACCGGTGGGGCACCCGGGCGTGCCGGCGCTACGTCGTCAGCTTCTGCTCGTCGGCCGACGACCTGCTCGCCGTGACGCGACTGGCGCGGCACGCGCTCGGCGACCGAGCCGGCCGGACCGCGCTCGACGTGGTGCCGCTGTTCGAGACCGGCGACGACCTGCGGCGCGCGACGACCGTGCTCGACGACTGGCTCGCGGCCCGCGGCGGCGAGCCGCCCGAGCGGCTCGAGGTGATGCTCGGCTACTCCGACTCGGCGAAAGACGTCGGGCCACTGTCGGCGACGCTGTTGCTGTACGACGCGCAAGCGGCGCTCGCCGACTGGGCGGCCAAGCACGACGTCGAGCTCACCCTCTTCCACGGTCGCGGCGGGTCGCTCGGCCGCGGCGGCGGGCCGGTCAACCGCGCGATCCTCGCCCAGCCGCCGGGCAGTGTCGCCGGCCGGTTCAAGGTGACCGAGCAGGGCGAGGTCATCTTCGCCCGCTACGGCAACCCGAAGATCGCCGAGCGCCACCTCGAGCAAGTGACCAGCGCCGTGCTGCTCGCCGGCACTGCCGAGGTCGCCGACCGCAACGCCGCCGCGGCGGAGCGGTTCGCGGATCTCGGCCGCGCCATGGAAGCAGCGAGCCGCACGGCGTACCGCCGACTGGTCGAAACCGACGGCTTCGCCGACTTCTTCGCCCGGGTGTCACCGCTGGAGGAGCTGTCGGACCTGGCACTCGGGTCTCGGCCGTCGCGCCGGCCGGGTGGCTCGGGCCTGACGCTCGCCGACCTGCGGGCGATCCCGTGGGTGTTCGCCTGGTCGCAGACCCGCTGCAACCTGACCGGCTGGTACGGCATCGGCAGCGGCCTCGACGCGGTCGGCGACCTCGACGCGCTGCAGACGGCGTACGACGAATGGCCGCTATTCCAAGCGCTGATCGACAACGCCGAGATGTCGCTCGCCAAGACCGACCGCGCCGTCGCCGAGCGCTACCTCGCGCTGGGCGACCGCCCGGACATCACGGCAGCGATCCTCGACGAGCTCGACCGCACCACCGAGCTGGTGCTCGGCGTCCTACGCGTACCGCGGCTGCTCGAGCGGCGGCACATCCTGCGCGCCGCCGTCGACCTGCGCAACCCGTACGTCGACGCGCTCTCGCACCTGCAGCTGCGCGCGCTGACCGCGCTGCGCCGCGGCGGCTATGCCGGCGGCGCCGACGAGGCCCGGCTGCGCGCGATCCTCCTGCTCAGCCTCAACGGCGTCGCCGCCGGCCTGCAAAACACCGGCTAACCCCGCCGCCGAGTGCGACGAACCTTGCGTTCTGACGCGTTGGAAACGCGAACTTCGTCGCACTCGGCGGGGGTTTAGACGCCGCTGAGGTGCAGGACCGTGCGGTGCTTGTCGGCGCGGATCGCGCCCGCGCAGAACCGGTCGCGCACCCAGTGCTTCTTCGAGAACATCTTGGTTTGGTCGTCGTAGTCCGGCCGGGTCGGGTCGGTCGACTCCGAGTAGGTGAGGATCGTGCGAGCGACCGGGCAGCGGTGCCCGTTCTGCCAGGTCACCGCCTGCACGAACGACGACCCGTCGGTGACATCACCGAGCCCCTTGCCCGGGATCCACGGCGCGTAGATCGCGTTGAACTCGCCGTTTGGATCGCCCGGGCCGCCCTGGAGCGGGATGAACTTGCCGTGCCGGTGCACGCCCTGCACCTGGTCGGGCGCGACACCGAGCGGCAGCCCGGCCTTGCGCAAGTCGTTGATCGCGTTGCCGAGCGCCAACGCGACCTCCGGGTCGGCGACGTTGAGGGTGTTCGGCGTATGCACCGGGTCCTTGGCCGAGAACCCGTGCAGCCAGTACGCCGCGACGCCGGCGCGGCCCAGGAGTGAGCCGACGGTGCCGCCGGTCAGGTTGTCCCAGAACCGGCGGAACAGGATCGCGCCGTGCGACGTCGCGTTCTCGTGCAGGTCCCAATGCGCCAGCACCGAGCAGGCGTCGCCGACCTTGACGACACCGACGAGGTCCGGGATGACGCCGACGGTTTGGAACGTCTTGCACAGCGACACCAGCGAGTTGCGGGTGAGTTCGCCGGCGTACTGCCGGTCGCTGAACACCATGTGCTGCATGTCGCGCAGCGTGAACCCGGGCGGCCCGCGATGGTCGGTGCCGGACACCCGGGCCTGGGTCATGATCAGCCCGATCCGGGTGCGCAACGACCGTGGCGTGTTCTCGCTGCCGATGATGTGTGCGAAACCGGTCAGTGGATGGTGCGGGTTGGCCAGCCAGTACGAGTCGTTCGAGTTGGTGACGTAGTCGCTGCGGAACAGGTGCGGCAGGTTGTGCGGCCCGAAGATGCCGGGCACCGCCGCGTCCTTGTCGCTGCCCCAGTCGCACGACTTGGTCGAGCCGTTGAGCACCGGCAGGCCGGCCAGCTTCGTCGTGACCAGCCCCAGCGCGGTGTTGCAGCGCTGCTCTTCGGCGTTGGTGACGTGCGGCACGGTGCCGATGTCGGCGTACAGCGCGTGACCGGTCTTGTCCGCGACGATCGTGTTGACCCAGGGGATGCCCTCGTACTTGTCGAGGATCCGCAGCTCCTGGTGCGCCGACTGCGCCATGTCGGTCTTCAGGAAGTGGTTGAAGATCCGGAAGTTAGTGGCGTTCGCGTCGCGCAGCGTGAACGCGGTCGCCAGCGTCCACGGCAGCGGAATGCCCTCGATCGAGTTGAACACCGGGCCATAGCGGGTCCACCACAACGTGTGCGTGACCCTGGTGAGCTTGCCGCCGGCGCCCCGCGACGTCACGGTCACCGTGCGCGGCTGCATCTGGTAGACCTTGCCGTCCTCCAGGTACTCGGTCGGCTGGCCGGGCACCAACGTCAGCTCGTACGGCGTGAACCGAAACGCAGTCGATACGGTGTGGCTCCACGCCATCCGCATGGTGTGGCCGATCAACACCAGCGGGACGCCGAACAGCGAGGCACCGGTGACGTTGACCTTGCCCGGGATGTGGATCTGCGCTTGGTAGAACCGCTCCGGCCCGACCCACGGGAAGTGCGGGTTGCCGAGCAACATGCCGTGCTTGTGGTCGCGGGTGCCGGCCTTGCCGATCGCGACCGCGTTGCTGCCGATGGCGCCCAGCCCGCGCTGTAGTCGTTGGGCGATCAGCCGGCCGGTGCGCTGCGTGTCCAGCGGCGTCGGCACCGGGTCGGTCAGCGACGGTGGCTTGGCGCCGACGATGCCTGGGATCACGACGTCGGAGCTGGCCAGCAGCACCAGTTGGTAGAAGCGCAGGTAGGCGTCGCGCACCGTGATCGGCTTGACCCACGGCTTGCCGTGGCAGTGCGGATCCTTCACGCCCTTCGGACCGCCGATGTCGCGCAGGTAGCGGTTGTAGCCGGCGACGTACCCGTGGACGCCGGCCTGCAGACCCTTGGTAGGGCCGTTCGGCGGCTTGCGGTGACTCAGCCGGTCGACGATGCCGGACTGGCGCACCTCGGTCCAGAAAATGTCCGAGTCGAGGTTGTTGACGGTGACGCCGTTACCGCCCTGCGTGTAGTCGCCGTTCGGCCCGAAGTAGCGGGCGCGCTGCCCCTCCACGGTGATGTAGGCGTCGGCCATCGTGCAGAGGTTGTCCTGCGCGAAGGCATAGCCGTAGCCATAGCCGATGTCTCCGAAGTTCTTGCCGACGATGTGCGGGATCCCGCCCTCGGTGCGGGTGATCGTGACGTCGTAGTGATGGTGCGTCGCGGTGGCGTGCGCGGCCGGCCGCGCGGTCGCCGTCGAGTGGGCCGCGGTTGACGGCGAGGTCGCGATCAGCGTGCTGGGCAGGGCGAGCGCGGCGAGCGCGCCACCAACCGCGAGTAGCCGGGTGGGGGGCACAACAGGCATGCTTCCACGCAACGCCCGCGGTTCCTGCCGGGCATGGGGAGGCGGCTGTGGCCGAGCCTGCGCCTGCACTCGTTGACATCGAGCAGTCACCGCTGCGGGTTCACCGCCGCGACGGCAAGCTCGTCGCCGAGGATCCGTCCGGGGCGATGGTGTTCTCCGGTACGCCGGGGGCGCGTGGCGCCCCCGAAGTGATGGTGATCGAGACCGCGGCTGGCAGCTGGCGGATTCAACGCCGGGCCGACCGCGTCAACCAGGTGCTGGACCGGGCTGGCCAGCCGGTGGCCACGCTTCGGCGCCGGCTGTTCCGCAGCACGCTGATCGAGCTCCCGGACGGCGAGACGATCCCGGTCAGCAGCGGCCAGTTTCGGATCTTTCAGATGGGCTGCCGCATCGGTCGGCTCGCCACCGCCCGCGCGCCGTTCCTTCGCCCCGGCCGCTACTTCAAGCTGACGCTGCGTGACGAGCTGCTCAAGCGACCCGACCGCCAGCTCATCGTCGCGCTCGGCTCGTACCTCGCAGAGAGCTCGATCAACTCGCAGATCTTCGCCGCTCAACGCTCACCGACGACCTGACGAACTACGCCGAGTGCGACGAAGTTCGCGTTCCGCCTCGCTCAGAACGCAAGGTTCGTCGCACTCGGCGGTGCCGACGGGTGGCGGAGGCTCCGGGATTTGAACCCGGGATGGGCGTAAACCCAAACCGCATTAGCAGTGTCCCGTCGGCGCGTCCGTAGGTGTCCGCTGTCGGCCGCAGCCGTTCGCGGTGTTTGCGTTGTCGCAGGTCAGTGCGGCGCGCTGGACGTTGACGGCATTGAGTGGCCTGGTGCGGACGGCTCGAAGCAGCGGTCGAACTGCAACTGAAACTGCAACTGGCGGCCTGGGCGACGAGTGGGCCGTCTGGGCTGATGGGAACCTAGATCAGGTCGCAGCCTGCGCCAGCGCCCTGAGCAGATGAGAAGGCAGTGCCGCCTCGACATCGCGGGAGGTGCCAACGAGCGAGGCGAGTAGTTTCGGCTGCTCGGGGGCGCCGAGCGGTACCGGCTCCACACGTCGCCAACCGCGGGCCGATGCGGCCTTGACGGCCGCGAGATACGTGTCCGGGGTCATGCGCCGGAGTGTCTTCGCTCGCATCAGAAGTGCGGCCAACGAGACTTGCCAATGGCGCTTCAATTCGAACAGCGTCGGCCAATCAACGGTGGTCGGAAGCTGGTCGCGGATCTCGTCAGCGGGCATCAGGAACGCGGCCGCAAACACATGCGCCTGGTGCTCGACTTCTTTGGTGCCCCACACGGTC
>DASZPL010000021.1:0-2727 GCA_035550315.1 Mycobacteriales bacterium | reverse complement strand
GTCACGGTAGAGCAGCGGCAGGCTCGACTCCTCGACGTACCCGTTGCCGCCGAGGCACTCCAGCGACTCCCCGGCGTGCGCGACCGCGCGCTTGCAGACGTGGTACTTCATCACCGCGGTCGCGAACCGGCGGAACGCCGGCTCGTCGCGGTCGTAGCTCGCGGCGACGCGGAGCGCGCTCGCGGTCGCGGCCTCGGACTCGATCGCGAGGTCGGCGAGCGCGTTCGTCATCGCCGGCTGGTCGACCAGCTGCGCGCCGAACGCGGCGCGGTGGCGGGCGTGATGGATCGCCTCGACCACGCCGCGGCGCATCCCGGCCGCCGAGGAGAGCAGGCAGTCAAGCCGGGTGTGGTTGACCATCCGGATCATCGCGTGCACGCCGCGACCCTCCTCGCCGACGAGCCGGCCGCGGATGCCACGGAACTCGACCTCGCTCGACGGCAGCGAGCGAGTGCCCAGCTTGTCCTTCAACCGCTGGAACTCCATGCCCGGGCCGCGCTCGACCAGGAAGCACGACAGGCCGCCCGGCGCCTGCGCCAGCACCAGGAAGATGTCGCACGGCGGGTAGGAGCAGAACAACTTGTGGCCGTGGATCTCGTACTCGCCGTCGCCGACCGGCTCGGCCCGGGTGATGTTGGCGCGGACGTCGGAGCCGCCCTGTCGCTCGGTCATCGCCATGCCGGCGATCGCGCCGTTGTCATAGTCGGGCAGGGTCAGCCGCGGCTCCCACTCGTTGGCGAGGGCCGGCGCGGCGTTGCGCAGCGCGGGAACGATCGCGTGCGTCATCGACACCGGGCACATCACGCCGCCGTTGGCCTGAGTCCAGAGCATGGTGCCGACGCCGCGCACGACGTGCGCGCCTGGACGCGGGTCGCGCCATGGCAGCGAGTGCAGCTCGTGCTCGATCGCCTGGCGCAGCAGCCAGTGCCACGACGGGTCGAGCTCGACCTGGTCGACCCGGTTGCCGAACCGGTCGTACGGCACCAGCTTCGGCTCGTTGCGCTCGGCGCGACGGCTGTGCTCGCGGGTCTCCGGTTCGCCGGCCAACGCGCCGAGCGCGGTCAGCCGGTCACGGCCCCAGTCGCCGTCGCCGCGGGCCAGCGCCTCCTGCGCCGCGACGTCGGTCGCGAAGTGGTTGAACGGCTCCAGCGGCACCGACTGGTTGAGGACGGCGCGCTCCGGTGAGACGCGCGGGGTCGTGATGGTCATCGGCGTACTCCTCGCTGCCCTGTGAATCCTGATTCACACAGTACGCCGCGACCGGCCGGCTTGTCAGGCCTCGTCTTGCTTCGGCAACTTCAGGTTCGACAGGTCGGGGGCGAGGCCGGGCGGGAGCTTCATGCCGGGCGGCAGCGAGAGGCCGGACGGCAGACCGCCAGGCAGGCTGCCGGGCGTGATCGGGCGAGCCGGTGCACGACCGCCGCGACCGGATTTGCCCTTGCCCTTCTTGGACTTTTTCGAGCCGCGCCGCATGCCGGGCATGCTGCCGGCCATCTGCTTCATCATCTTGCGGGCTTCGTAGAACCGGTCGACCAGCTGGTTGACCTCGGTGACGGTGACGCCGGAGCCGCGGGCGATGCGCAGCCGGCGGGACCCGTTGAGGATCTTCGGGTCCTGGCGCTCGGCGGGCGTCATCGAGCGAATGATCGCGGCGATCCGGTCGAGGTCGCGGTCGTCGATCTGCGAGATCGCTTCCTTCATCTGGCCCATGCCGGGGAGCATCCCGAGGATGTTGCCGATCGGGCCCATCCGCCGGACCATCATCATCTGCTCGAGGAAGTCCTCGAGGGTGAGCTCGCCGTCGGCGCCGAGCACCTTCTCGGCCATCCGGGTCGCCTCGTCGGCTTCGAACGTGCGCTCGGCCTGCTCGATCAGCGTGAGCACGTCGCCCATCCCGAGGATGCGCGAGGCCATCCGCTCGGGGTGGAAGACGTCGAAGTCGTCGAGCTTCTCCCCGATCGACGCGAACAGGATCGGCCGGCCGGTCACCTTCGCAATCGACAGCGCCGCGCCGCCGCGGGCGTCACCGTCGAGCTTGGTGAGTACGACGCCGGTGAAGCCGACGCCGTCGCGGAACGCTTCAGCCGTCGTGACCGCGTCCTGGCCGACCATCGCGTCGACGACGAACAACGTCTCGTTCGGCGTCACCGCGTCACGGATCGCAGCGGCCTGCGCCATCATGTCGGCGTCGACGCCGAGCCGGCCCGCGGTGTCGACGACGACCACGTCGTGACCCATCCGGCGCGCGTGCTCGATCGCCTGTCGGGCGACGGCGACGGGATCGCCGGGACCAGACGCGGTGTCGGCCTGCGCGCCAGTGCCCGGGTGGGGCGCGAACACCTCGACGCCCGCCTGGCCGCCGACGACCTGCAGCTGCTGCACCGCGTTGGGGCGCTGCAGGTCGGCCGCGACCAAGAGCGGCGCGTGCCGCTGCTGCTTCAGCCAGCGACCGAGCTTGCCCGCGAGCGTGGTCTTACCGGTGCCCTGCAGGCCGGCGAGCAGGATGACGCTCGGCGGGGTCTTGGCGTACGTCAGCGAACGGGTGTCGCCGCCGAGGATCGCGACCAGTTCCTCGTTGACGATCTTGATGACCTGCTGCGCCGGGTTCAGCGCTTTGCTGACCTCGGCGCCGCGTGCCCGCTCCTTGATCGCGGCGATGAACTCCCGCACCACCGGCAGCGCGACGTCCGCCTCCAACAACGCGATCCGGATCTCGCGCGCGGTCGC
>DASZPL010000020.1:0-23021 GCA_035550315.1 Mycobacteriales bacterium | reverse complement strand
TACAACCCGCGGATCTACTACGGCCAGCTCGGCCCGTCGTACTCGATCGTCGGCGGTCCGTCCGGATCGAAGCCGCACGAGTTCGACCGGCCCGCTGCCACCGGATCCGGTCAGGTCGACAACACCCACACCGGCGGCGGCGGCATCCCGATCAGCTCGCTGCTCAACCGGCTGGTCTACTCGATCAAGCTGGGCGACCCGAGCATCCTGTTTTCCAGCGGCATCAACCACGACTCCCAGTTGCTGACCGTGCGCAACCCGACCGCGCGGGTCGCCGCCGTCGCGCCGTGGCTGACCCTCGACGGCGACGCCTATCCCGTCGCGTCGGGCGGCCACGTGCTGTGGGTGGTCGACGGCTACACGTCGACCAACAAGTATCCGTACTCGCAGCAGGTGAACCTGCGGTCGGCGACTCGTACGACGTACGTCACCAACGGATCGACGAGCGCGCAGCCGAACACCTCGGTCAACTACCTGCGCAACTCGGTCAAGGCGACGGTCGACGCCAACACCGGCCAGGTTCATCTCTACGCCTGGAACCAGGCCACGCAGCCGGACCCGTTGCTGCGGATGTGGGAGCGGGCCTTCCCGGGCTTGGTCGAACCACAGCACGCGATCCCGGCCGCATTGTTGCCACACCTGCGCTACCCGCAGGATCTGTTCAACGTGCAGCGTGGATTGCTTGCGAAGTACCACGTCACGGACCCGCGGCAGTTCTACTCGGGCAGCGACTTCTGGAAGGTGCCGGCCGACCCCACGACCGGGCCCACGCCGACCAGCGGTCCGGCGATCCCGTCGACGTACATGACGCTGTCGCCGGACGGCCGCAAGCCGGCCACGTTCGCGCTGTCAACGCCGATGGCGACGCTCGACCGGCGCAACCTGGCCGCGTTTATCAGCGTCGACTCGCAGCCCGGCCCGGGCTACGGCAAGATCACGGTGCTGCAGTTCCCGACCAACCGCACCGTCGAAGGGCCGGCACAAGTGCAGCAAACTGTTGAGTCCGATCCGCGCATCGCCCGCAGGTTCGCATTGCTGCGAACCCAGCACTCCCGAGTCGTTCTCGGCAACCTACTGACGCTCCCGGTCGGCGGAGGTGTCATGTATGTCGAGCCGATCTACACGCGGGGCCGGGGAGCCGGTGCCTTTGCAGTGCAAAAGCGCGTGATCGTCCGTTACAACGGCCGGTTCGGCTATCGCTCAACGCTGCGCGGTGCGCTCGACCAAGCCCTCGGCCGCCCGTAGGTTGCGGCTCCGGGCACGCCGGAGTCGGTAGCGCCACCAGCCGAAGATGCGGGTGCGCAACCAGTACTCGCCGCCACTGAACGGCAGCTGGGTCACGACCTTGCCCGACGGGGTGCGGTAGTAGCTGTTGCACCCGGCGAGCCAGACCATGCCTTGCATCTGCCGCTGCAACCGGTCGTTGTAGCGGCGCATCGCCGACTCGCGCACCTCCACGACACCGACGCGCCACCGCTGCATCAGCCGGAGCGCACGCACCACGTAGTGCGCCTGCGCTTCGTGCATGAACAAAATCGAGTTGACGCCGTTGGTGTTCGGCCCGTAGAGCATGAAGAAGTTCGGGAAGCCGGCAACGCTCAGTCCGAGGTAGGCCTCGGCGCCGTCGGCCCACACCTCGCGCAACCGTCGGCCACCGCGACCGCGGATCTCGATGCCGGTGAGGTACTCGGTCGCGCGGAAGCCGGTGCCATAGATGACGGTGTCGACCTCGTGCTCCTCACCGTCGGCGGTGCGCAGACCGCTCGGCGTGAACTCGGTGATCGGCGAGGTCACCACGCGCACGTTCGGGCGGGTCAGCGCCGGAAACCACTCGCGGGAGGTCAGCGGCCGCTTGCAGCCGACTGGGAAGTCCGGGGTCAGCGCCGCCCGCAACCGTTCGTCCTCGACCTTGCGCGCCAGATACGACGCCGCCAGCTGCGTCTGCGCGGCGATCTGCGGCGAGTCCGCCGCGAACGACGCGCGCTGGTAGGTCCACCAGATCTGCCAGCGATGCCGCCGGGCGGCGAGCGGGACGCGGGCAAACCGGCGCTGCTGCTCCGGGGTGTATTCGTTGTCGAACCGCGGGCTGACCCAGATCGGCGTGCGCTGGAAGACGGTCAGCTGGGCGACCTCGGGGGCGATGGCGGGCACGTACTGGATAGCGCTCGCGCCGGTGCCGATCGACGCGACCCGCTCCCCCGCGACCGGCTTGCTGTGGTCCCACCGGGCGGAGTGGAATGCCCGGCCGCGAAACCGCTCGGCGGCCGGGATGTCGGGGATGTGCGGCACGTTGAGCATGCCGACGCAGGCGACCAGGACCTCGGCGGTGAACTCCTCGCCCGACTCCGACAGCAACCGCCAACGTTGCGCGCCGTCGTCCCAGTCGGCCTGCACGATCGCCGTCTCGGTGCGGATGTGCGGGCGGACGCCGTACCGGTCGGTGCACGCCTCGAGGTAGGCCAGGATCTCCGGCTGCCGCGCGTAGGTGCGGCTCCACCACGGGTTGCGCTCGAACGAGTACGAGTAGAGGTGGGACGGGACGTCACAGGCGGCGCCGGGATAGGTGTTGTCGCGCCAGGTGCCGCCCACCCCATCTGACTTCTCGTAGATGGTGAACGGGAACCCGCCGCGCTTCAGCCGGATGCCCATCGCGATGCCGCCGGCGCCGGCGCCGATCACGGCGACGCTGGGCCGGCGCGACCTGACCGTCACCCGGCCCACTGCGCGTAGTACGGCCGGTCGCTTCGCGACTTCTCGATCATGATGAACACCACGCCCCACGGATCGCGGAACCAGGTGGTGCGGACGCCGGCCACGTCCGCGACGCCGGAGACCAGGAACTCGACACCGCGCCCCTCCAAGTCTCGGCGGGTGGCCGCGACGTCGGTGCAGAGCAGCGCGACGTGGGTGAGGCCGTGGTCCACCAGCCGGGCGCTCCGGCGAGCGTCAGTGCCATCGACGCCGGGGTACTCGAGCACTTCGAGCACCCGGTCGCCGTCGTCGGGGAAGCCGACGATCGCCGCCTTCAACCGCGGCTCGGGGATCAGCTCGCCCATGTCGGCGGCGAGCGCGTCGCCGGTCATCAGGTACGGCGGGGAGAGCACCCGCAGCCCGAGGATGTCGCGATACCACCCGACTGCCGCCTCGACGTCGGGGACGCAGACCGCGGTGTGCGCCAGGCCGGTGATCACGGGTGGCCAATCCCTGACACGGACGTCAGATTACGGCCGGCGACGGCTACTGTCAGCGCCATGCCTGTCGACCCGGCCCAGCGCGTTGCGGTGGTGAGCGGCGGCGCGTCCGGCATCGGGGCCGCGGTCGCCCGACGACTGCGGGCCGCCGGCCATCAGGTCGTCGTGCTCGACCGGGCCGAGCCGTGCGACGTCGGCTGCGACGTCAGCGACGCCGACGCGGTGGATGCCGCGATGGCGACCGTCGTCCGCGACGCCGGCGTCCCGACCCGCATCGTCGCGTCGGCCGGGATCGGCCATAGCGCGACCCTGCTCGACCTCTCGGTCGAGGACTTCCGGCGGGTCCTCGACGTCAACCTGCTCGGCGGCTGGCTGGTGCTGCGCGCCGCCGCCAAGGTGTTGATCGAGGTCGGCGCTGCCGGGTCCATGGTGGCGGTGTCGAGCATCAGCGGCGACATCGCCGACCGCGCAATGGGCGCGTACTGCGCGTCGAAGGCGGCGCTCGACATGCTCGTCCGCGTCGCGGCCGTCGAGTGGGGCAGACACCGCATCCGGGTCAACGCGGTCGGCCCGGGCGTGACGCGGACACCGATGCTGGGCGATCCGGGATCACTGCCCGGCTGGGAGTCGGGCCTGACGCAGCGGACCGCGCTCGGCCGGCTGGGCGAACCCGACGACGTCGCGGATGCCGTCGCCGGGCTGCTCGAGCTCGAGTGGGTCACCGGGCAGGTGCTGCACGCCGACGGCGGGCTGTCGCTGCACAGCCCGATCGATGCCTACGGCACCGCGCAGCGGGCTAGAAGGGGTTGATGCCCGCGCCGGCCGCGGCGGCCAGGCCGACCACGAAGAGCGCACCGGCGCGGCGCACGTGCAGGAACGTCGCGGCGGCGTACCACAGCGGCCAGATCGGGTAGTGCTTCGGCGGCTCGTCGGGTCGGGGGGCGAGCAGCGCCTTCGCGACCTGGACCAGTCGCGGGATGGCGAGGACGACGACCAGCGTCGGCCACGGCAGCGCGCCCACCCCGACGCCGACGCCGACGGTCGCGTAGAACGCGCCGAGCAGCGCGACGGTCACCTGGCGGGCGAGCCGCTCGCCGAGGATGACCGGCAGCGTGCGGGTGCCGGCTGGTTCGTCGTACGGGATCTTGTCGACGTGCTTGCCCATCAGCACGGTGGTGCACAACAGCCCATAGGGGACGCTCGCGACGATCACCTGCCAGGGCAGGCGCCCGGTCGCGGCGAGGTAGGTGCCGCCGACCATGAGCGGTCCCCACACCGCGAACACGTCCGGCTCGCCGAGGCCGCGCTTCTTCAGCCGAAGCGGCGGCGCGGTGTAGGCGACCGACAGCACGAAGCCAGCCGCGGCGATCGCGACCACGCCCCAGCCGCGGCGGTCGAGCAGCACGCCGGCGATCGCCACGTCGCCGACGGTGGTGGCGACGATCGCGGCGTACAGCTGCCGCGACGTGACCAGGCCGGACAGCAGCGGGTGGGGGGCGTAGAGCGCGCGGGGGTATGCCGCGGTGTCGGTGCCGACGCCGGTGTCGAACAGGTCGTTGGACAGGTTGTTGTTGAGGTGCGCCAGCATGATGCCGACGATCGCCAGCGCGGCGTCGAGTCCGTTGAAGCCCGGCCGGTTGATCGCCAGCAGCGTTCCCACGAGCCCGGCGAAGACTGTCATCGGCAGCACGGCGGCGCGGGTCACGACCAGCCAGCGGGTCACGCCGTCGATGTCGGTGCCGGCGGCCGGCGGCGGGTTGGTCGTCGTCAGCGCATACAGCCACGACCGTGGGCCGTGCCCGCTGGTCGGCGGGGCCGCCAGCTCGCGGCGCCGGTCGCGCTTCGCCGGCGCAGCGGTCCGTTCGGTGACGGTCACGTCAACAGCGTGACACCCGGCGGCGCCCCGCGCCCAGCCGGGTTGTCGACCTCACGTGCCGGAAATCGCCGAGATCGGCGCGTCAAGTCGACAACGCGGGGGGTTCCCCATCGGCGAGGGTCACCTCAGTTGCCGAGGGCCGTCTCGATCGCGCTCGTCACCTGCGGGTCGTCCGGCTTCACCTTGCTGCGGAACCGGCCGACGACGTCGCCCTCGCGGTTGATGAGGAACTTCTCGAAGTTCCACTTCACGTTGCCGGCGTTGCCCTTCGCATCGGCTGCCTTCGTCAGCTCGGCGTACAACGGATGCTGGTTGCGGCCCTTGACCTTCAGCTTCGAGAACATCGGGAAGGTCACGCCGTACGTCGTACTGCAGAACTGCGCGATCTTCTCCTCGGAGCCGCTCTCCTGGAACAGGAACTGGTTGCACGGGAAGCCGAGCACGGTGAAGCCGCGGTCGGCGTAAGTCTCGTGCAGCTGCTGCAGGGCGGAGTACTGCGGGGTGAAGCCGCACTTCGAGGCGACGTTGACGACGAGCATCACCTCGCCGGCGTGCTCGCCGAGCGTCGCCGGTTTGCCGTCGATCGTGGTCACCGGGATGTCGTAGACAGACACGTGAGCGCTCCTATTCCCACTCGATGGTGCCAGGCGGCTTGCTGGTGACGTCGAGCACGACCCGGTTGATCTGCCGCACCTCGTTGGTGATCCGGGTCGAGATGCGGGCGAGCACGTCGTAGGGCACCCGCGCCCAGTCGGCGGACATCGCGTCCTCGCTGGTCACCGGCCGCAGCACGACCGGGTGGCCGTAGGTGCGGCCGTCGCCCTGGACACCGACAGACCGTACGTCGGCGAGGAGCACGACGGGGCACTGCCAGATGTCGCGGTCGAGGCCAGCGGCGCTGAGCTCCTCGCGCGCGATCGCGTCCGCCTCGCGCAAGACGTCAAGCCGGTCGCGGGTGACGGCCCCGACGATCCGGATCGCCAGCCCCGGCCCGGGGAACGGCTGCCGCCACACGATCTCGGGCGGCAGGCCGAGCTGCTCGCCGACCCGGCGTACCTCGTCCTTGAACAGCGCCCGCAGCGGCTCGACCAGCTCGAACTGCAGGTCATCGGGCAGGCCCCCGACGTTGTGGTGGCTCTTGATCGTGGCCGCGCCGTCGCCACCGCCCGACTCGACGACGTCCGGATAGAGCGTGCCTTGCACCAGGAAGTCGACCGGCGCGCCCGACTCGCCGACGACTTCGCGGGCCGCCTGCTCGAACGCGCGGATGAACTCCGCGCCGATCACCTTGCGCTTGCCCTCGGGATCACTGACGCCGTCGAGCGCGTCGAGGAACTGGTTGGCCGCCTCGACCACCCGCAACCGGACGCCGGTCGACGCCACGAAGTCGCGCTCGACCTGCTCGGCTTCGCCCTTGCGGAGCAGGCCGTGGTCGACGAACACACAGGTCAACTGGTCACCGATCGCGCGCTGCACCAGCGCCGCGGCGACCGCCGAGTCGACACCGCCGGACAACCCGCAGACCGCGCGGCGGTCGCCGACCTGCGCGCGGATCCGCGCGACCTGGTCGTCGACGATGTTGACCATCGTCCAGGTCGGGCGGCAACCGGCGATGTCGAACAGGAAGTGTTCGAGCACCGCCTGGCCGTGGTCGGTGTGGAGTACCTCGGGGTGGAACTGCACGCCCGCGAGCCGGCGCGCCCGGTCCTCGAACGCCGCCACCGGCGCACCGCCGGTCGAGCCGGTGACGGCGAACCCGGCGGGCGCCTGGGAGACCGCGTCGCCGTGCGACATCCAGACCTGCTGCGTGGCCGGCAGCCCGGCGAACAGCGCCGCGCCGTCGTCGGCGACGGCGAACGCGGTCGCGCCGAACTCCGACCGGCCGGTGCGGCGTACTTCCCCGCCGAGCGCCTGCGCCATCGCCTGGAAGCCGTAGCAGATGCCGAACGTCGGTACCCCCGCGTCGAACAGCGCGGGGTCGACCTGCGGCGCGCCCTCGGCGTACACCGACGACGGGCCGCCGGACAGGATGATCGCCTTCGGCTTGCGCGCGACCAGCTCGGCGACCGGCATCGACGAGGGCACCAGCTCGCTGTAGACCCGCGCCTCGCGCACCCGGCGCGCGATCAGCTGGGCATACTGCGCGCCATAATCAACGACCAGGACGGTGTCGAAATCCTCCGCCGGGCTGCTCGCCATCGTCCGAGGATAGTCGCGCGCGGTGGGAGGTCAGGCACGTGACGCTGCCCCGCGCGCCCCACCACGGACCGATCTTCGTGGTCGGCGCCAACGGCTCCGGCAGCACCCTGCTGCGACTGATGCTCGACAGCCACGATCGGATCGCGATCCCCGAGGAGACCGGCTTCCTGCGGCTCGCGCTGGCCCACACCCAGGTGCCCTACTGGGAGCTCGGCGACCAGTGGCACCGGCATCTCGGGCTCGACGACGACGGCCTGTACCGATCGCTGCAAGAGTTCTACGGCGGCCTGTTCACGAAGTACGCCGAGGCCCACGGCAAGGCGCGGTGGGGCGACAAGACGCCGTTCCACGTCTGGCACCTCGACCTGGCCCGCCGCATCTTCCCGGACTGCGTCGTCGTCGGCATCGTCCGCCATCCGGGCGCGGTGGTCAGCTCGCTGCAGCAGCGGTTCGGGCGCGGGCCGGAGCAGGCGCTGCGCCATTGGCGCCGGTCCGTCACCGAGTTGCTGCATGCCGCGGCCGACGCCGGCGACCGCTGCGTGGTGCTGCGTTACGAAGACCTGGTCACCGACCCGAAGCCGGTCATGGCCGCCCTGCTCGAGTGGCTCGGCGAGCCGTGGTCCGACGCCGTGCTCGCACACCACCAGGTGCAACCGGCCGCCGGCGCGCCACGCACGGTCGAGGGATTCACCCGCACCGACCGCGCCATCGATCCAGCCGAGGCGGATCGCTGGGAGCGGTCGCTCTCGCCGCGCGACCGCGAGGCGCTGCTCGGCCCGGTCGCGGGCCTTGCGGCCCTTCTTGGCTACGACATCGCGCGCACGCGGCCACTCGGGGAATTCGGCGTTGGCGAGATCCCGCTGTTGCCCGGTTCGGCGATCGCTGAGCTGAGACGGCAACGCGCGGGCGGCGTCGACTGGGCCAAGCGCCCGCAGCCGACCCCCGAGAACGCCCCGTTGCGCCCGCCGCCGCCCCGGCTTGGCGGATCCGCGCCGTCGCGACCGATTACCCCGGCGCCGCTGCGGACCGCGGTCGGCCGCCGGCTGCCGACCCCGGTCCGGCGGTGGGTCAACCAACGACGCGCCGGCCGGAGCAGGTGACGCCATGCTGCCGAACTTCTTGATCCTCGGCGCACCGCGCGCCGCGACGACCTCGTTGCACTACTACCTGCAGGAGCACCCCGACATCTGCATGTCGACCACGAAAGAGCCGAACTTCTTCCTGTTCGACCACGCGGCGTCACCACCGCGCCCGTACGTCGGGAGCGACCCGCGGATCGTCGCGAAGTCGGTCATCGACCGCGCGGCGTACGAGCGGCTGTTCACTAAGCCGGGCGCAACTGCGATCGGCGAGGCGTCGCCGCTGTACCTCTACACCCGGGAGTCGCCGGAAGAGATCGCGCGGCACATCCCCGATGCGCGGTTGATCGCGATCGTGCGCGAGCCGATCGCTCGCGCCTACTCGCACTTCCGGTACGTCTTCACCGACCTTCGTGGTGACGCGGTCATGCCGGCGTTTCGTGCCGCGGTCGAGCGCGAGCTTCCGCTCGGTTACGCGCCATACCAGCCCGGCGAGCACTCGCTGCGGCTCGGCCGGTACGCCGAGCAGCTGCAGCGCTATCTCGACGTGTTCCCGCGCGAGCAGCTGCTGGTGCTCGACTACGACGAGGTGGTGGCGCAACCGGACGACAGCCTGGCCCGGATCTGCCGGCTGCTCGGCGTGGCGGACTCGTTCGGGTTCAACACCGAGCTGAAGTACAACCCGGCGACCGCATCGCCGTCGGTGCGGCTGCTCGACCGGATGATCCGCCCGATCCGGCCGCAGCTGAAGCGGGCGCTGCCGCCGCGGGTCGCGGCGGCCCTCGCCCGCCGGCGCGCAGTCGCGACCGCCGGGCGGCAGGCGGCCCCCGACCCGATCCCGGACGACCTGCGCCGCCGACTGACCGACTACTACGCCGACGACCTGGCGTGGCTGGCGCAAGAGTTCGGCATCGACCTCCGCGACTAACAACGCCATCGCCGCCTGCCGTGCCTCTAGCAACGTCAGCCGGCGATGATCAACGCTAGATCGCGGCGAGCGGCAGGCGGAGCGCGCCGGGGGCCGCGTCGGGCACGGCCGGCCGCCGCGGTGCGACCGGCTGCAGTGCGACGTACGCCGATCCCAACGGTGGCCGCGGGTCAGCCTCGCCCTGGTTCGGCCAGAACGCCATCGCACGCTCGGCCTGGGCGGTGATCGTCAGCGACGGGTTCACGCCGAGGTTGGCGGTGACGGCGGCGCCGTCGGTGACGTGCAGGCCCTCGTGCCCGTAGACCCGCTGCCAGGGATCGATCACACCGTCGTCGGCCGTCGCGCCGATGATCGCGCCGCCGATGATGTGCGCGGTCATCGGGATGTTGGCAAGCTCGCCGACCGATCCGCCGGCGATGCCGTTGATCCGGTCGGCGAGCCGACGGGTCACCTCGTTGCCGACCGGGATCCAGGTCGGGTTCGGCTCGCCGTGACCCTGCCGGGACACCAAGCGGTCGCGGAACCGACCCACCTTCCGCGACACCGTGAGTGAGTTGTCGAGCGACTGCATGACCAGCACGATGATCGTCTGCTCGGCCCACCCCTTGAGCCAGAACAGCTTCGTCAGGTCCCGCGGATGGCCGGCGATCTCTTTGAGCGCCTTCACCCACCGGCGCCCCTCGCCGCCGTCGGTCAGCACCGACTGCAGCAGCCCCATCGAGTTCGACCCCCTGCCGTAGCGGACCGGCTCGACGTGGGTGCGCTCGTCCGGGTGGAACGACGAGGTGATCGCAACACCCCGCGAGTAGTCGGCATGCGGATCGCGGCTGCGGGCACCGAGGATCGCCTCGGAGTTGGTCCGCGTCAGCTCGCCGAGCCGGCGCGAAAGCCGGGGCAGCACGCCCTCGTCGCGCATCCGGTGCAACAGCTTCTGGGTGCCAAGTGTCCCGGCTGCGAACACGACCTGCTCCGCGGTGAACGTCTGCCGCGACCGCCGGCGGACGGTGTGCCGGGTGCCGACGGCGTACCCACCGCCGGGCAACGGCCGCACCACGGTGACCGTGGTCTCGGGGTGGATCACCGCGCCGAGGCCCTCGGCGAGGTGTAGGTAGTTGAGATCGAGCCGGTTCTTCGCGTTGTAGCGACAGCCGATCATGCAGTTGCCGCACTCGATGCAGCCGGTACGCCGCGGGCCGGCACCGCCGAAGTACGGGTCGTCGACGGTCTTGCCGGCGTCACCGAAGAACACGCCGACCGGGGTGTGGTGGTAGGTGTGGCCGACGCCCATCTCGTCGGCCACCGCCCGCATCTCGACGTCGGCCTTGCTCTCGGTCGGGTTCTCGACCACGCCCAGCATCCGCGACGCCTGGTCGTAGTACGGCGCGAGCTCCGCCTTCCAGTCGGTGATCGCCGCCCACTGCCGGTCGTTGTAGAAGTCGTCGAGCGGCGGGTAGAGCGTGTTGGCGTAGACCAGCGAGCCGCCGCCGACGCCCGCGCCGGACAGGCACAGCACGTCGGTCAGCGGCGTGATCTTCTGGATGCCCATCCAGCCGACCGCCGGCGCCCAGAGGAAGTCCTTCAGGTCCCAGCTGGTCTCCGGCAACGTGTCGTTGGTGAACCGCCGGCCGGCTTCGAGCACGCCGACGCGATAGCCCTTCTCGGCGGCGCGCAACGCGGCGACGCTGCCGCCGAAGCCGCTGCCGATGACGATGACGTCGTAGTCCCACTCCGCCACGGTTCGAGGCTAGCCAGGCCTCGTGGGGTCAGCGGACGACGAGGCCGACCTTCTGGAACTCCTTGAGGTCGCTGTAGCCGGCCTTGGCGATCGCGCGGCGGACGCCGCCGAACAAGTTCAGGTAGCCCTCCGGCGACGACGACGGGCCGCGCAGCACCTCGGCGAGCGTGCCCAGCGGCCATGCCTCGGAGGCGCCGGCGAACCGGCCGCGCGGCAGCCGCGGGTGCGACGCCGCGACGTGCCACCACGTGCCGCGACCCGGCGCCTCGGCCGCCATCGCCAGCGGCTCACCCAACATCACGGCGTCGGCGCCGCAGGCCAGCGCCTTCGCGATGTCGCCGCTGGTCTCGGCCTCGCCGGCCGCGATGACGTGCACGTAGCGGCCGCCGGTCTCGTCGAGGTAGTCGCGGCGGGCGGCCGCGGCGTCGACGATCGCGGTCGCCATCGGTACGTCGATGCCGAGCACCCGGTCCGTCGTCGACCACTCGTCCGCGCCGACGCCGACGATGACGCCGGCGGCGCCGGTGCGCATCAGATGCAGCGCGGTCTGGTAGTTGGTGCAGCCGCCGACGACGACCGGCACGTCGAGGTCGGCGATGAAGGTTTTGAGGTTCAGCGGCGGCTGCGTCGCCGTGGCGGAGACGTGCTCGGCCGACACGATCGTCCCCTGGATGACCAGCAGGTCGACGCCGGCGGCGAGGATCGCCGGCGCGAACCGCAGCGTGTGCTGCGGCGACACCCGCACCGCCGTAACCGTGCCGCTGTCGCGCAGCTCCTTGATCCGGCGGCCGATGAGCTCTTCCTTCACCGGCTCGGCGTAGACCCGCTGCAACACCTGCGTGGTCGCGGTCATCGGGTCGAGCTCGGCGAGCTCGGCGAGCACCGTCAGCGGGTCGTCGTACCTGGTCCAGAGCCCCTCGGCGTCGAGCACGCCGAGCCCGCCGGCGCGGCCCACCTCGGCGACCGTCGACGGCGACATCGTCGCATCGGACGGGAACGCGATCAGCGGGATGTCGAACCGGTAGGCGTCGATCTGCCAAGTCAGCGAGACGACGTCCTTGTCGCGGGTGCGCCGCGACGGCACGATCGCGACCTCGTCGAGCGAGAATCCGCGCCGCGCCGACCGGCCCAGGCCGATCTCGACGGAGTCGTTGCTCATCGTGTCGAGTAGTTCGGGGCCTCGGTCGTCATCGTGATGTCGTGCGGGTGGCTCTCCTTCAGGCCCGCGGCGGTGATCCGCATCAGCTTGGCCTGCTGCAGCTCGGCGATGGTGTGGGCGCCGACGAAGCCCATGCCGGCTTGCAGGCCGCCGATCAGCTGGTGCGCGACGGCGGCCAGCGGACCGCGGTAGGGCACCTGGCCTTCGATGCCCTGCGGGACCAGCTTGTCGTCGGAGAGCACGTCGTCCTGGAAGTAGCGGTCCTTGGAGAACGACCGGGCCTGGCCGCGTGACTGCATCGCCCCGAGCGAGCCCATGCCGCGGTAGGACTTGAACTGCTTGCCGTTGACGAACAGCAATTCGCCGGGCGACTCCTCGCAGCCGGCCAACAGTGAGCCGAGCATCACGGTGTCGGCGCCGACCGCGATCGCCTTCGCGATGTCGCCGGAGTACTGCATCCCGCCGTCGGCGATGACCGGCACACCGGCCGGCCGGGTCACCTGCGCGACCTCGTAGATCGCGGTTATTTGCGGTACGCCGACGCCGGCCACGACCCGCGTCGTGCAGATCGAGCCGGGCCCGACGCCGAGCCGGACCGCGTCCGCGCCGGCTTCGACCAATGCGCGCGCGCCCTCTGCGGTGGCGATGTTGCCGCCGACCACGTCGATCTCGACCGTCGCCTTGAGCCGGGCGACCATGTCGAGCACCGCGCGGGAGTGACCGTGGGCAGTGTCGACGATGAGTACGTCGACACCGGCTTCGACCAGCCCGAGGGCGCGCTTGTAGGAGTCCTCACCGACACCGACCGCCGCACCGACGCGCAGCCGGCCGGCGTCGTCCTTGGTCGCGTGCGGATACTCCTCCGACTTGGTGAAGTCCTTGACGGTGATCAGCCCGCGCAGCCGGTTGCCGGCGTCCACGATCGGCAGCTTCTCGACCTTGTGGCGCTGCAGCAGGGCGAGCGCGTCGTCGCGGGAGACGCCCACCGGCGCGGTCACCAGCGGCATCGGCGTCATCACCTCGCGCACCGGACGTGACCCGTCGCGCTCGAACCGGATGTCGCGGTTGGTGACGATGCCGAGCAGCACGCCGTCGGAGTCGGTCACCGGGACGCCGGAGATCCGGTAGCGGCCCATCAAGGCGTTGGCGGCGGCGATGGACTCATCGGGCGGGCAGGTGATCGGCGCGGTGATCATGCCGGCCTCGGAGCGCTTCACCACGTCGACCTGCGCGGCCTGGTCTTCCGCCGAGAGGTTGCGGTGCAGGATGCCGATGCCGCCGATCCGCGCCATCGCGATCGCCATCCGCGCCTCGGTGACCGTGTCCATCGGGCTGGACAGCAGCGGCGTGCGCAGCGTGATCGAGCGCGACAGCCGGGCGGTCGTGTCGGCCTCGCTCGGGAGGAGGTCGGAGGCCGCGGGCACCAGCAGAACGTCGTCGAACGTCAGCCCCAGCGTCGCGAACTTGGCCGGCATCGTGGAATCCATGCGCACCAACTTCGAAGTGGCGGGTGAGATATCCACTCTACCGGCGACCACCCACGACTCGCGGCAGCTCGGGGCTAGCGTGGGAGCGTGCGAGACGACCCGCCGCTCGACCCGTTTGCGGGCGACCCCAGCGACCCGGCTGCCGAACTCAGCGACGAGGAGCTGGGCGACGAGCCGCTCACCGACGACGAGCGCCGCAACCTGCTCGAAGACCTCGAGGACCTGGAGATGTTCCAGGCCTTGCTTGAGCCGCGGGGGGTCCGCGGCATGATCATCGACTGCCCCGACTGCCGCGAGGACCACTACTACGGCTGGGCGCTGCTGCGCGCCAACCTGCGCAACATCCTGGAAGCCGGCGCACCGCACGTCCACGAGCCGGCGTACCAACCCGACCCGGCCGACTACGTCACCTGGGACTACGCCCGCGGCTTCACCGACGGCGTCCTGACCGCGGACGAATAAGTCAGCGCAGCAGGCCGCGCCGGAAGCCGGCGGCGACCGCATGGGCGCGGTCGGCGACCTGCAACTTCCGGAACAGGTGGCGGGCGTGCGTCTTGACCGTGTCCTCGGAGACGAACAGGTCGCGACCGATCTCGGCCTTGCTCTTGCCGAGTGACATGCCGGTGAGCACCTGCCACTCCCGCTCGGTGAGTACGACGGCCGATCCCGCGTCGGAGTGGCCACCGGCGCCGGCATCGGTCTGGACCGGCAGCGCGGCCAACGTCAGGGCGGTCGCGATCGCCGCGGCGAACTCGTCCGCCGGCGTGCTCCGGCACACGTAGCCGGCGGCTCCCAGCGTCAGCGCCTCGTCGAGCAGGTCCGCCTCGTCCGGCGACGTGAGCAGAACGACGCGGGCGACCGGATGCAGGCCGAGCAGGTCGCGCACCGCCTCGACCCCGGTCCGCCCGAGCAGCTCGAGCGAGACCAGCACGAGGTCGAAGCTCCGCTGGCTGCGCCGCTGCAGCGCCTCGGCGCAACTGGCCGCAACCTCGACCTCCACGCCCGGCAGGACGCCGACGACGCGGCGCAACTGGTCCTGGACGTCCGTGCGGTCGTCGCAGATCAGCACCGTCGCCACACCGACTACATCGGCCCAACCAAACGGTGCCTTGAGCAGCGCGTCAGGGCTTAGTGAACGTGGCCGCCGGGGCCGTGGGAGTGGCCGTGGCCGGCGGCGGTGTCGTCCGCCTCCTCGGGCTTGTCGACGACCAGCGTCTCGGTGGTCAGCAGCATGCCGGCGATCGACGCCGCATTGCGGACCGCCGAGCGGGTCACCTTGACCGGGTCGACGACGCCGGCCCCGAGCAGGTCGACGTACTCGCCGGTTGCGGCGTTCAGGCCCTGACCCACCGGCAGCTCACGCACCTTGGCGACCGCGACGTAGCCCTCGTGGCCGGCGTTCTGGGCGATCCAGCGCAGCGGCTCGACCAGCGCGGTCCGGACGATGTTGACGCCCGTGGCCTCGTCACCGGACAGGCCGAGGTCGCCGTCGAGTGCCGAGCTCGCGGCGATCAGCGCGGTGCCGCCGCCGGCGACGATCCCTTCCTCGATCGCGGCGCGGGTGGCGGAGATCGCGTCCTCGAGCCGGTGCTTCTTCTCCTTCAGCTCCACCTCGGTGTGCGCGCCGACGCGGATCACACCGACGCCGCCGGAGAGCTTGGCCAGCCGCTCCTGCAGCTTCTCGCGGTCCCAGTCGGAGTCGGTCTCGTCGATCTCGCGACGGATCTGGCGGATCCGGTCCTCGATCGCGCTGGCCTCGCCGGCGCCGTCGACGAGGGTCGTCGTGTCCTTCGTGATGGTGACCCGGCGCGTGGTGCCCAGCACCTCGAGGCCGACCTGGTCGAGCTTGAGGCCGACCTCCTCGGACACCACCTGGCCGCCGGTCAGGATCGCCATGTCGGCGAGCATCGCCTTGCGGCGGTCACCGAAGCCCGGCGCCTTGACCGCGACCGACGTGAACGTGCCACGGATCTTGTTGACGACCAGCGTGGCGAGGGCCTCGCCCTCGACGTCCTCCGCGACGATCAGCAGCGGCTTGCCGGCCTGGATCACCTTCTCCAGCAGCGGAAGCAGGTCAGCGACCGCGCCGATCTTGCCCTGGTGCAGCAGCACGAACGCGTCGTCGAGGACGGCTTCCATCCGCTCCTGGTCGGTGACCATGTACGGCGAGATGTAGCCCTTGTCGAACTGCATGCCTTCGGTGAACTCGAGCTCGAGCCCCATCGTCTGGGACTCCTCGACGGTGATGACGCCGTCCTTGCCCACCTTGTCGAACGCTTCCGCGATCAGCTCGCCGATGCTGACGTCCTGCGCCGAGATGGCGGCGACGTTTGCGACCTCTTTCTGGTCGTCGACGTCGCGCGCGATTGTGAGCAGCTTGTCGTTGACCGCCTCGACCGCGGCGTCGATGCCGCGCTTCAGCGACATCGGGCTCGCGCCGGCGGCGACGTTGCGCAGCCCCTCGCGGACCATCGCCTGGGCCAGCACCGTCGCGGTCGTGGTGCCGTCGCCAGCGACGTCGTTGGTCTTGGTCGCGACCTCTTTGGCGAGTTGCGCGCCCAGATTCTCGTAGGGGTCTTCGAGCTCGATCTCTTTCGCGATCGTCACGCCGTCGTTGGTGATCGTGGGGGCGCCCCACTTCTTGTCGATGACGACGTTGCGGCCGCGCGGTCCGAGGGTGACCTTGACGGTGTTGGCGAGGGTGTCGACGCCGCGCTGCAGGGCGTCGCGGGCATCACTGTGGAACTCGAGAATCTTCGGCATATTGGCACTCTAGCCCTTCGAGTGCTAACGCTTCAAGCGGCACTCACAACGAGAAAACGATCATGGGCAAACTGCCGTGACACGCCGGGCGTGGCGGGCAGTTTGCCCATGATCGTTGGAAGAAGAGGCGTACCTACTTGGCCACGACCGCGAGCACGTCGCGGGCGGACAGGATGAGGTACTCGTCGGCGCCGTACTTGACCTCGGTGCCGCCGTACTTCGAAAAGATCACGGTGTCGCCCTCGCTGATGTCCAGCGGCAGCCGCTGGCCGTTCTCGAAGCGACCGGGGCCGACGGCGAGCACCTTGCCCTCCTGCGGCTTCTCTTTAGCGGTGTCCGGGATGACGATGCCCGACGCCGTGGTCTGCTCGCTTTCGAGGACCTCGACGACAATGCGGTCCTCGAGCGGCTTGATCGTTGTCTTGGTGGCGGTCGCCACGACCTGACCTCCTGGTGCGGAAGAACGAGACGGCTGGCACTCTGCCGTGCCGAGTGCCAACGTACGTCACGGCGGGAGGCTGCGTCAATCGGGGCCGGCGAGCACGGCGGCGGGGACCGCGTCGAGCGAGCGCAAGATCGCCTCGGCGAGCTCGCGCGCCGCCGCCGGGTGCAGCTCGAGGGCGACCCGCGCGGCCGGACCCTCGGCCGGGTTGCGCAGGTCGACGTTGAGGGTGTGGAGCGCGAGCGCGTGCACCGGATGGTCGACGTAGACAGTCGCGTCGGTGACCCGCAGCCATTCCCCAGGGCCCTTGCCGCTGCCGGTCACGCCGAGGGTCTGCGTCTCATACGTGCACACGTCAGCCCGCCAGGTGGGTGCCGAGGAACGTGAAGATTCGCTGCCAGCCGTCGAGCGCCGCTTCGACCCGGTACGCCGGGCGGTCCGGCCCGAAGAAGGCGTGACCGGCACCGTCGTAGCGGTGGAACTCGTGCGGCTTGCCGGCCTCGGTGAGCAGCTTGTCCAGCTCGTCGACCTGCTCCGGGGTGGGGAACTTGTCGTCGTTGCCGAACAGGCCGAGCAGCGGGCCGGACATGGTCGCGGCCAGGTGGCCGATCGGGGTGAACGGCAGCCCGGCCGGCACCTCGCCGACGACGGCACCGGGGTAACAGCAGATCACCGCGTCGAGGTCCAGCGAGCCGCCGGCCAGCCACGACTGCCGGCCGCCGGAGCAGTGCCCGATGGTGGCGACCTTGCGGTTGCTGTTGCTGAGGCCCTTCAGGTACTCCATCGCGCCGGCGATGTCGCCGACCACGCGGTCGTCGGGCGCGCCGCCCTGCGCCCGTACCGTCGCCGCCGCGTCGTCGGGAGCGGCGCCGGGCGCCTCCCGCCAGTAGAGGTTGGGGCAGATTGCGTTGTAGCCCTCGACCGCGAACCGGCGGACGTACTCCTTGGTCTCGCGGTCGTAGCCCGGCATGTGGTGGATGACGACGATGCCACCACGCGGCGCCGGGTCGAGCGGCCGCGCCGCGTATGCCTCGATGCGGTCGCCGCCGTGGCCGGTGATGGTGACTGTCTCGGCGAAAGTTGCGTCGTAAACCATGTCCGTCATCCTCCACCCGCCGCGGCGGCCTTGCCGGTCGGGGGCAGCAGCCGGGCGATGCGGCGTTCGATGACGCCGGTCAGGTCGGCGCTGACGGCGGCGGTGAGGTGGTGGTCGTCGCGATAGATGATCGTGCCGTCCGGTGACACGACCGGGCAGGGATCGCCCGGGCAGAGCACGTCGTCGGCCGAGGCGAAGCGGGTCCTTGCACCCGCGCCGGCCCGCTCGGCCCGCAGGATCTGGTTGGCGGTCTGGAACGCGCCGCGGCGCGGAAACGAGCACGACCGATCGTCGGTGCCGTGGGCGGCGAGGCAGGCAGGGACGTCGGTCGCCGGCTTCGGCGTGTCCCGCAGCACGATCACCCGCCGTGCGATCCGCTGCAGCGCCCGGTCGGTGCGGTGCCACGCCTGCTGCCAGGCCGCGGGGAGTTCGCTCGCCGACAACGCCGAGCCGTCGGCGGCGGCGTACCGTCCCGCGTCGAGGCTGAGCCCGGCGTAGTGCGTGACGACGACCGCGTCGAGCCGCGGCAGCGACGCCAGCCGGGCGAGCACCGCACGCCGCCACGACGTGCACCAGGGATAGGTGTCGTTGAACTGCGGCAGCCGTTCGGGCAGGTCGATCATCACGCAGGCGGGCTTGCTGAACAGCCAGAGCCGCCAGTGGCGCTTCACGGCGGCGCGCTCGAAGGCCGGAAACCATTGCTGCGCATGGGAATCGCCGATCAGCGCGATCGTCACGCGGCCGTGCGGATCGCCGAACTCGCAGTCGGCCGGCGCCGCGGTCGCCGGGTAGTCGCTGTAGCAGTCGCGAGTGCCGGACGGAGTGTCGCCGCGCGCCTGCGCGGGCGCCATGCTGAGCCGTACGTCGGCCGGGACGGTGCCGGCGTGAGCCGCATGCGGACCGAGGTGACGGACCGCGGCGACGTAGGCCAGGACCGGCTGGTCGACGGCGCCGCTCGACGCCGGGAGTGCCGTCACCGCGACGCCGATGGCGGCAGCGCTCGCCGCCGCGCCCATCGCCAGCGACCGGCGCCGGGCGGCGGCGAGCCAGGCGGACCGGCGTACCCGGTCCTCGAACAGGTGGTGAGTGAGCACACTCAACCCGAACGAGACGGCGACCGCGAGCAGCGCCCACCAGCCACGGGCGAGCTGGAACGTGCTGGCCTCGACCGCGCTGGACGGTTGCATGGTCAACGTGCCGACGAACATCAGGCAGGGCCAGTGCCAGAGGTACCAGCCGTAGGAGATCCGGCCGACGTAGCGCATCGGCCGGTTGGCGAGCAGCCGGCCGGCACCGGTCAGCCGGTCGGCGCCGGTGCCCGCCGCGACGAGCAGCACGGTGCCGCCGACGGGTGCCAGCGCGGCGATTCCCGGAAACGGCGTCTGGCCGTTCATCAGCAGGCCCGAGCCGACCACCAGCGCGAGCCCCGCCCAGCCGGCGACGACCCGTGCGGTGGGCGGCAGCCGGCCGAGCCGATGGGCGCCGAGGGCGAGCAGGCCGCCGGCCGCCAACTCCCAGGCGCGGGTGTGCAGGCCGTAGTAGGCGTACGGCTCGGAGACATCGGTGACGATGACGCTCAGCACCAGCGAGCCGAGCGCCAGCACTGCCAGCGCGGTTGCCATCCGCTGGGTTGCGCTCCATCGGGTACGACGGCCGACCATCCGGCGCGTGACCAGAAACAGCAGCGCCGGCCACACCAGGTAGAACTGCTCCTCGACCGAGAGCGACCAGTAGTGCAGCACCGGGTTGGTCGACGTCTGGGCCGCGTAGTTCAACGAGCCGGCGGCGAAGTGCCAGTTGGCGTAGTAGAGCGCCGCGGCGCGGATGTCGTGCGCCAGCCCGGCCCGGTCGATGGGCGATAAGATCGCGGCGAACGCGATCGCCGTGACGGCCAGGACGAGCGTGGCCAGCGGCAGCAGCCGGCGGCAGCGCCGGCCGTAGAACCGGAGGAACGAGACCCCGCCGGTGTCGTGCAGCTCGCTGGTGAGCAGCCCCGTGATCAGGAAGCCGCTGAGCACGAAGAACACGTCGACCCCGACGAAGCCGCCGGGGAACCCGAAGCCGGCGTGGTAGAGCACGACCAGCCCGACGGCAACAGCACGAAAGCCCTCGACGTCAGCCCGATACGGCAGCCGGGAGCGGCCGGTAGGCGCTGGGGGCACGGAGTGTTCTTGCTCCGAAGCGGGTCTCACCAACCCGGCTGCATCCAGTGACCCCTCACTCGGCTCAAGACACCATTGTCCCATCGGTACGTCGCACCGTTACTGGTGAGCAGCAAGTGATCACCGGTTGGATCACTTGACACCGAGTCGACCTCACCCGGCAGGCCGTGCACGACGATGACGGGGAGACCTTCGTCGATCTGCCGGACGTCGATCGTGGCCAGCTGGCCATGACGCCAGAACAGCGGCGTGAACACGGCGGTCGGAAGACCGTGGACGCGATCCGTGGGCCGGGCGTAGGAGTGACCCGGAGCCGCGGTGTCGAGCACGTATCCAGCACCGGCCGGGCCTTGGAGGGTCGGGCTGGTGCCATAGGCGAGGCGGCGTCCGTCGGGTGCCCACTGCAACGCAGTCAGCGCGATCGCGCCAGGTGC
The DNA here is from genome assembly GCA_035550315.1 of Mycobacteriales bacterium. Taxonomy (GTDB): domain Bacteria; phylum Actinomycetota; class Actinomycetes; order JAFAQI01; family JAFAQI01; genus DASZPL01. The sequence goes on along the minus strand of DASZPL010000020.1, from coordinate 2,470 downwards.
GCTGTGCCAAGAACGGACCCGGCCGTTAGGAACGCTCACCACGTCGAGTTGTTCGGCCCCCGCGCACCGGAGAGCCAGAGGCCGGCTGCGGGCCCGAGGCCACACCGCGAGCGCCAGCTTGGCACCGTCGGGGCTCACCGCCATCTTCGTGCGCACCGGCCTGCCGGCGATGGTTGTGCGCCACCCGGACTCGATCACCTGGCGATCGGAGTCATTGGTCTGCAAGGTGTAACGCACGATCCTGGTCCGGCATCCGGAGAGCGGAAACGCGCCGAAGGCGGTCCGGCCATCCGGCGAGACACCGACCGCGGTCGCCCGCAGCTGGTGTGGCCGCACGCCATTCGTGGCGGCTCGGACGACGAAAGTCACAGACCCGCCGCGCAGGGTGACGAAGTCGGTGGGCGCACCTCGCTTGGCTACGTTCGGGTTCGGCAGCGGGGTGTGCACCGGTGTCGGCGCGGACGAGGTCGAGCCGCCCACGACGATGAGCGGGACCGCTATCGCAGCCGCGACCGCCGCCACGGCGGCGGCCACGACGAACCAGGGCCAGCCGGGCCGCGGTGCGGTGACGGCATCCCAGTCGACGGCGGCACGCGTGGCGTTGGCTTCGCGCCAGGCCGCGCCGTGCCGATGCAGCCGCACGTCCAGCTCGCGGTCATCCATCGCGGTCCACCTCCTCGAGGTCGCGCCGGAGCCGATGCCGCGCGTCGTACAGCGTCGACTTCACGGTGCCGTCGCTGCAGCCCATGACCGCCGAGCACTCCGGCACGCTGAGCCCGAGCAGGTAGTGCAGCTCGACCGCGAGTCGCTGCCGGCGCGGCAACCCGCCGATCGCCCGGTCGAGGTCGAGCGACTGCTCGAGGTCGCGCGGCCGGTCGGCGACGTCGATCAGCTGGTGGCCCGGGCGGGGCGCTCGCGCCCGGTGCCGGCGAGCCCGGTCCGCGACGATCGCGAGCAGCCAGGCCCGCGGCGTGCCGCGGGCTTCGTCGTACGCATGCCGCTTCCGCCACGCCCGGACCAGCGCCTCCTGCACGACGTCGTCCCGGTCGGCGGGTGAGGTGAGCCGGGCCGCCAACCCGGTCATCGCGACCAGATGAGGCATCACCCAGCCGCGGAACTGCTCGGCGTCATCGGCCGGCGTCACGGCCACTCCGAACGCCAGCTCCACACCCCGTCTACACCCCCGGGCAGCGGATCGGTTGGGTCACGGATGCGCAGTCACCGACGAGCGCAACGGCGTGGGCGGGATCTTCGCACCGTTGTTGTGCAGGCCGATGACAACCAGCGGGACGAGCACGGCGACGATCAGCAGCACGAAGAAGATCGCCGCCACGATCAGTGCGGTGCGGCCGCGGCCACGCGACTCGGTGCGCCGCAGGTACGGCGTCGGCACCACGATCCGCTGCTCGCGACCTTCGTCGTCGCTCATCGCAGCGCCAGCGAAGAGTCGGCGGCGAGGTCGAGCATCGACGGCTCGACCTCGCGCTCGACGAGCAGCACACCCAGCGCGGCCACCATCGCGCCGTTGTCGGTGCACAGCTTCGGTGGCGGCGTGCGCAACGTGATCCCGGCGGCGTCGCAGCGCTGCTGTGCCATCGCGCGCAGCCGGGAGTTCGCCGCCACCCCACCGCCGATCACCAGCGTCCCGACGCCGCGGTCCCGGCAGGCCGCGACGGCGCGGGCGGATAGCACGTCGGCGACCGCCTCTTGGAACGACGCGGCAACGTCGGCGACCGGCACCGGCTCCCCCGCCCGCTCGCGCGACTCGACCCAACGGGCGACCGCGGTCTTCAGGCCAGAGAAGGTGAACGAGTACGGCGCATCGCGCACCACGCCTCGCGGGAAGCCGATCGCCGCCGCGTCGCCGTCACGAGCGGCGCGATCGATCTCCGGGCCGCCCGGGAACGGCATCCCGAGCACGCGCGCCACCTTGTCAAAGGCCTCGCCCGCGGCGTCGTCGATGGTCGCCCCGAGCGACTCGACCGGGCCAGTGACCTCCGGCACGTGCAGCAACGACGAATGCCCGCCGGAGACGAGCAGCGCGATGCACGGCTGCGGCAGGTCACCGTGCGCCAACCGGTCGACCGCAACGTGCGCGGAGAGGTGGTTGACGCCGTACAACGGCTTGTCCAAAGCGAGCGCGTAGGCCTTGGCCGCGGCGACGCCGACGAGCAGCGCGCCCGCGAGGCCCGGTCCGGCGGTGACCGCAATCGCGTCGATGTCGCGCCAGCTGACCCCGGCTTGGTCGAACGCCCGGCGCAGTGTCGGCACCATCGCTTCCAGGTGCGCCCGGCTGGCCACCTCGGGCACCACACCGCCGAACCGCGCGTGCTCGTCCGCGCTCGACGCCAGCGCGTCCGCGAGCAGCTCGCCGCCGCGGACGATGCCGACGCCGGTCTCGTCGCACGACGTCTCGATGCCGAGCACGGTCGGCGCCGTCACCGGCCGACCTCGCAGCGCATCACGACGG
>DASZPL010000019.1:0-48017 GCA_035550315.1 Mycobacteriales bacterium | reverse complement strand
GCGACCGACGGCGGACCGGACGCGGCCAGCCGCAACGACCGGCCGCGCCGTGCGGTGCGGCCGCGCGCGGCTGTTGGGCGCCGGCTGCTGCCGGCCAGCAGCGCGCGCAGCGGCGCGATCGTGTCGTTGCTCACCAACCCGGCCCAGACCAGGTCCCACAACGCGTCGGCCAGTGCCCGGTCGGTGACCGGCTCGTCGAGAGTGAGGCGGGACGCGAGGTCGCGGAAGAACAACGCGCCGCCCGCCTCCAGCGCGGCCATCAGCTGCTGGTGCACCGGTTCCTGGGTCAGCTCTGCCGGCTCCGGCAGCGTCAGCGGCGCCCGGTCGGCCAGGTGCAGTGAGACCCAGCCGTCGTTGCCCGGCAACCGGCCGTGCCCGGCCCACAGCACCTCACCGGCCGCCATCAGCTCGTCGAGCATCGCCGGGGTGTAGTCGCTGACCCGGCTCGGCAGTACGACGCTCTCCAGCATCGACGCCGGCAACGCGGTGCCGGCGAGCTGCTCGAGCGCCCGGGCCAGCCCGTCTAAGCCGCGGCCGCCGTGCGTGCCGACGCCTTGCCACGCCGGCAGGAACCGCCCCAGCTGTCGCGGCTCGGCCGGCTCGACCTCCTGCCGCAGCTTCGCCATGGAACGCCGGCGCATCGCCCGCAACGACTCGGCGTCGCACCACTCGAGCCCGAGGCCGCCGGGCCGGAAATCGCCCCGCACCAGCCGGCCCGCGGCCAGCAGCCGATGCAACGCCTGGTCGGCGACCGCCGGTCCAAGCCCGAACCGAGCCGCCGCGTCGGCGGTGTGAAACGGGCCGCGGCGGCGGGCGAACCGTGACAGCAAATCGCCGAGCGGATCGGCGACCGGTTCGAGGAAGGCATGCGGCACGCCGACCGGCAACGGCACGCCGAGCGCGTCGCGCACCCGCGCGGCATCCTCCACCGCGAGCCATCGCTCCTCGCCCGCGATCCGCACCCGGATGGCGCGGCGGCGCTCCTCCAGTTCGGCCAGCATCGCGGGCGCGGCGCCGCGGCGGAGCAGCTCGTCAGTGCTGAGATCGCCGAGCACCCGCAGCGCGTCGGCGACCGCTTCCGCGTCGCGCAGCCGGCGCTCGTCGGTGAGCCAGGCGAGCTCCGCCTCGACCTCGTCGACGGCGCCGGGATCGAGCAGCTCGCGCAGCTCGGCGGTGCCGAGCAGCTCCGCGAGCAGCGTCGCGTCGAGCGCCAGCGCCGCGGCCCGGCGCTCCGCCAGCGGCTGGTCGCCTTCGTAGATGAACGCGCCGACGTAGCCGAACAGCAGCGATCGGGCGTACGGCGACGGCTGCGCGCTCTCGACCTCGACGATCCGCACGGTGCGCTCGCTGATGTCGCGCATCAGCTGCACCAGGCCCGGCAGGTCGAAGACGTCCTGCAGGCACTCCCGCATCGCCTCGAGCACGATCGGGAACGTCGGATACTGCCCGGCCACGGCGAGCAGCTGGCTCGATCGCTGCCGCTGCTGCCAGAGCGGCGAGCGGCGACCGGGGTCACGGCGCGGCAGCAGCAACGCGCGGGCCGCGCACTCCCGGAACCGCGACGCGAACAGCGCCGAGCTGCCGACCGCCTGAGTGACCAGCGGGTCGATCTCGTCCGGCTCGAACACGGCGAGATCCGCGGGCGGCGTGTCGTCGGTGTCGGGCAGCCGCAGCAGGATGCCGTCGTCGGTGTGCATCTCCTGCACGTCGAGGCCGGTGCGCTCGCGCAGCCGCTCGGCGAGAGCGAGCGCCCACGGCGCGTGGACCTGCGCGCCGAACGGCGAGTGCACCGCAATCCGCCAATCGCCCAGCTCGTCACGGAACCGCTCGACCACGATGGTGCGGTCGTCGGGGACATAACCGGTGGCGGTGCGCTGCTCGTCGAGGTAGGCCAACGTGTTGGCGGTCGCCCAGTCGTCGAGGCCGGTGGCGCGCAATCGCTCGGCCGCCGGCCCGGCGGGCAGGGCCTGTAGCTCGCGGGTGAAGGCGCCCAGATGGCGGCCCAGCTCGATCGGCCGGCCGGGCGCGTCGCCCTTCCAGAACGGCAGCCGGCCGGGCTGGCCCGGGGCCGGCGAGACGAGCACCTGGTCGTGCGTGATGTCCTCGATCCGCCACGACGTCGAGCCGAGCGTGAACACGTCGCCGACCCGCGACTCGTAGACCATCTCCTCGTCGAGCTCGCCGACCCGGGTCGGTCGCTCGGCGCCGGCGAGGAAGACGCCGAACAGGCCGCGGTCGGGGAGCGTGCCGCCGCTGGTCACGGCGAGCCGCTGCGCACCCGGCCGGCCGGTGAGGGTGTCCGTCGTACGGTCCCAGACCAGCCGCGGCCGCAGCTCGGCGAACTCGTCCGAGGGGTAGCGGCCGGCCAGCATGTCGAGCGTCGCGTGCAACGCCGAGTCGGGCAGCGTCGCGAACGGCGCCGCCCGGCGGATCAGGGTGGCCGCCTGGTCGACCGTCCAGTCGTCCATCGCAACCATCGCGACCAGCTGCTGCGCCAGCACGTCGAGCGGGTTGCGGGGCGGCCGGATCGCCTCGATCGCCCCGGCCGGCATCCGGTCGGCGACGACCGCAGCTGGCAGCAGGTCGCCGCGATGGTTGGGGAACATCACGCCGCGGCTCACGGCGCCGACGTGGTGGCCGGCGCGGCCGATCCGTTGCAGGCCGCTGGCAACCGACGGCGGCGACGCGACCTGCACGACCAGGTCGACCGCCCCCATGTCGATGCCGAGCTCGAGGCTCGACGTCGCGACCACGCAGGGCAAGTCACCCCGCTTGAGCGCTTCCTCGGTGAGCGCCCGCTGCTCGCGGCTCACGCTGCCGTGGTGCGCGCGGGCGACGACCGCGTCGGCGCCGCGTGATGCGCCGGACTGTCCCATCAGCTGCGCGGGCACGCCGTCCGGCAGCTCCGAGCCGAGCCGCCGCTCGTGCGCCAGCTCGTTGAGCCGGTTGGTGAGCCGCTCCGCCAGCCGCCGCGAGTTGGCGAACACGATGGTGCTGCGGTGCGCCTCGATCAGGTCGAGGATCCGTTCGTCGACCGCCGGCCAGATGCTGTGCGACTCGTCGGGGTCCGGCTCGGCCATGTCTTCGACCGGTACGACGACCGACACCTCGACGGTCTTGGCGGTCGGCGGCTGGACCACGGTGACCTGGGTCTCGCCGAGACCGCCGAGGAACCGCGCGACCTCTTCGACCGGTCGCACCGTCGCCGACAACCCGATGCGCTGCGCCGGGCGGGGGAGCAGCGCGTCGAGGCGCTCCAGGCTGACCGCGAGGTGAGCGCCTCGCTTGGTGCCGGCGACGGCGTGGATCTCGTCGACGATCACCGTGTCGACGCCGCGCAGCGACTCGCGCGCCTGGCTGGTGAGCAGCAGGAACAGCGACTCGGGCGTCGTGATCAGCACGTCCGGCGGGCGCCGGGTGAACGCCCGGCGTTGCTCGGCCGGAGTGTCGCCGGTGCGGATCGCGATCTCGACGTCACCGACCGCAGTGCCGACGCGGTCGGCCGCGTGCCCGATGCCGGCGAGCGGCGCGCGCAGGTTGCGGTCGACGTCTACGGCGAGCGCCTTCAACGGGCTGACGTAGAGCACCCGGCAGCGCTGTGTCGGATCGCTCGGGCGCGGCGTCGTCAGCAACCGGTCGATCGCGTGCAGGAACGCCGCGAGCGTCTTGCCGGACCCGGTCGGCGCGATGACCAGGGCGTGGCCGCCGTCGGCGATCGCGTCCCAGGCGCCGGCCTGCGCGGCGGTCGGCTCGGCGAAGGCGCTGGCGAACCACTCCCGCGTCGCAGGGGAGAACCGGTCGAGCGCGCCCATCGGTCCATTGTGGTCGCCGGCACCGACACGTTCGCCGGCGTTCACGGCGGGCTTAGCGTGGCGGCGTGCGGATGACGGTTTTCTGGGAGCGGATGAACGCCCAGTTCGGCGAGCAGTACGCCGCCTCCGTCGCGCGCGACCAGCAGCTGCATCAGCTCGGCGACCGCTCGCCCGCCGAGGCGCTCGACGCCGGCGAGGAGCCCCGCGTGGTCTGGCTCGCGGTGTGCGAGCACTTCGACGTACCCGTCAAGCACCGCCACTGACCCGCAGCTGGTGGGCGGGTCACCCCTCAGCCGGATGCGATGTGCGCGGCCGTGGTCACGCGCTACGCGCGCCGCGCTTCAGCAGGTACGGCGCGACCCGACGATGCAGCGGGCCGACGAGCGCCCAAACCGCGGCTGCGAGACGGCGGCGATAGAACACGAATGTCCTGACCTCGGTCGCGACCGGCGCGGTCCGCCGGCCGATGATGACCGCACGCATCAGCGGGCCGGACGCCTCGAGCTCGATTTGGTCGGGTTGTGACGACCGGACATGCCAACCGAGGACGTTGTCCGGCCTACCGACTGGCTCGAGCCGCAACCGCAGCACCCTGCGGTGGATGAGCAGGACGGCTCGCCGCATCGGCGTGGGTGCCTGCTCCAGCGCGCACCGTGCCCACTGTTCGGCGGTGCGTGAGTCCGGGCGTGGGACCCGGACGTCGAACGCGTCGGAGTAGTCGAATATCTGGCCCAGGAGCGATGGGTCGGCACTCGGCGCCGGTAGCCGAGTGATGCGAATCGAGCCCATTGGACCCACCGTACCGAGCCAGGTGGACGATGCCCGGCGTGTCGGCTGGACTCGAACATGTGTTCGGCTACGGTGGATGGGCACGGTCGTCCACAGATCGGTGTCGGGTCCGCGGAACTGTCCGACCCCGCTCATAGCGTCGCCGTGACCCGACCACCCGCGCGCAGCGGACAACAGAGCCCGGAGGGCGAGCAATGGCAGGCATGGACCGCGACAAGGCGCTGGCGACCGCATTGACCAACATCGAGCGGGCGCACGGCAAGGGTGCGGTGATGCGCCTCGGCGACGAGACCCGGGCGCCGATCGACGCGATCCCCACCGGCGCGATCTCACTCGACGTCGCCCTGGGCATCGGCGGCCTGCCTCGCGGCCGGATCGTGGAGATCTACGGTCCGGAGTCCAGCGGCAAGACCTCGGTCGCGCTGCACGCGGTCGCCAGCGCGCAGGCCGAGGGCGGCATCGCCGCGTTCATCGACGCCGAGCATGCGCTCGACCCGGAGTACGCCCGGGCGCTCGGCGTCGACACCGACGCGCTGCTGGTTTCGCAGCCGGACAACGGTGAGCAGGCACTGGAGATCGCCGACATGCTGATCCGCTCGGGCGCGCTCGACATCATCGTGATCGACTCGGTCGCCGCGCTGGTGCCGCGGGCCGAGATCGAGGGCGAGATGGGCGACGCCCACGTCGGCCTGCAGGCGCGGTTGATGAGCCAGGCGATGCGCAAGATCACCGGCGCCTTGGCGACCAGCGGCACGACCGCGATCTTCATCAACCAGCTGCGCGAGAAGGTCGGCGTGTTCTTCGGCTGCCTGTCCTACGGCACGCGCGTCACGCTCGCCAACGGCACGCAGGAGAAGATCGGCAAGATCGTCAACCAGCGTCTGCCCGTCGAGGTGCTTTCCTACGATCCCGATCTCGATCAGATCGTGCCGAAGAAGGTCGTGAACTGGTTCGACAATGGCAAGACCGACCAGTTCCTACAGGTGACGGTCGCCAAGCCTGGTGGCAATGGTCGGGCGCAGCTTGGGCTCACGGCGAACCACCGGGTGCGCACGCCTGGCGGTTGGCGCGAGGCCGGCGAGCTCATCCCCGGTGACCGGGTGATGCTCTCGCAACCCCATCGGCTCAGTCAGCAGCAATGGGAGGTCGTGCTCGGCGGGCTGATGGGCGACGCCGCCTTGTCGCTGAACCGCAACGGCAGCGGAACGCGGTTCCGAATGGGTCACGGGCCGAAGCAACACGCCTATCTCGACTGGAAGGCGTCGCTGTTCGGCAACATCCAGCAGTGCCGGACGACGAACCGGTCCGGAGCGGCTTTTGTTGACCTCACGCCGTTGCCCGAGTTGGCGGAGCTGCATGCGGCGGTCTACTTCGGTGATGGAAAGAAGCACTTGAGCTGGGACTACCTCAAGGCGCTGACACCGCTTTCCCTTGCGATCTGGTTTGCCGATGATGGCTGCTTCACGCTGCGCTCGAAGGGTGCTCAGGAACGCACCCGTGGTGGCAGCGGCCGGATCGAGATCTGCGTCGACGCGATGAGCCCGGGTTCACGGGCCCGGCTACAGGACCACCTCCGTGACCACTTCGGTCTGCCGAGCAAGTTGGTCACGCGAGGCACACGGCGTCAGCAGGTCTTACTGTTCGACACGGCAACGACCGCGAAATTCCAGGAACTGGTCGCGCCGTACATCCATCCGTCGATGGAATACAAGCTGTTGCCACGCCTGCGTGGGCAGTTCGCGGTTGAGCCGGAGTTCGTCGAACCGACTCTGTGCCCCTATCCGGCGCGGGTGATCGACGTGCGGGTCAAGCCGCCGACGCGATCGATGCATCGGTTCGACATCGAGGTGGAAGGCTCGCACAACTACCTCGCTGATGGCGTGATCGTGCACAACAGCCCGGAGACCACCAGCGGTGGGCGGGCGCTGAAGTTCTACGCGTCGGTGCGGCTCGACATCCGCCGGATCGAAACGCTGAAGGACGGTCAGGACGCGGTCGGCAGCCGCACCCGGGTCAAGGTGGTGAAGAACAAGGTCGCCCCGCCGTTCAAGCAAGCCGAGTTCGACATCATGTGGGGCAAGGGCATCAGCCGCGAGGGCAGCCTGATCGACCTGGGTGTCGACCACGGCATCGTCCGCAAGTCCGGCGCCTGGTACACCTACGAGTCCGACCAGCTCGGGCAAGGCAAGGAGAACGCTCGCGCGTTCCTCGCCGACAACCCCGACCTGGCCGACGAGATCGAGAAGAAGATCAAGGAGAAGCTCGGCATCGGGCCTCGGGTCGATGCGCCGGCCGACACCACGGTCGGTGCGCCGGCCGGTGAGCTCGACCCCGACGCGCCGATCGACCTGACGCCCGATGCCATCGCGACGCCGACCGACTTCTGAGCCAGCCGCCGGGCCGGCCGGGCTCGACACCGATCCCGAGACCGTCGCGCGGACGATCGCGCTGCGGCTGCTCGACCACAGCCCGCGCAGCCGCGCCGACCTCGAGCACGCCCTGGCACGCCGCGGTGTGCCGGCCGAGGCCGCGACCGCGGTGCTCGACCGGTTCACCGAGGTCGGGCTGATCGACGACGCTGCGTTCGCGGCCGCCTGGGTCGACAGCCGGCACGCCGGCCGGCGACTCGGTCGACGTGCGCTGGCGACCGAGCTCTACCGGCACGGCATCGACCGCGACCTCGCCGAGCAGGCGCTCGCGAACGTCAGCAACGACGACGAGCTCATCGCCGCCCGCGCCCTGGTCGACCGCCGGCTGCGGACGATGCGCGGTCTCGACCATGCGACGAAGATCCGCCGGCTGACGGCGATGCTGGGCCGCAAGGGCTTCAGCGCCGGCCTGGCCGGCCGCGTGGTGCGCGACGCACTGGCGCAGGAGGGCGCGTCGCAGGAGGGCGGATCGCCTGGCACCATCGAGTAGCGGGTGACCGGCACCCGCGCGGAGGTGGCGCGTGGCTGACCCGAAAGCGGCGATGGCCGCGGACCAGTACGTCGCCGGTCGCTCGCGCCTGCTGGACCTCGCCGCCAACCTCAGCGAGCAGCAGCTGTCGACTCCCGTCCCCGCCACGCCGGGGTGGGACGTGCACGACGTCGTGGCGCACGTCGCCGGGCTGCCGGCGGACGTCCTCACCGGCCGGCTGAGCGGCCTGCCGAGCGGCGAGTTCACCGCCCGGCAGGTCGAGCAACGGCGCGGCGCGGCCGTCGCCGACCTGGCCGCCGAATGGGCGGCCGGCGTGGACCGGATCGCCGACGGGCTGCGCAGCGGGCTGCTGCCGCCCAACCTCGCCGTCGACGTGATCACGCACGAGCAGGACATCCGCGGCGCGCTCCAGCTGCCACGGCTCGCGGACCCGGCGGCGATCCGGTTCTGCGTCGACAAGTACGCCCGCAACTGCCGCCACTCGATCGGCGCGGCCGGCCTGCCCGCGGTGCGGCTGGAGTCGAGCGACTCCGACTTCCGGCTCGACGCGGACGGCGCGACCGTGACGCTGCGGGCCCCGGAGTTCGAGCTGTTCCGGGCGCTGTCCGGTCGCCGCGGCGAGCGCCAGGTGTGTGCGTTGGACTGGTCGGCTGACCCGGCGCCGTACCTTGCGCACATCAACGTGTTCGGGGCGTTGCCCGCCGGTGACATCGTCGACTGAGCGGCCCGCGCCGCCGGGTGCACGGGCCGCCACGCCGGTCGCTGCGGCCGCCGGCGTCCCGCCGTCCTGGCTCACCGCCGAGCTGTGGCTGGTGTTCGCGCTCTCGTTGGGCGCGAGCGGCGTCCGCGCCCTGGTCGACCTGCTGGCCGATGCGACCAGCGGAAAGTCGCTCACCTCGCAGGTGGCGCTGCTTAACGTCTCAAAGGCACCCGGCCGGCCGTGGGTGGACCTCGCGCTGCAACTCGTTGGCTTGGCCACCGGCGTCGTACCGGTCTTCTTGGTCGCCTACTTCCTGCACCGCTCGCGGGAGAGCATGGCGACGATCGGCGTCGACCGCCGGGAGCCGGCGCGAGACGGCATCCGCGGCGCCCTGCTCGCTGCGATCGTCGGCGGCGCCGGCCTCGGGCTCTATCTCGGCACGCACGCCGCCGGCGTCGACCTCACGGTGGTGCCGGAGTCGCTGCCCCACATCTGGTGGCGGATCCCGGTGCTGGTGCTCTCAGCGCTGCAGAACGCGACCCTGGAGGAGGTGCTGGTCGCCGGCTTCCTGCTGCATCGGTTGCGCCAGCTCGGCTGGGGCGACAACCGCGCCCTTGTCCTCAGCGCCGTCATTCGGGGCAGCTATCACCTCTACCAGGGTCTCGGCGGGTTCGCCGGCAACGCCGTGATGGGCCTGATCTTCGGCCGGCTCTACCAGCGATGGGGCCGGGTGGCACCGCTGATCGTCGCGCACACCCTGATGGATACGGTCGCGTTCGTCGGGTACGCCGAGCTCGCCGGCCACGTGTCGTGGCTACCGACGCCGTAATGGGTTTCCGGGCCGATGCAACCGAGCGGGTGATCGCAGCCGTCATTGACCGTGTGCCACAACCTTCGTCCCGCCCTGGCAGACTGCGCATCGTGCGGTGGCTGCTGATCGTGTTGACCGCCGCGGTGGCAAGCCTCGTCGCGGTGGCGACGACCCGGTCGCTGTCCGCAGCGGGTGCGAGCGCCCCGCCGGCAACCGCGAGCTCCGTGCCGGCCGCCAGCGCCGCGCCGGTCACCGCGACCCCCGTGCAGCCGCATGACCCGAGCGCGTGCCGGCCGTGGATGTGGGACCGGACGATCGTGGTGAGCATCCACCGGCAGCATCTGTGGGCCTGTCGCCACGGCCGGCAGGTGCAGAGCACGGCCGTCACCACCGGCGCCGTCGACCGTTCCCGCGATGACCGGACGCCGACCGGTCACTGGCGGATCCAGCGCAAGCAACGTGACACCTGGCTGGTCGGCGACACCTGGAGCGACCGGGTCAACTACTGGATGCCGTACGACGGCACCATCGGTTTCCACGACGCACCGTGGCAACGGTTCCCGATGGGGTCACCGAAGTACCGGACGCACGGCTCGCACGGCTGCGTGCACGTGCCCGAGCACCAGATGGCGCGACTGTTTCACTGGGCGCGTCCCGGCACCCGCGTCATCGTCCGCGCCTGATCGTCGCGGTCACTCCCAGGTCGTCGCGCCCGATTCGAACGCTTCCGGCAGCTGCACCCGCACGACGCAGAACGTCACACCAGCCGGGTCGCGCATCACCACCCAGCTGTGGATCCGCTCGACCTCGGTGGCGCCGAGAGCGACCAGCCGGCGCACCTCGGCGTCGACGTCGTCGGTCTCAATGTCGAAGTGCACCCGCGGTGCCGGGTCGCCGACCGCCTGCACCATGAACGCGACACCCGGGACCGGCTGACCGAACTCGGTGTACTCCGACAAGGTGTCGGCCGGCTGTGCCGGCCGGCCCAGCGCCGCGCACCAAAATGCGACCGCAGCATCCCGGTCCACCTCAGGGACGTCGACGAGCACGGCCGTGAGCCGACTCCGATGTGCCATGCCGCCACCCTGGCACACGCCACCGATGACGTGACGCCGCCGTACCCTGGGCGCCATGACGGCCGCGGCCCGCACCTACGACGTGCGCACCTACGGCTGCCAGATGAATGTGCACGATTCCGAGCGGATCGCGGGCCTGCTGGAGATCGCGGGCTATGCCAAGGCGCCGGCCGGTACGACGGCCGACGTCGTCGTGTTCAACACCTGCGCGGTCCGGGAGAACGCCGACAACCGGCTCTACGGCAACCTCGGCCACCTGGCGCCGGTGAAGGCGGCCAACCCCGGCATGCAGATCGCGGTCGGCGGCTGCTTGGCGCAGAAGGACCGAGGCGCGATCGTCGAGCGGGCGCCGTGGGTCGACGTGGTCTTCGGCACGCACAACATCGGGGCGCTACCGGTGCTGCTCGAGCGCGCGCGAGTCGAGCAGGCGGCGCAGGTCGAGCTGCTCGAGGCGCTGGAGCGGTTCCCGTCGACGTGGCCGGCGCGGCGGGAGTCGGCGTACCGGGCCTGGGTGAGCATCAGCGTCGGCTGCAACAACCGGTGCACGTTCTGCATCGTGCCGTCGCTGCGCGGCACCGAGCAGGACCGCCGGCCCGGCGACGTGCTGGCCGAAGTCGAGACGCTGGTCGCCGACGGCGTCCTCGAGGTCACGTTGCTCGGCCAGAACGTCAACTCCTATGGCGTCGGCTTCGGCGACCGGCTGGCCTTCGGCAAGCTGCTGCGCGCCTGCGGGCAGGTCGACGGGCTGGAGCGGATCCGGTTCACCAGCCCGCACCCGCGCGACTTCACCGACGACGTGATCGCCGCGATGGCCGAGACGCCGGCCGTGATGCCGAGCCTGCACATGCCGCTGCAGTCCGGCAGTGACGCGGTGCTGCGCGCGATGCGCCGCTCCTACCGCGCCGAGCGCTACCTCGGCATCATCGACCGGGTTCGCGCAGCGATGCCGGACGCGGCGATCACGACCGACATCATCGTCGGGTTCCCCGGCGAGACCGAGGTCGACTTCACCGCGACGCTCGACGTGGTGCGGGCCGCGCGGTTCGCCGGCGCGTTCACCTTCCAGTACTCGCCGCGTCCCGGCACCCCGGCCGCGAGCCTGCCCGACCAGGTCCCGCCCGACGTCGTCGCCGACCGCTATCGGCGGCTGGTCGAAGTGGTCGATGGGCTGGCCTGGGCGGAGAACCACCGGTTCGTCGGCGCGACCGTGGAGGTGCTCGTCGCCGAAGGCGAGGGCCGCAAGGACGGCGCCACCCACCGGCTGTCCGGCCGAGCCCGCGACAACCGGCTGGTGCACCTGGCGGAGTGCGATGCCCGGCCCGGCGATCTGGTCACCGCCCGGGTCACCCACGCCGCTCCCCATCATCTGGTCGCCGACACCGTCGTCGAGGTACGCCGCACCCGCGGCGGCGATGCCTGGCAGGCCGGCCAGGCGGCGCCGGCCACCGGCGTGTTGCTCGGTATGCCCGGCGTGGGCCTGCCCGCGCCGGCCTGAGCCGGCCGATGCCGAGCGATCGGCTGGTCGTCGCCGTCGTCGGACCGACCGCGGCCGGCAAGTCGGCGCTCGGCGTCGCGCTGGCCCACCGGCTCGGCGGCGAGGTCGTGAACGCCGACTCGATGCAGCTCTACCGCGGCATGGACGTCGGCACCGCCAAGCTCACCGAGGCGGAGCGGGCCGGCATCGCGCACCACGTGCTCGACATCTGGGACGTCACCGAGACGGCGAGCGTGGCGGACTACCAGGCGCGGGCGCGGGCCAGCGTCGCCGCGCTGCTCGCGGACGGCGTCACGCCGGTGATCGTCGGCGGCAGCGGGCTCTACGTGCGCGCGCTGCTGGACCCGATCGAGTTCCCCGGCACCGACGCTGCGGTGCGGCAGCGGCTGGAGGCCGAGCTGGCCGGGTCCGGCGCCGCCGCGCTGCACGCCCGGTTGGCCCGCCGCGATCCCGCTGCCGCGGCCGCGATCCTGCCGAGCAACGGCCGGCGGATCGTGCGGGCGTTGGAGGTCATCGAGCTCACCGGGCGGCCGTTCACCGCGGCGCTGCCGGCGTACCGGTCGGTCTACGACGGCGACGGCGTGCGTACCGTCCAGATCGGTCTCGACCTGCCGACCGGCCTGCTCGACGAGCGGATCGACCGCCGAGCCGCGGCGATGTTCGCCGGCGGCCTGATCGAGGAGGTACGCCGGCTCGACGCCGCCGGGCTGCGCAGCGGCGTCACCGCGTCGCGGGCGCTCGGCTACGCCCAGGTGCTGGCGGTCTTCGACGGGCGGATCACGGTGCGCGAGGCGGTCGAGGAGACCGCGCGGGGCACCCGCCGGCTGGTGCGCCGCCAACGGTCGTGGTTCCGGCGCGATCCGCGGGTGCGCTGGCTGGACCCGACCGATCAGTCGCTCGACGCCGCGCTCGCGCTAATCCGGTCGGCCCCGACCAGCTGAGCCCCTACCCTCGAAGGGTGGGCTCCACGGGGTTGCGCTTCATCAAGGCGCACGGCACCGAGAACGACTTCGTGCTGCTCCCCGAGGGTCAGGGCGAGCTCGACGCCGCCACCGTGCGGCGGCTGTGCGACCGACGCGCCGGCATCGGCGCCGACGGCGTGCTCCGGGTGGTCCGCGAAGACGGCGGGTTCTTCATGGACTATCGCAACGCCGACGGGTCGGTCGCCGAGACCTGCGGCAACGGGCTTCGGGTGTTCGCCCGCTACCTGGTGGATGCCGGCCTGCTGCCGCCCGGCCGGATCCGGATCGGCACCCGCAGTGGCGTCCGCCTGGTCGACGTGCCGGCCGACGGCGGCGACATCACCGCCGAACTCGGACCGGCGGCGCCGCTCACCGACGCGACGGTCCTGCTCGGCGGCCGGTCGTGGCCGGCGGCCGGCTGGTCGATGGGCAACCCGCACCTGGTGGTGCTGGATGCCGGCGACATCGACGCGCTCGACCTCGCGACCGCGCCCGGCGTCGACCCGGCGGCGGCGTACCCGGACGGCGTGAATGTCGAGTTCTGCCAACCGCTTTCCGGCCGCCGCCTGGCGTTGCGCGTGGTCGAGCGCGGCGTGGGCGAGACCCGCTCGTGCGGCACCGGCGCGGGCGCCGCGGCGGTTGCGGCGCTGGCCGCGGCCGGCGCCCGCGGTGACTACGACGTGCGGGTGCCCGGCGGCGAGCTGCGGGTGCGGTGGGACGACGACGGCGACGTCTGGCTCACCGGGCCTGCCGTGCTCGTCGCCGAAGGCCAGGTCGACGCCGACGTCCTGGCCGCCTGGCGCAACCAGCCGGAGCACCGTGGCTGAGCCGCTGAATCACCCGGCCGATGTCGGCGACCTCGAGCTCGAGGAGCGGCGGGCGCTGCGCCGCGTGCCCGGCATCTCGACCGAGCTCACCGACGTCACCGAGGTCGAGTACCGCCGGCTGCGTCTCGAGCGGGTCGTGCTGATCGGTGTCTGGACCGACGGCACGCTCGAGACCGCCGAGATCTCGCTGACCGAGCTGGCGGC
The DNA here is from genome assembly GCA_035550315.1 of Mycobacteriales bacterium. Lineage (GTDB taxonomy): Bacteria > Actinomycetota > Actinomycetes > JAFAQI01 > JAFAQI01 > DASZPL01. Next base: position 34,422 of record DASZPL010000019.1, on the reverse strand, counting down.
GCTGGCCGAGACGGCCGGATCGATCGTGCTGGAAGGCCTGGTGCAGCGTCGGTCCACGCCGGACGCCGCGACCTTCGTCGGGTCCGGCAAGGCGCGCGAGCTGCGCGACATCGTGGTCTCGTCCGGCGCCGACACGGTGATCTGTGACGGCGAGCTGACGCCCGGCCAGCTGCGGCGGTTGGAAGACATCGTCAAGGTGAAGGTGATCGACCGCACCGCGCTGATCCTCGACATCTTCGCGCAGCACGCGCGCAGCAAGGAGGGCAAGGCACAGGTCGAGCTGGCGCAGCTGGAGTACATGCTGCCCCGGCTGCGCGGCTGGGGCGAGTCGCTGTCGCGGCAAGCCGGCGGTCGGGTCGCCGGCGGTGGCGGCATCGGCACCCGCGGCCCCGGCGAGACCAAGATCGAGACCGACCGGCGGCGGCTGCGGGCGCGGATGGCCAAGCTGCGCAAGGAGATCGCCGGGATGCAGACCGCCCGCGACGTGAAACGCCAGGAGCGCCGCCGCCGCGCCGTGCCGTCCGTGGTCATCGCCGGCTACACCAACGCCGGCAAGTCGTCGCTGCTCAACCGGCTGACCGGCGCCGGCGCGCTGGTCGAGGACGCGCTGTTCGCGACGCTGGATCCGACGGTTCGCCGCAGCCGCACGACCGACGGCCGGGAGTTCACCCTCGCCGACACCGTGGGGTTCGTCCGCCACCTGCCGCACCAGCTGGTGGAGGCGTTCCGGTCGACGCTCGAAGAGGTCGCCGACGCCGACCTGATCCTGCACGTGGTCGACGGCTCCGACGCCGATCCACCGGCGCAGCTGCGCGCGGTGCGCGAGGTCTTCGCTGACATCGGCGCGCTCGACGTACCGGAGCTGGTCGTCATCAACAAGGTCGACCGGGCGAACCCGATGACGCTCGCGCGGCTCCGGCGGGACGAACCGAACGCCTACGCCGTGTCGGCCCTGACCGGCGAGGGCGTCGAGCAGCTTCGTGACCGAGTCGGTGCGCTGCTCCCGCGCCCCGACGTTATGGTGAGCCTGCTGGTGCCGTACGCCGAGGGTCAGGTGGTGTCCCGGTTGCACCGTCACGGCGAGGTGATCGAGACCTCACACGTGGCGGACGGGACGCTGGTGCGGGCTCGGGTGCCGGCGTGGCTGACCGGAGAGCTGACGTCGTACGTGCTCGACATCGACGAGGGGACACGCGTTGCGCAGACCGCTACTGACGGGCGTGGTGGCAGTGACGGCGGCAGTGGCGACGATGCTGCCGATGACGATGGCGGCGGCGTCGCTGCGAGATCCCGGCCACAACGCCAAGCCCAGCACTAAGTTCCTGGCGGCCTGCTCCAGCTCGGATGCGCCGGACTGCGATGCCGTCGCGCTGGCTGAGTTCCGGAAAGTCCGCGCGCACGATGGCGTCGGGCCGATGACGCTGCCGCGCGGGTTCGACAAGCTGAAGCCGCGGTGGCAGCTGTTCGTGCTGGTGAACACCGAGCGCGTGGACCGCGGCCTCAAGCCGTTCACGGCCCTGTCGTCGGGGCTGAACGCGTTGGCGAAGCGGGCAGCGCGGGCCAACACCGACGAGGCGTTCGGTCACGTCGTCCCCGGGACGAAGTACGGCAGCAACTGGTCGGTGGAGGGCGAGACCGCGCTGTTCGACGAGTTCTGCTGGACCTACAGCGACGGGCCCGGCCAGGCCGGTTGCTTCGGCACCGGCGGCGGGATCTGGATCCACCGGCACAACATCCTCGGCACCGGTCCGGGTGGTCAGTACCGCGCGCCGCGGCTGATGGGAGCCGGGGTGGCGCCCAGCGTGCCGCATCCGTCGCTGACCGAGGCGTTCGTCGGCCACGCCAAGCACAAGTACGTCCGCACCGAGCTGAAGCCGCACTGGAGCCACTTCGCCAAGAAGTTCCCGCTCGGTGTCGCGACGCATCAGCTAACCGTGACGGCGGGCAGCCACGGCTCGCTCAAGGTGTGGGCATCCGGCGCAACCATGAAGGTGACCGCGAAGATCACATCGGGTGGCTCGCAGTGGTCGGTGAGCTCGCGGAAGTTCACGTTGCACGCCGGCCATCAGCGGACGCTGAAGATCACGCACGGCACGGCCGCGACGCTTGGCACGCTGACGCTGACGACAGCGCACGACACCGAGCGGGTCGTGCTGGTCAGCGGCTAATTGGCCTGCCGGGTCACACCCGGCGAAGCACCGCGGTGACCCGGCCGAGGATCACGGCGTCGTCGCCGTCGATCGGCGAGTAGTCGGGGTTGTGCGGCAGCAGCCAGACGTGGCCGTCGCGGCGCTGCAGCGTCTTCACCGTGGCTTCGTTGTCGAGCATCGCCGCGACGATCTCGCCGTCGTCGGCGGTGGGCTGCTGGCGCACGACCACCCAGTCGCCGTCGGCGATCGCGGCCTCGATCATCGAGTCGCCCCTGACCTGGAGCAGGAACAGCTGCCCTTCGCCGACCAGCTGGCGGGGGAGCGGGAACACGTCCTCCACCACCTGTTCGGCCAGGATCGGGCCGCCGGCGGCGATCCGCCCGACCACCGGCACGTAGGTCGGCGCCGGCCGGTCGTCGCCCTCACCGGTCGGGTCGATCGGCGCCGCCGCGCCGCTCGCCGGCTGCTTCACCTCGACCGCGCGCGGCCGGTTGGGGTCGCGGCGTAGGAAGCCCTTGCGCTCGAGCGCGGCGAGCTGGTGGGCCACGCTGGACGTGCTGGTCAGCCCGACCGCCTCGCCGATCTCGCGCATCGACGGCGGGTAGCCGCGGCGCTCGACCGACTGCTGGATCACCTCGAGCACCTTGCGCTGCCGCGTGGTCAGGCCGCTGGCATCAGCCGGGCCGTCCGGGATCTCCCGCACCGTCGCCATCGGTCGCCTCCTCGATCGGGAATCTCGGTCGACCGTAACGGCGGAACGGCCGGTTTTCAAACACCTGTTCGAACGTGTCGCGACTTTTGTCGGCCGGTCGTGGTACAACTCGTTCATACGTTCGATCGAACGGGCGTTCGATCGAACTGGAGGACCGACGGGGGCGAGGAGGGATGCCGGATGGGCACGCTGAGGATGGGCACGCTGAGGCTCACCCGCCGCGGCCGGGTGGCGCTGGTGTTGTTGGTGATGGTGTTGTCGGTCGTCGCCGGCCTGACGATCGGCCGGGCGACCAGCCAGGCGGCCGACCCGCAGCGCAACCACGCTGCTGCCGTGACCGTCGAAGCGGGCGACACGCTGTGGTCGGTGGCGTCGCGGATCGCGCCGCACGTCGACCCCCGGGTCGTAATTGGTGACATCGAGCAGCTCAACCACCTGACCAGCCCGACTGTGCTGCCCGGCGAGCGGTTGCTGGTGCCGCGATACCGGTAGTGGTGGGGCTGGCGACACGCCCGGGAAAAAAGTTGCACCGAATGCTTGCGCGGGCGGCGGCGACGACGTACGTTCGCTCCCCAACATCTTGTGTTACACCGGTGTAATTCGTCCACAGATTGTGGAACAACTGATCCACAGGGCGCCGAAACCGGTGGACGGCGACGGCAGGAGGCGAAACGCGATGCATTGTCCGTTTTGTCGCTTCCCCGACTCCCGCGTGATCGACTCTCGGGTCGCCGACGACGGTGCGACGATCCGGCGGCGGCGCGCCTGCCCGAGCTGCCACCGGCGGTTCACGACGCAGGAGACCGCCAGCCTGGCCGTCCGTAAGCGCTCCGGTGTGATCGAGCCGTTCAGCCGCAGCAAGGTGATCGACGGCGTGCGCAAGGCCTGCTCCGGCCGGCCGGTCGACGAAGATGCGCTGGCCCGGCTCGGCCAGCAGGTCGAGGACACGGTCCGGGCGAGCGGCGCCGCCGAGATCGCCGCGCACGAGGTCGGCCTGGCGATCCTCGAGCCGCTGCGCGAGCTCGACGAGGTCGCCTACCTGCGGTTCGCGAGCGTCTACCGCAACTTCACCTCGCTCGACGACTTCGCCCGCGAGGTCGCCGCGTTGAAAGCCCGTCGATCGGGACGGATCCCGGTCGCCGCAGCGTTGAACTGACTAGCCCATCAGCAGGAGAGGACCAGGCATGACCGAGACGGTGAGCGGCGCGTCGCGCGGAGCTGGCAGCACGACGCGGCGTAACCGCGGCCTGCGGCTGCAGCGCGTCTACACCAAGCCGGGGGTCCATCCGTACGACGAGGTGACCTGGGAGCGCCGCGACGTCGTCATGACCAACTGGCGCGACGGTTCGATCAACTTCGAGCAGCGCGGCGTCGAGTTCCCCGCCGACTGGTCGGTGAACGCCACCAACATCGTCACGACCAAGTACTTCCGCGGCGCCGTGGGCTCGCCGGAGCGGGAGTCGAGCCTGAAGCAGCTGATCGACCGGGTCGTGCTGACCTACCGCCGGGCCGGCGAAGAGCACGGCTACTTCGCCACTCCGGCCGACGCCGAGATCTTCGAGCACGAGCTGACCCACATGCTGGTGCACCAGGTCTTCAGCTTCAACTCGCCGGTCTGGTTCAACGTCGGCACGTCCGCCCCGCAGCAGGTCTCCGCCTGCTTCATCCTCGCGGTCGACGACACCATGGACTCGATCCTGAACTGGTACCGCGAGGAAGGCCTGATCTTCAAGGGCGGCTCCGGCGCCGGGCTGAACCTCTCCCGCATCCGCTCGTCCAAGGAGCTGCTGTCCTCCGGCGGCACCGCCTCCGGGCCGGTGAGCTTCATGCGCGGCGCCGACGCGTCCGCGGGCACGATCAAGTCCGGTGGCGCCACCCGCCGGGCCGCCAAGATGGTGATCCTCGATGTCGACCACCCGGACGTCGAGGAGTTCATCGAGACCAAGGCGCGGGAAGAGGACAAGATCCGCGCGCTGCGCGACGCCGGCTACGACATGGATCTCGGCGGCAAGGACATCGTGTCCGTGCAGTACCAGAACGCCAACAACTCGGTCCGGGTGAACGACGAGTTCATGCGCGCCGTCGAGGAAGGCCGCGAGTTCGGGCTGCGGGCCCGGCAGACCGGCGAGGTGATCGAGACGGTCGACGCCAAGGAGCTGTTCGGCAAGATGGCGCAGGCCGCCTGGGAGTGCGCCGACCCCGGCATCCAGTACGACGACACCATCAACGACTGGCACACCACGCCGGAGACCGGCCGGATCACGGCCTCTAACCCTTGCTGCTTTACCGGTGAGACCGAGGTGGAAACGGCGGCTGGCGCCATCACGTTCGACGTGTTGCTCAAGTCGTGGCAGGCCGGGCAGTCCATTCAGGTTCGTACGCGCGATCTCCAGGCTGGCGGATTCGTCCTGCGACCGGTCCGCAACGTTTGGATTGCGGGTCGGACCACTCAGCTTTGCCGCGTGACGACCTCGAGCAGTCTCTCCATCAGCAGCACGCCAGAGCATCGCTATCTGCTCGACAGCGGCCGATGGGTCGCGGCCGAAGCATTGCTAGCGGGTGATCGCCTGGTCAGTAACGGCGAAGCGGTCCATGTCCTGCGCGTCGAAGCCGTCGAGCTCGACGAACCCGTGGATGTCTTTGATCTCGAGGTTGAGGACACGCATAACTTTGTCGTTGGTGGCGTCGATGGGGTGATCGCGCATAACAGCGAGTACATGCACCTCGACAACTCGTCGTGCAACCTCGCCAGCCTGAACCTGCTTAAGTTCCTGGGCGACGACGACACCTTCGACGCCGAGACGTTCGCGAAGGCGGTCGAGTTCATCATCACCGCGATGGACATCTCGATCTGCTTCGCCGACTTCCCGACCGAGGCGATCGGCGAGACCACGCGCGCCTACCGCCAGCTCGGCATCGGCTACGCCAACCTCGGCGCGCTGCTGATGGCGACCGGCCACGCCTATGACAGCGAGGGCGGCCGCTCGCTCGCCGCGGCGATTACGTCACTGATGACCGGCACGGCGTACAAGCGGTCCGCCGAGCTGGCCGGCGTCGTCGGACCGTACGACGGCTACGCGCGCAACGCCGAGCCGCACAAGCGGGTGATGCGCAAGCACGCCGCTGCCAACGACGCGGTGCGGGCGGTCGATGCTGACGCGTCGCGGGTGCTGGCCGCCGCCACCAAGGTCTGGCAGGAGGGCCTCGCGATCGGCGAGAAGAACGGCTGGCGCAACGCGCAGGCTTCGGTGCTCGCTCCGACCGGCTGCCTAACTGGCGACACGCTCATTACGACCGACCGGGGCCTCGTGCGGCTCGACCAGCTCGGCGATGTCTACGGCGAGCGGTGGCAGGACCTCGATGTCCGGGTGTCGACCGACGAAGGCCCGCAGCGGACCACGAAGTTCTTTGTCAACGGCGAGGAGCCGACGCGCCGCGTCGTCACCGCCGGCGGTTACCAGATCCAGGGCACGCTTGCTCACCGCATCAAGGTCGTCGATGAGGCGACCGGCGGGTGGACATGGAAGCGACTGGCCGATGTGGCTGAAGGCGACCTGGTGCCGGTGCAGTTGGAGACCATGGTCGGTGAGCCGCGCCGCGTGCCACTGCCGGTGCTCGACCAGGCGTACTACGCCGGTGACCGTAGCGTTCAGGTGCCGGATGCCGTCGATGTCGAGTTGGCCGAACTCGTCGGCTACTTCATGGGCGACGGCAGCGTGCACGCGAAGGGCATTCGGCTCTGTGTCGCGGAGACCGACCTCGATGTCGTCGAGCGGCTGCGCGTGCTTGGCAAGTCGCTGTTCAACCTCGAGCCGGTGACCCAGCAGCAGCCGGGTTATGTCGAGGTAACGCTGCAGTCCGTGCGACTCGCGCGCTGGTGGCAGGCGGCGGGATTCGCCAAGCTGTTGCCATCGACGGATCACGTTGGCAAGGGTTGGACGCCGCGCGTTCCGTCCGCGCTGCTCGAAAGCAACGACCCGGAGATCTATGCGGCTTTCTTGCGCGGCCTGTTCGAGGCCGACGGCAGCGTCACCGCTGGTGTGCCGATGGTGTCGACCGCGAGCGAGGGGTTCGCCGCAGAGGTGCGGACCATGCTGCTTGCCCTCGGCCTCGCGACGACGACTCGCGAGACCGTGAGCGGTTGGGGCGGCCGGCAGCTCCAACTGCGGCTGCGCAACCTTGACCACGCTCACCGGTACGCCGAGCTGGTCGGTTTTTTGGGCGGTCGTAAGACGCGACTGTTGGACGGCTTCCCGGCGAGACATGTGGGCAACCGCGATCGGATCTACCTGCCGCGTTCGGTATGGGACGAGGTCGCGCCGGTCGGTTCGGCTCACCGTTCGGTCGTTGTCTCCTCGCTCGCGAAGAGCGGCGGCGTCGCTCGCAACACCGCTGAGGAGTTGTTCGAGGAGACTCGTGACCCGCGTCTCGGGCACGGACTCGGCTACTTGTTCGAGCGGGTTGCGGTCAACGAGGACGGCGGTGTCCAGCCGACGTACGACCTCTCGGTCCCGAGCAACGTGACGTATGTCGCGAACGGCCTCGTGAGCCATAACACCATCGGCTTGATGATGGATTGCGACACCACCGGCATCGAGCCGGACCTGGCGCTGGTGAAGTTCAAGAAGCTGGTCGGCGGCGGGTCGATGCAGATCGTCAACCAGACCGTGCCGCGCGCGCTGACCAAGCTCGGCTACCAGGCCGAGCAGGTGGAAGCGATCGTCGAACACATCGCAGAGCACGGCAACGTCATTGACGCTCCCGGGTTGCGGCCGGAGCACTACGAGGTGTTCGACTGCGCGATGGGCGAGCGGTCGATCTCGCCGATGGGCCACGTCCGGATGATGGCCGCGACCCAGCCGTTCATCTCCGGCGCGATCTCCAAGACGGTCAACATGCCGGAGTCGGCGACCGTCGAAGAGGTCGCGGACATCTACTACCAGGGCTGGAAGCTCGGGCTGAAGGCGCTCGCCATCTACCGCGACAACTGCAAGGTCGGCCAGCCGCTGTCCGACGCGAAGGCGAAGAAGACGGGTGCCGTCGCCGAGGCGCCGGCCGCCGAAGCCCGGCCGGTCCGCAAGCGGCTGCCGAAGCGGCGGCCCAGCCAGACCGTGTCGTTCTCCGTCGCCGGCGCCGAGGGCTACATGACCGCCGGCTCCTACCCGGACGACGGCCTCGGCGAGGTGTTCCTCAAGCTCGGCAAGCAGGGCTCGACGCTGGCCGGCGTGATGGACGCGTTCTCGATCGCGATCTCGATCGCGCTGCAGTACGGCGTGCCGCTGGAGAGCTACGTCCAGAAGTTCACCAACATGCGGTTCGAGCCGGCCGGCATGACCGACGACCCCGACATCCGGATGGCGCAGTCGGTGATGGACTACATCTTCCGCCGGCTGGCGCTCGACTACCTGCCGTACGAAACCCGCGCCGAGCTGGGCATCTTCACCGCCGCCGAGCGGGCGGCGAGCGTCGCGTCGTCGTACGGCGCGCCGACTGCGCCGGTCGCCGACGAGGAGGACATCGACCCGGAGACGCTGCGCGACAGCGTCCCGGTCGAGTCGCCGAACGCCCACCCGGAGCTCGGCGACGCCGCGGCCGCGGCCCCGGCGCCGGTCGAGGCCCGCTCGTCGACCGAGCTGATCGAGGCGCAGCAAGGCACCGCGGCCGACGCGCCGCTCTGCCTGTCCTGCGGCGTCAAGATGCGCCCCGCGGGTTCTTGCTACGTCTGCGAATCCTGCGGCTCGACCAGCGGTTGTAGCTGACGCTGACTGCGTTGCACCCCACGAAGTCGCTCGCTTCGCTCACGATTCCGCGGCGGCCCCGCTTCTCGGTCGCTTGCGTGCTACGAGCACGCGGCGCTGCCTGCGGCCTTGTCAGCCCCAGCTACAACCGCTGGTAGACGGCGGCGCGCGCGGTGGCTTCGTCGTCGTAACCGCGGATGTCGGCAACCCGGCCGTCGACGACGGTGAGCACCTGCCATCGCGGGGCGTCGGCGTCGTCATCCGCTGGATCGCGGTCCGAGACCAGCATCGAGACCAGGATCTTGTCGCGATGTGTGGTCACGTCCAGGACCCGGGCTCGCCGGCCGTCGGCTCGCCCCTGGGCGTACCACCGGAGCACCTGGCTGCGGTTGCGGCAGGCGGGGGCGGCGTCGCCGGGAGCCCCCCAGGTCACGTTCGGGTCGAGCAGATCGGCGAAGCGCTCGAGATCCGCGGCGGCCAAGGCCTCGCGTACTTGCGCCGCTAGCTCGGCGACGGCGTCGGACTGTGCATCGGTCATCTGATCCTCCCGATCTGGCAACCGTAACGAACCTCGCGCGAGGATGTCGTCGTGCCGGTTCGCAGCGCGGGGATCCTGCTCTGGCGGCGCGCCGGCGGCGACCTCGAGGTGCTGATCGCGCACATGGGCGGGCCGTACTGGGCGGGCAAGGACGCCGCGGCCTGGTCGATCCCGAAAGGGGAGTACGCCGAGGACGAGCAGCCGCTCGCGGCGGCGCTGCGCGAGTTCACCGAAGAGCTCGGCCTCGCCGTACCGGTCCAGACCGAGCAACTCGTCCCGCTCGGCGAGCTGCGCCAGCCGAGTGGCAAGCGGCTGACCGTATGGGCCGGCGAAGCCGACCTCGACGTCGCCGCGATCCGGCCGGGCGCCTTCACGATGCCGTGGCCGCGCGGATCGGCGACGCTCGTGGAGTTCCCGGAGGTCGACGGCGCGGAGTGGTGCTCTGTCGAGATTGCCCGCGATCGGCTGACGAAGGGGCAGCGCCCGTTCCTCGATCGGCTGGTCGAGATGCTTGACAAGAACTGAGCATTCAATAAACTCTGAATGGTCAGCGAACATCAAACGTGTGGCACGGTGGGTGAGGGCGCAATGTGGCAGTACTACGGAGCACTCGCGGAGATACGGTTGCAGGAAATGCGTGCGGAAGCCGAGCGGCTCCGGTCGCTGCCGCCTCGGCCGCGACGACCGGCGGTGCTGCGGCCCTGGCTGGGACGCATCCTGCTGCGCATCGGCGAGCGGCTGGTCAGGCCGGTCGAGCATCCGGCGGCTCACTGATGGCGATGCGCCCACCAACCCGGGTTCGCAAGGTCGACAGCGCGGAGGCGATCAAGGCACTGGCCGACCCGATCCGGTTGAAAGTGCTCAGCTTGCTGATGTCCGACCACAGCCGGGCGTGGACGGTGAAGGAGATCGCCGCGGCGTTGCATCAGCCGGTGACGAAGCTCTACCACCACGTCAATCTGCTGGCCCAGGCGAAGCTGATCCGCGACGTCGAGACCCGGATGGTCTCCGGCATCGTCGAGCATCGTTACGCCTCGGCGCAGCGCACCCTGGAGTTCGACGACAGCCTCTACGGCTCGCCCGAGACGCGGGATGCGTCGCTGGCCAACATCGCGAACCTGGTCAACCAAAGCCGTGATGCGCTGCTCGACTACCTCGGCCGTGACGACGCAGACCTCGACCGCGTCCTCGTCCACCAGGGCCGGATCCGGTTGTCGGCTGCCGAAGCGGCCGAGCTGAACGACGCCGTGCTGGACCTGCTGAAGACATTCGAGCATCGCCGGCGCACCAAGGCGCGGGACGCGCAGCCGCGCACCCGGGTGCTGGTGCTGCTCCATCCCGAGCCCACCGACTGAAACCGCTGGTCTCGTCGGCCGGCCGTCGGCCAGGATGACCGCATGCCCTGGACTGCTCCTGATGTCGACCGCACCGAGCCCAACGGACCCGCGGCCGAGCGCACCGCCCTGGAAGGCTGGCTGGAATACCACCGCGGCACGCTGCTGACCAAGTGCGCCGGTCTCAGTGGCGAGCAGCTTGCGACCCACAGCGTCGAGCCGTCCTCGCTCTCGCTGCTCGGGCTGGTGCGGCACATGACGGAGGTCGAGCGATCGTGGTTTCGCCGGCGCTTCGCGGGAGAGCCGGTCGAGCCGATGTACTACACCGAAGCCAACCCGGACGCCGACTTCGACGACCTCGACGCGGCCAGCGCCGAGGCTGACTTCGCGGCGTACCGCGCCGAGCTGGACGCCGTCCGGCAGGTCGCCTCGGATCGGTCACTTGACGAGACCTTCGTCCATCCGCGCACTGGGTCGACGTTGGACCTGCGCTGGATCTACCTGCACATGATCGAGGAGTACGCCCGGCACAACGGCCACGCCGATCTGTTGCGGGAGCGGATCGACGGCCGGACCGGAGACTGACCGGTGGCGGACTTCGACGACGTTGCCGGGCTGCTCGACTACCCGATGTACGCCGTGACCACGGCGGCAGGCGACCAACGGGCCGGGTGCCTCGTCGGCTTCACCACGCAGGCGAGCATCGACCCATCTCGCTTCCTGGTCGGGATCTCGGTCGCCAACCGCACGCATTCGGTGGCGCAGCAGGCCGGGCGGCTGGCCGTCCACTTGCTGCCGGCGGATCGGCGCGACCTGGCGGAGCTGTTCGGCGGCGAGACCGGCGACGAGGTCGACAAGTTCGCCCGGTGTCAGTGGCGCCCCGGTCCCGACGACGTGCCGGTGCTCGACGACGCGGCGGCCTGGTTCAGCGGACCGATCATCGACCAGATTCCGCTGGGGGACCACGTCGGCTTCCTGCTCGAGCCCGACGTGGCCGAGATCCGCGACCGGTCAGCCCGGCTGCTGCACTTCTCGCAGGTCCGCGATCTCGATCCCGGTCACGAAGCCTGAGACAGGGGTGACAGTACGAACACCGGAATCACCCGGTCGGTCGCTGCTTGGTAGTCGGCGTACGGCGGGTAGGCGGCGACGGCTCGCTGCCACCACAGTGCGCGCTTCTCGCCCTCCACCAGCCGCGCGATCATCGGTTGCTTGACGGCGCCGTCCTGCAGCTCGACGTGTGGGTCCGCCAGCAGGTTGTAGGTCCAGCCGGGGTGTTTCGGCGCACCGCCCTGCGAGCCGATGGCGGCGTACTCACCGTCGTGCTCGACCCGCATCAGCGGAGTCTTACGGACCTTGCCGCTCTTCACCCCGCGGTTCGTCATGACGATGATCGGGTAGCCGGTGTCGAACAACGTGTTTGCCTCGTGGCCGTCCGTGGCTTCGAACCGCTCGACCTGCTCGCGCACCCAGTCCCAGGCGCTGGGTTCGTATTCGCCGTCCACCGACATCGCCGGTCTCAGTCCCAGCCGCGGGTCGCGGGCGAGCTCTTCGCCGTCTCGGCCGGGTCACGGGTGACCACGTCGCCGATCGCTTCGTCGATCGCCTTCATCACGTCGGCGTCCAACGTGACGCCGGCGGCGGCGGCGTTGTCGCTGACCTGCTCGGGGCGGGAGGCGCCGATGATCGCGCAGCCGACGTTCGGGTTCTGCAACACCCAGGCGATGGCGAGCGCGGCCATCGATAGCCCGGCGTCGGCGGCGACCGGCTCGAGCCGCTCGACCGCGGCGAGCACGCGGTCGTTGAGCCAGCGCCGGATCATGTCCGCGCCGCCCTTCTCGTCGGTCGCGCGGGAGCCCTGCGGGTGGGCCTGGCCCGCCTTGTACTTGCCGGTCAGCACGCCCTGCGCGAGTGGCGACCACACCACCTGGCCGATGCCGAGCTCCTCGCAGGTCGGGATCACCTCGGCCTCGATCACCCGCCAGAGCATGGAGTACTGCGGCTGGTTGGACACCAGCGGAAAGCGCAGCTCTTGGGCGAGGGCGTGGCCCGCGCGGATCTGCTCGGCGGTCCACTCCGAGACGCCGATGTAGTGCACCTTGCCGGCGTGCACGATGTCGGCGAACGCCTGCATCGTCTCTTCGAGCGGCGTCTCGAAGTCGTAGCGATGCGCCTGGTAGAGGTCGACGTGGTCGGTCTGCAGCCGCCGCAACGAGCCGTCGATGGCCTCGAAGATGTGCTTGCGGGACAACCCGGAGTCGTTCGGCCCGCCCGGCCCGATCTTGCCGTAGACCTTGGTGCAGATCTCGAGCGACTCGCGGCGCTCACCGCGCAACGCCTTGCCGAGCACGGTCTCGGCGGCGGTATTCGCGTACACGTCGGCGGTGTCGAACGTCGTGATGCCTTCATCCAGCGCCCGCCGGACACAGGCGATGGCAGCGTCTTCCTCGACCTGCGAGCCGTGGGTGATCCAGTTGCCGTACGCGATCTCGGAGATCTTCAGACCACTGCTGCCTAGCCGTCGATAGTGCATCTACGCCGCATTCCCGGTCAGGGCCGACTCGATGCACGCGCGAAGCTCGGGGGCGTCGGGTTCGACGAGCGGGCGGAACCGGCCGAGCACCTGGCCGTCAGCGCCGACCACGAACTTCTCGAAGTTCCACTGGATGTCGCCGGCGTTGCCCTCGGTGTCGGCGGTCGAGGTCAGGACGTCGTACACCGCGTCGCGGCCGCCGCCGTTGACGTCGATCTTCGCCGACATCGGGAAGCTCACGCCGTACGTCGTCGAGCAGAACGTCTCGATCTCCTCCGCCGAGCCGGGCTCCTGCTCGCCGAACTGGTTGCACGGGAAGCCGATGACGGTGAACTGCTCGTCGCCGAGCTCGCGGTGCAGCGCCTCCAGCTTGGTGTACTGCGGGGTGAGGCCGCATTTGCTGGCGACGTTGACGACGAGGGCGACGCGACCGCCGGCCAGCTCGCCGAAGGTCGTGTGCTGACCCTGCAGCGTGGTCAGCGGGGCGTTCAACAAATCACTCATGACGGCATCTTCTCGCGTCGGTCAGATCAACCGACGGTCGGACGCCCATCGGGCCAGCTCGCGGCGGTTGGACATCTGAAGTTTGCGCAGCACGGAGGAGACGTGCGACTCGATGGTGCGGGTGGAGAGCACGAGCTCGGTCGCCGCCTCGCGGTAGGTGTAGCCGCGCGCGATCAGCCGCAAGACCTCGCGCTCGCGCGGGGTCAGCGAGTCCAGCTCGTCGTCGGCTGCCGGCGCGAGGCCGCCGCCGGCGAACGCGTCCAGCACGAACCCGGCGAGCCGCGGACCGAACACCGCGTCGCCCGCGGCGACCCGCGAGATCGCCTCGAGCAGGGCCGGCCCGTCGATCGACTTCGTCACGTAGCCGCGGGCACCGGCGCGCACCACGCCGATCACGTCCTCGGCCGCGTCGGACACCGACAGCGCCAGGAACCGGACGGCCGGCAACGTCGCGTGCACGCCGCGGATGACCTCGGCCCCGCCGCCGCCCGGCAAGTGGACGTCGAGCAGGACGACGTCCGGACGGGCCTCGGTGATCACGCGCACGGCGTCGTCGACGTCGGCGGCTTCCCCGACCACGTCGACCGCGTCGCCGAGCTCGGCGCGGACGCCGCTGCGGACCAGCTGATGGTCGTCGACCAGCACCAGCCGGACGCGCAGCGCGGCCGTCACGCCGACCGGCCGATGCTCAGGCTGACCTCGGTGCCGGTCCGGCCGCTGCGCACCGTGCCGTTGCCGCCGTGGCGCGCCATCCGGGCGATGATCGAGTCGCGGATGCCGCGGCGGTCCTCGGGCACCCGGTCGGGGTCGAACCCGACCCCGCGGTCGCGGACGAAGACCTCGACCTGGTCGGCCGACACCTCGGCAAAGACCGACACCACACTCGCCCCCGAGGCCTTCGCGGCGTTCAGCACCGCTTCGCGCGCGGCCGCGACCGTTGCCCGCAACCGGTCGTCGAGCTCGGCGTCGCCGACCGCGACCACGTCGACCGGGACGCCGTGCTCGTCCTCGATCTCGGCGGCGACGGCGCGCAGTGCGCCGGCCAGTGTGGTCGCGCCGTCGGCGCGGTTGCCGTCGTAGAGCCAGGACCGCAGCTCGCGCTCCTGCCGTCGCGCCAACCGGCGGATCGCATCCGGGTCGCCGGCCTTGCCTTGGATCAACGCCAGCGTCTGCAGCACCGAGTCGTGCACGTGGGCCGCCACCTCGGCGCGCTCCTGGGCGCGGATCCGCTCCCGCCGCTCCGACGTCAAGTCGCGCACCAGCCGCAGCAGCCACGGGCCGGTCACCAGCAGGACGCCGACGACGGTCGCGCCGATGCCGATCGCGCCGGCGCGGGCCTGCGCGAGCGCGTTGTTGGCGGCCAGGAACGACGTCACCCCGACGACGACCAGCACGACGCCGACGAGTACGAAGATGACCGCCCGACGGCGTTGCAGCGTCGCGCCGTAGCGGCGCGCCCCGCTCGCCCATCCGTCGCGCCGGTCCTGCGGCGCCCGCCACCAGATCAGCAGCGCGCCGATGCCGGCCACGCTGAGTGGCACCAGGCTGTGCCGCCCCGACGACAGGCCGAAGACGTCGAGCGTGGAGCCGAACGCGATGCCGACGAGCAGGTAGCCGGCGAGCTTCAGGAACCGGTGCGGCAGGTCGTCGTCGCGGTCGTGCAGCGCTTCGCGGATCATGCCGCGCGGCGTCGTCGCGCGCCGCAGCCCGTCGCCGGGCGGCACCAGCAGCCAGAGGCCGATGTAGCCGAGGACGCCGACGCCGTTGATGGCCAGCAGCGCGAACACCAGCCGTACGGCGGCCACCGGCAGGTTGAGGTGCGACGCCACGCCGGCACACACGCCGACGAGCAGCCGCCCCCGCCGCTGCCGGACCAGCGGCGCGCGGCGACCCGCCGGTGCTTCCGGTGGCGCGGTGCTCACGCCTCAAGCATCACACCGCGCGGGTTCGACGCGGTCCGGATCGGATCCGGGAAAGACCCGGAACCGCGATTAGGGGTCGATGCCGGGCGGCATCCTGATGCGCCGGGCCGGCGGTGGCCGACACAGTCGAGCCATGACCGATAACGACGACGACGCCGCTCCCGGCGACGCAACCGCCGCCGACGCAACCGCCGACGAGACGCCAACCCAGCCGCAGCCGGCACCACACCGCTCCCGGCCCAGCTTCGTCCGGCCGCGCGACGGCCGGATGCTCGGCGGCGTCTGCGCCGGCATCGCCGAGCACTGGGACGTCGACGTGACGTTGGTGCGGATTGGCGCCGTCGTACTGGCGCTGATGACCGGCTTTGGCGTGCTCGGCTACCTCGCGGCCTGGCTGCTCACGCCGTCGACCGACCATCCCGCCCGGCTCGGCCCCGACTCGGTCGCGGCCCATCCGGGTCGGCGGATCCCGGCCGTCGCCGTCCTGGTGCTGCTCGCGGTGTTCGCGCTCGGCTTCAGCCGATGGCTGTGGTTCGGCCCCGGTCACTGGGGCTGGTTCTGGTTCGGTCCGCCGTTCGCGCTGTTGCTGGTCGCGGTGGTCGTGGCGTTCGCGTTCGCGAACCGCGGCATCCGGCTGCTGCTCGCCGCGATCGTGGCGATCGTGCTGGCGATGATCGCGGTCGTCGGGATCTTCGGGCCGCACTTCGGCCGCCACGACATCAGCATCAGCCGGTCCAGCGACCTCGACGACGACTACGGCTACCCGTTCGGCAACGTGACGGTCGACCTCACCGGCCTGCAGCTCGACGAACCACGCCACACCCACGTCTTCGTCGGCCGCGGCGACCTGACCGTCATCGTGCCGACGACGCTGCCGGTGACCGTCGATGCCTACAGCGCGATCGGCAGCGTGACCGTCGACGGCCACGAGGTGAGCGGCTTGCAGGCCGAGCAGGACCGGGTGCTCAACAACGGGCTCGGCTCGGGCAGCGTGCTCGACCTCGACCTGCAGGTCGGCGCCGGCAGCGTGACCGTCCGGCCGGCATGATCACCCGCTCAGGCCTCCAGCCACTTCAACACCGCGAGCACCCGGCGGTGGTCGTCGGCCGACGGTGCCAGGCCGAGCTTGCCGAAGATGTTGGTCACGTGCTTCTCCACCGCGCCCTCGCTGAGGTGCAGCCGGGCGGCGATCGCGGCATTGGCGCGGCCCTCGGCCATCAGCCGCAGCACCTGGCGTTCGCGGGCGGTGAGGGTGTCGACCGAGTCGGTACGCCGGCTGGCGCCGAGCAGCTGGGTGACGACCTCCGGATCGAGCACCGTGCCGCCGGCCGCGATCCGGGTCAGCGCGTCGACGAACTCGCTGACGTCGGCGACCCGGTCCTTCAGCAGGTAGCCGACACCCTCGGAGCCGCTGGCCAGAAGCTCTGCGGCGTAACGGGTTTCGACGTACTGCGAGAACACCAGGATGCCGAGCTCCGGATGGCGCCCGCGCAACGTGATGGCTGCCTCGAGGCCCTCGTTGGTGAACGTCGGCGGCATCCGGATGTCCACGACCGCGAGGTCCGGACGGTGCTCGTCGACGGCCGCGATCAACGCGGTCGGATCGCCGACCGCCGCCACCACGTCCTGGTCGCGCAGCTGCAGCAGGTGCACCAAGCCGTCGCGCAGGATCGCGGAGTCCTCGGCGATGACGATGCGCATCAGACCGGGATCCCGATCGTGACCAGGGTGGGCCCGCCTTCCGGGCTGGAGATCTCGAGCCGGCCGTCGACCGTGGCGACCCGCTCGGTCAGGCCGGCCAAGCCGCTGCCGCCGGCCCGGGCGACGTCCGCCCCGCCCGCGCCGTCGTCGCTGACCCGCAAGAACAGCTGGCCGTCCGTCACCCGGACGTCGACGGCCGCGTGATGCGCACCGCTGTGCTTGACCACGTTGGTGAGCAGCTCCGCCGTACTGAAGTAGACGATCGACTCGACCGCCGGCGTCGGCCGGCGGGGGACGTCGACCCGCAGCGTGGTCGGCACCGCACACCGAGCGGCCAGGGTCTCGAGTGCTTCCGCCAAGCCGCGGTCCAGCGCCGGCGGGTGGATGCCACGCGCCAGGTCGCGCAGGTCGACGATCGTCGCCTTCGCCTCGTGGTGCGCCGCCTCGACCAAGGCGCGAGCGCGGTTGGCCGCGGTTTCGTCGTCGGAGTCGGCCAGCTCCTCCTTCGCCAGCCCGAGCGTCATCGCCAGCGACACCAGCCGGGCCTGCGCGCCGTCGTGCAAGTCGCGCTCGATCCGCCGCAGCGCCGCGGCCGAGTCCTCGACCGCGCGCGAACGGGTGTCCTCGAGCTCACGGATCCGCTCGGCGGAGCTGACCGGCCCGAGCAGGCCACGGATCAGCAATCGATCGAGGCTCAGCACGCCCCGCACCACCCACGGTGCGAGCAGGAACAGCACGACGCCGACCGCCGTTGTGACGGCGATCCGCTCCGGCGTATCGAGGAAGTAGTTGGGCCCGAAATCGAGACCGTGGTGCAGCACGTGATGGTCGTCGCGCTGCCACGGCAGGTAGCGCCACCAGATCCAGTACGTCGCGCCCCCGAACCCGTAGACGTAGAACGAGACCGCGAACGTGAAGTCGATGATGGCGACCGGGAACCGCAGCAGCATGAACAACATCGCCCGCCACGCGACGCGATCGGTCAGCCGCGCGCGGATCCGCACGCCGGTGGGCCGTGGCCGCGGCGCGGCGACCTCGAGGCCGAGCAGGCTGCCGGCGAGCCCGCGGTACGCCGACCCGAAGCCGCGCGCGACCGCCAGGGCGACGGCAAGCAGCGGGAATCCGATCAGCGTGATCGCCAGGCTCAAACTCACCGACAGCGACGTCACCGCGAACACGAAACCCGCCACCCCGAGCGGCAGCCCGACCAAGCAGTAGAGCAGCTCGGCCCAGGTGCGCCGTTGGAACAGTGCCGTCACGCGGCACAGCCTGTCCCATTCATGTCCGAACCGGCCAGCCAGCAGGCCACCGAACTTCAGGTGGGGTTAACCCGTCCCGGATTGGGTGGTTGCCCGGCTGTTGCCCAACCCCTTCGACCGAAATGCTGATGACCGTGACCAATATCGAGTTTCGTGAACTGACCAAGCGCTACGGCGAGACCGTCGCCGTCGACCGGCTGTCGTTCACCGTCGAGCCGGGCCGGGTCACCGGTTTCCTCGGCCCGAACGGTGCGGGCAAGTCGACCACGATGCGGATGGCGGTCGGCCTCGACCGGCCCGACCACGGCGTCGCGCTGATCGGCGGCCGCCCCTACGCCGAGCTGGCGCACCCGCTGCAGACGGTCGGCGCGCTGCTGGAAGCCCGGGCGCTGCACCCGGGCCGCAGCGCCTACCAGCACCTGCACTACCTCGCGCAGACGCACGGCATCGGCCGGCAGCGGGTCGAGGACCTGCTCGGCCTGGTCGGCCTCGCGGACGTCGCCGGCAAGCGGGTCGGCGGCTTCTCGCGGGGGATGGGACAGCGGCTCGGCATCGCTGTAGCGCTGCTCGGTGACCCGCAGGTGTTGATCCTCGACGAGCCGGTGAACGGCCTGGACGTCGAAGGGGTGCGCTGGATCCGGGAGCTGCTGCGCGGGCTGGCCGAAGAAGGCCGCACGGTGCTGCTGTCCAGTCACTTGCTGAGCGAGGTGTCCGTCACCGCCGACCACCTGATCGTCATCCGCCGTGGTCAGCTGCTGGCCGACTGCTCGACCAGCGAGCTGCTCGACCAGGCGGCGCCGGGCAGCGTGCGGGTGGCGTCGCCCGACCCGATGCGGCTCGCCGACCTGGTCACCGACGCCGGCGGTCGCATCCAGCGGCGGGACGGCGACGCGCTCGACGTCGCCGGGCTGAGCGCCGCAACCATCGGGGAGATCGCCGCCGCCGCGGCACTGGTGCTGCACGAGCTGACGCCGCAGCGCGCATCGCTGGAGGAGACCTTCGTGGAGCTGACCGCCGACTTGAGCACGTCGGAGCTGGACCTGGAAGAGCTGGACACGACCGCGGGGAGCCGGGCATGAGTGCAACCACCTTTGGCCGCCTGATGAACGCCGAGTGGACCAAGCTCCGCTCGCTGCGGTCGAGCGGCTGGACCCTGGCCGCGATGCTGGTCGTGAGCGTCGGCCTGGCGGCCATCATCTCGGGCGAGACGGCCGCGCACTGGTCGAGCATGTCGGCCTCCGATCGCGCGACCTGGGACCCGACCAACACCAGCCTCACCGGCATTGCCCTCGGCCAACTCGCGATCGCCGTCTTCGGCGTCCTGGCGATCACCTCCGAGTACGCCAGCGGCACGATCCGGGCCAGCGTGATGGCGGTGCCACGGCGTACTCCGATGTTCGCCGCGAAGGCGGCGGTGTACGGCGGTGTCGCGCTGCTGTTCGGCTTGCTGATCTCGTTCCTCGGCTTCTTCGTCGGCCAGGCGTTCTTCACCGGAAAGGTGCCGGACGCCTCGATCGGCGACCCGGGCGTGCTGCGCGCGATCTTGCTCACCGGGGTCTACGTCGCCGGTGTCTCCCTGATCGCGTTGGGCTTGGGCGGCATCCTCCGGCACACCGCCGGGGCCATCGCCGCCATCGTGGCGTTCCTGCTGGTGGTGCCCGCCATCGTCAGCTCGTTGCCGGGCTCGCTGTCGGACACGATCGGCGAGTACCTGCCCGGGCAGTTGGCGGGCGGATCGCTCGCAGCGGTGGTGCCGGAGGCCAACTCACTGTCGCCGTGGACGGCGCTGGCGGTGTTGGTCGGCTACGTGGCCGTGGCGATGACCGGCGCGATCGTGCTGCTGCGCCGCCGCGACGTCTGAGCCGCGACTAACCGGTCAGCTCGAACCAGACGGTCTTGCCGAACCGGTTGTCGTCGACGCCCCAGCTGCTGGCCAGCCGCTCGACGATCTGCAGCCCCCGGCCGTCGAGCGCGTCCGGGTCGGCCGGCTGGGGCGTCGGGTGGCGCGAGTTGTCGTCGGCGACGGCGATCCGCAGCCCGTTGGCCGACACCGTGATGCCGAGCCGGACGTGGCTGCGACCGTGGATCACCGCGTTGGTCACGAGCTCGCTGGTGAGCAGCTGCGCGGTGTCGAGCAGGTCCGGCTTGTTGCGGCCGGCGGCCCACTGGCCGCACTGCCGGGCGACTAGGCGGCGGGCCTCACGCGCGGCCGATGGCGAGGCCGGCAGCGAGGCCCAGCTGGTGTTGGCGGCGTCCGCCCGCACGGCACGCGCGGGCGGCGGACTTGCGCGCCCACTGCTCATCAAGTCTCATCGTAGGAGTCGCGCCTCGCCGCTCAGTTCATTGACGGTGGGGTGTCGAGCAGCCGCCCGGCCGGCACCGTGCGCAAGCGGCGCAGCAAACCGACTTCACGGTGCAGCCACGCCGCTTCGGCCGCGAGCCGGGCGCCGGCGTCGGGTGCCGCCAGAAACTGCTGCCGGTCGGGTGGGTCGGCGAGCACTGTGGCGGCCACCAGATAGGACAGCAGCCGCGGGTCCGCCGGGAGCTCGACCGGATCGATTGCGGCGCCGAGCAGCTCGCGGTACGCCGCAAACAACCGGCTGACCGCCGCGAACGGCTGCTCGCTGTCGCCGGTCTCTTCCGGCAGCCAGTCGACGGCTGCCCGCAAGTACGCCGCCCGCCGGTCCACTGCCCGGACCTGGAACCGGGCCGTGCCCACCGCGGTCACGGCGTACGTGCCGTCCGCGGCGGGGGTGGCCTGGTGGATGTGGGCGACGCAACCGACGTCGTAGGTCGCCCGGACTCGGTCGGCGCCGACCTCGTGGCCTTCGCGGATCAGCACCACGCCGAACCTTTGCTGTGGCCGCGGCTCGGCCAGCAGGTCGGCCATCAGCCGGCGGTAGCGCTCCTCGAACACGTGCAGTGACAGCGGCGCCCCGGGCAGCAGGACGGTCCCGAGCGGGAACAGCGGGAGCAGCGGCGTCACTCGCGAAACCTAACCCCCCGAATGGAGTATCCGCCCGCGCGGCGGCCGCGCCGATCCGTGGCGTGTGACCCGCTCCGTCCGTCGCGTCGCGTGGGCTGCCGTCGGTGCGCTTGCGGCCGGCGGCGTGGCAGCCGCGCCCGCCGCGCAGGCTCGGCCCGGGCCGCCGCAGCGCAGCTGCCCGGCGGCCGAGTCGCTGGTGCCCGGCACGCAGTGGCACCTGCACAAGCTGGCGCCGGGCGTCACCCTGGCCGAAGGCGCGACCAGCGACTCGCGCGGTCGGGTGGACATGCACGTGCTGCGGGTCGACCTGACCCAGCGCGGCGTGTCGGTCGAGCCGCTGCGGCACGCGATCGCCTTCCGCTCGCCGCTGACCGCGCTCGCCGCGCATCACTCCGGTCTGGTCGCGGCGACCAACACCGGCTACTTCGACTTCATGACGGGTGCACCCACGGGCGCGCTGATCTCTCACGGCCAGCCGCTGGTCCTCTCCAAGCACCACGAGGCCGCGGTCGGCATCGGCCGTGACGGTCGCGCCGAGGCCGGCAAGGTCTGGTTGACGTCCTCGGTCGTCGTCGGCTCGCAGGCGCACCGCATCGCCGGGATCAACCAGGTCGGCGGCCACCGTGGGCTCGGCATCTACACGCCGGCGTGGGGCGGGCGAGCCGTCCCGACCAGCTGGGGCACCACGCTGCGAGCCGTCCGCAACGACCTGCTGACTGCCGTCGGCGGCGCCCGCACCGTGCCGGCCGACGGTGCGCTGCTCGTGGCGCACACCCGCACCGCCGGCCATTGGCTGGCCAGTCGCTCCACCACCGCCAAGCTGGCGGTCGTGGGCGCGACCCGCACGACCGCCCCGTCGCCGTTCGTGCAGGCGTATGGCGTCGGCGTCACCCTGGTGCAGCAGCCGGGTGTTCCCCGCACCGGTTTCAGTTGCGACAGCGCCAACACCACCCAGCCCGCCCGCACCGCTATCGGGTTCGCCGACGGCGGGCGCGAGCTGATCCTGGCGATGGTCGCCGACCATCCCGGCACGTCACTGCACGGTCTCGACGAGGACCAGATGTCGAAGCTGATGGTGCAGCTCGGCGCCAGTCGCGCCTACGCGTTCGACGGCTCCGGCTCGACCGAGCTGCTGGCCCGGATGCCCGGCGCGTCGTCGCTGTCGCTACGCACTTATCCGGCGGACGGCGTCGAGCGCCCGATGCCGGTCGGCCTGGGGATCACCTACCACAAGCCCAAGCACCACCATCACCACAAGCACCGCAAGCACCGCAAGCACTAGTCGACGGCGGCGGCGGCCGGCTCAGCCTCCCAGCTGGTGCGCTCGTCGGCCGGGCGGTCCGACCGCGGGATCGCAAACGAGGCGAGCGTCGCGACCGCGCACACGACGGCCGCGACCAGGAACGCACGGTCGAAGCCGCCGCTCAGCGCGACCGGCTGCGACGATCCGGTGCCGACGAGATGGTTGAACCGGGCGGTCGCGATGGTGGCGAGTGCGGCGAGACCGATCGACCCGCCGACCTGCCGGGAGGTGTTGAGTACGCCGGACGCCAGACCGGCCTGCGTGTAGTGCACGCCGGTCGTCGCGGCGGTTGCCAGCGGCGTGAACGACAGGCCCATGCCGAGCGAGATCAGCACGGTGCCGCCGAGCACGCCTTCGACGTACCCGCTGGTGGCCGACAGCTGGGTCAGCCAGGCGAAGCCACCCGCTGACATCGCGAGCCCGATGACGAGCAGGTTGCGCGGCCCGGCGCGGCCGATGACCCGCCCCGAGGTCTGCGCCCCGACGATGATCGACGCGCTCATCGGCAGGAACAGCAGGCCCGCCTTCAACGGCCCGTAGCCGTGCACCTCCTGCAGGTACAGCGACAGGAAGTACCACATCGAGAAGAACGCGATGCCGAGCAACAGCATCACCAGGTTGGCCGCCGACACCCACCGCGACCGGAACAGCGAGAGCGGCATCAGCGGCGAACGGGCCAGTCGCGCCTGCGTCAGCAGGAACACCGCCAGGATCGCGACCGCGCCGATCAGCAAACCGATGGTGCGGGCGGAGCTCCAGGGATGGGTGTCGGTGCCGACGATGCCGTAGACCAGTAGCGCCAGCCCGCCGGTGGCGAGGATCGCGCCGGCGACATCGAGGCTGTGCTCGGCGTCGGCGCGGCGGCTTTCCGACAGGAACGTCAGCGCGGCGAGACCGGCGGCGACGCCGATCGGGATGTTGACGTAGAGCACCCACCGCCATGACAGGTACGACGTCAGCACGCCGCCGAGGATGACGCCGAAGGCGCCGCCTGCGCCGGCCACCGCGCTCCACGCCCCGAGCGCCCGGTGCCGCTTCTCGCCTTCGGTGAACGTCGTCATGATGATCGTCAGCGTCGCGGGTGAGAGCACCGCGCCGCCGAGACCCTGCACCGCTCGGGCGGCCGTCAGCTCGCCGGAGGTCTGCGCCAGCCCACCGAGCAGGCTCGCGACGGAGAACATCGCCAGCCCACCGATGAAGACCCGCCGCCGGCCGAGGAGGTCGGCGATCCGGCCGCCCAGCAGCAGGAACCCGGCGAACGTCAGGACGTAGGCGTTGACCACCCACTGCAACCCGGTCGCCGAGTAGTGGAGGTCACCCTTGATGGACGGCAGCGCGACGTTCACGATCGAGACGTCGAGCACGACCATGAACTGCGCGACGCAGACCAGCGCCAGGATCACGCCGTCCGGGACGTGGCGTTCGTGCCGGCGGCCGGTGGACTCCGTCCCCGCCATCTGACGGGCCGCGGTCAGCGGGCGCGGGTGCGCGCGGCGCGGTCCTCGCGGAGCTTGGCGAGCGCCTCCTCGAGCAGCTCGTCGCCTTCCGCCATGGTGCGCCGCATCATCAAAAACTCGAACGGCGTCTTCGGCGGTCCGCCCGCCATCCGCTCGCGCGGCGGCGGCTGGTCGCGGACCGGACCGGCGGGCTGACCGCACACCTGGCAGGCCCAGGTCTGCGGCAGCTCGACGTGCAGTGCGAACGCCGGCCGGCTCTCATGGCCGGCGTGGCACCAGTAGGAGATCTGCCGACGTGGCTCGACCACGCCACCGCGGTCGACCTCGGAACCCGGCGCACCGCCGAGCCGGCCGCCGCGGATGGTGGAACGGCGCGAACCCATCGAACCTGTCTCCTTTCGAAGCGAGCAGTGGCGCTAGAGCGCGCGGACGTTGTCGGCCTGCGGGCCCTTCTGACCCTGCGTGACGTCGAACTCGACCGTCTGGCCCTCGTTGAGCGTGCGGTAGCCGGAGCCCGTGATGGCGGAGTAGTGGACGAAGACGTCCGCACCGCCGTCACTTGGGGCGATGAAGCCGTAGCCCTTCTCGCCGTTGAACCACTTGACGGTGCCTTGAGCCATAAATGTTCCTTCAGTACGCGTCCCGATCAGCGGGACTGGGTCGACGCGTGCTCTCGAGTGACAGCAGACGATCGCGTGAATTCCCGCGAGCCATGCACAACGAGAACCTCGACCTCGGCAAGCAGGCTAACACCGACGGCTAACCACCCGACACCAAAACGTCGGCGCCGGTGGGCGGGGTCGGGTCCAGCACGGCGTCGCGCCAGCCGTCCGGCAGCGTCACCCGGCGCGGTCCCTGGGTGTGGCCGCGGGCCACCCGGCGGTTCTCCGGCGGCAGGGGAGTGTCGGCGCCGACCCGGTCGAGCAGCGCATCGAGCAGGTCGTCCAGCTCGCGCAACGACGATGTCTGGGCCAGCTCGCGCCGGGCCGCGCCGCCGACCGGATAGCCGGCGAGATACCAGCCGACGTGCTTGCGGAAGTCGCGCACGCCGAGCAGCTCGTCGGCCGTCAGCTCGGTCAGCATCCGGACGTGCCGGCGCATCACGTCGACCACGCCTCCGAGCGCCGGCGGCGGCTGCACCGGTCGGCCCGCGAACGCGTCCGCCAAATCGCGGAACAGCCACGGCTTGCCGAGGCAGCCCCGTCCGACCACGACCCCGTCGCAGCCGGTCTGCTGCATCATCGCGACGCCGTCGCTCGCCTCCCAGATGTCGCCGTTGCCCAGCACCGGGATCTCACTGACGGCCTGCTTCAATGCCGCGATCGCCGGCCAGTCGGCGCGGCCGGAGTAGAGCTGCTCGGCAGTGCGGGCGTGCAGCGCGACCGCGGCCGCGCCCTCGTCGGCTGCGATGCGGCCGGCGGCGAGGTACGTCGGGGTCGCCGCGTCGATGCCGACCC
This sequence comes from Mycobacteriales bacterium, assembly GCA_035550315.1. GTDB lineage: Bacteria > Actinomycetota > Actinomycetes > JAFAQI01 > JAFAQI01 > DASZPL01. Next base: position 8,828 of record DASZPL010000019.1, on the reverse strand, counting down.
GCATCTTGACCGTGAGCGGCACCGCGCCGGCCGCGCGCACGGCCGCCCGGACGATGTCGCGGAACAGCACGGTGTGCAGCGGCAGTGCCGCGCCGCCGCCGAGCTTCGTCACCTTGGGCATCGGGCAGCCCATGTTCAAGTCGATGTGGTCGACGCCGATCTCGTCGACCAGGATGCGCACCGCGCGGTCGATCACCCGCGGGTCGACGCCGTACAGCTGGATGCTGTGCACGTCCTCGTCGGCGCCGAACCCGAGCATCGAGCGGGTCTTCGCGCTGCCTTCGACCAGCGCCCGGGCCGAGATCATCTCGCTCACGTAGAGGCCGGCGCCGTAGGAGCGGCAGAGGCTCCGGAACGCCGCGTTGGTGACGCCCGCCATCGGCGCGAGCACGACCGGCGGGTCGACCGCGATCGGCCCGATCTTCAGTGAGCTGGCTACCGCCACAACTCCATGATGGGGATGCCGAGCCGCTGCAACAACTCGCGCAGCAGTGGCAGCGACAGGCCGATGACGTTGCTCGGGTCGCCATCCACCCGCTCGACGAACAGCGCCCCGCGGCCGTCGATGGTGAACCCGCCGGCCACCTCGAGTGGCTCGCCGCTGGCGACGTATGCGGCGATCTCGTCGTCGTCGAGGTCGGCGAAGTGCACCGTCGACCGGCCGACCGCGACCGCCTCCCGTCCGCTCGGCAGGTCGATCAGGCAGTGACCGGTGAGCAGTTCGCCGCGGCGGCCGCGCATCGCGCGCCAGCGTTCGGCCGCCGCGTCCGCACTGCCGGGCTTGCCCAGCGCCACTCCGTCGAGCAGCAACGTCGAGTCGCAGCCCAGGACGACGGCGCGGTCGATCGCCGCGGCGTCGCCGGCTGCGACGGCGCGCGCCTTGCGGACCGCGAGCGTGCTGACCAGGTCGGCCGGGTCCGTGAGCGCCACGTCATCCTCGGGTACCCCGCTGACGATCACCGTCGGGTCGAACCCGGCGGCGTGCAGCAGCCGCAGCCGTGCGGGCGACCCTGACGCCAGCACCAGTCGACGGCTCACCGGGCGAGCGCGCGCCGGGCAAAGTCGGCGTAGAGGGTGACGCCGTCGGCCATCACAGCGTCGTCGAAGGCGGCCTCGGCCGCGTGATTGAACGGCGCGGTGGACGGATCGCGGTCGGCGGGAGTGGCGCCGAGGAACACGATGGCGCCGGGCACCGCGTCGAGCACGCGGGAGAAGTCCTCCGAGCCGGGCAGCGGATTTGGGAGCGTCACCCAGCGGCCGTCACCGAACTGCTCGGTGACCGCGCGCTCGGCGAGTGCGACCTCCGCGCCGGTGTTGACGGTCACCGGGTAGAGCTCGTCCGCCCGGGCGTCGACCTCGAGGCCGTACGCCGCCGCGATGCCCTCGCAGACCTGCGTGATCTCGGCGAGCAGCTGGCTGTGCGCCTCGCGGGAGAACGACCGCACGGTCGCCTCGAAGGTCGCGGTGTCCGGGATCACGTTGTACATCGTCCCGGCGTGGAACGACCCGACGGTGACGACGACCGGGTCGAAGATGTCGAACCGGCGGGTCACGAACGTCTGCAGCGCGGTCACCATCTCGCACGCCGCCGGGATCGGGTCTTTGGCGCGATGCGGCGTCGAGCCGTGGCCACCGGCGCCGCGGACCGTCACGTGCAGGGTGTCCGCGGCCGACATGATGGTGTGCGGCCGGCTGGCGAACAGGCCGGCCGGAAGCATGCTGGACGCGACGTGGATCGCGAGCGCGGCGTCGACCCGGCGCCCGGCCGCGTCGAGCACGCCCTCGTCGACCATGTGCCGGGCGCCGTCGTAGCCCTCCTCGCCGGGCTGGAACATGAAGACGACGTCGCCCGCCAGCTGATCCCGGCAACCGGCGAGCACGTGTGCCGCGCCGACCAGCATCGCGGTGTGCAGGTCGTGGCCGCAGGCGTGCATCCGCTCCTCGGTCGCGGCGTACGGCAACCCGGTGCGCTCGGTGACCGGCAGCGCATCCATGTCGCCGCGCAGCAACACCGTGCGGTCGCCTCCACCGCCGCCCCGCAGAACGGCGGTGATCGAGGAGAGCGACTGCCCGGTCGAGACCTCGAGCGGGAGGCCGTCGAGCGCGGCGAGCACCCGCTCCTGGGTGCGCGGCAGGTCCAGGCCCAGCTCCGGCTCGGCGTGCAGCTCGCGGCGCAGCTGCACCAGGTCGGCTTGCGCAGCGCACGCGTCGTCGTACAGGGTCATGGGGGAAACGTACGCTTAGGCCGGAGGTGCCTGTCATGACGCAGCTCGCAGAGCACGGCACGATCGCGATCCCCGAAGCCACCACCGGCCAGCCGGCGACATCACTCGACGACTGCGACCGCGCGGTCGCCGACCTCGCCGCGCAGGCGAAGCCGTGGTTCGACGCGCGGCCGCGCGAGCTGATCCCGCTGCTCGAGCGACTCGGCGACCGCGTGGTCGAGATCGGGCCGGAGTGGGTCGCGGCGCTGTGCGACGCGCAGCGGATCCCGGTCGACCAGCCGCTATCCGCAGAGGAGTGGAGCACGCCGATGGCGGTCGGACGCTACGCCCGGCTGCTGGTGCGCTCGCTGACGGACATCGCCGCCGGCCGCCGGCCGCAGCCGGCCGGCAAGCCGCACCCGGTCGGCGGCGGCCACACGGCGGTCCCGGTGTTCCCCGGCGAGGGCATCGACAAGGCGGTGTTCTCCGGGTTCACGGCGGAGGTCTGGCTGCGTCGCGGCGTCGCCGCCGCGCAGGCGAGCGAGCGGCAGGCCGCGGCCTGGTTCGGCGAGGGCACGGCCGGCGTCTCGCTCGTGCTCGGCGCCGGCAACCAGGCGTCGATCCCGGTGCTCGACACCCTCGACCGGCTGTTCGTGGCTCGCCACCCGGTCATCCTCAAGATGAACCCGGTCAACGACTACAACGGCCCGATCATCGCCAAGCTGCTGGCCGAGTTCATCGACCGCGGCGTGGTCCGGATCGTCTACGGCGGTGCCGAGGTCGGCAGCCACCTGGTGCGTCACCCCGACGTCGCCGACGTCCACATCACCGGATCCGACAAGACCTTCGAAGCGATCGTCTTCGGCGGCGGCAAGGACGGCGCCAAGCGCAAGGCATCGCGCACGCCGGTCGTCACCAAGCCGGTCACCGGCGAGCTGGGCAACGTCTCGCCGACCATCGTCGTACCCGGACCGTGGACGGCGAAGGACGTCGCCTTCCAGGCGCAAAACATCACGTCGATGCTCACCAACAACGCCGGCTTCAACTGCATCGCGATGCGCGCTCTGATCACCTGGAGCGGCTGGAAGGAGCGCGACCAGCTGCTCGGCGGCGTGCGCGACGCGCTGCGCGCCTCGGCCGACCGCTATCCCTACTACCCGGGTGCGCGCGACCGCTGGGACACCTTCGTCGCGGCGCACCCCGAGGCCGAGCGCTACGGCGCCGACGGCCCGGGCTGCGTCCCGTGGACGATGATCCCCGGGCTCCGACCCGAAGCCGACGACGACATCGCGTTCACGACCGAGGCGTTCAACGGCGTCTTCGGCGAGGTCGGCGTCGACGCGACCGACCCGGTCGACTTCATCCGCAAGGCGGTCGCGTTCGCCAACGACACGCTGTGGGGCACCCTCGGCTGCTCGCTGATCGTGCACCCGGCGTCGCTGAAGGACCCCGCGGTCAACCGAGCGGTGGAGCAGGCGGTCGCCGACCTGCGCTACGGCACGGTGGCCGTCAACCAGTGGTCCGCGCTCGGCTACATCATCGGGTCGACGCCGTGGGGCGCCTACCCGGGGCACCCGATCGACGACGTGCAGTCCGGCATCGGCTTCGTGCACAACTCACTGATGTACGCCGACGACGACATCGAGAAGACCGTGGTCCGCGGGCCGTTCAAGTCGCCGATCAAGCCGCCGTGGTTCCCCGACAACAAGACCGGTCACATCTCCAGCCGGCTGGTCGCCGAGATCATGGCGAAGCCGTCGTGGGCCAAGGTGCCGAAGCTGATGCTGGCCGCGATGCGCGGCTAGTACGCCTGGGCGATACTTGCGGGGCCGACAACGAAACCTCGACCGGAACCGATCGTCACCGAGGGGGAGCCCCCGTGAAGCGCGCCGTACTGCTGATTGTCCCTGCCACCGCCGCGGCGGTTGCGCTCGCCGGCTGCGGCAGCGGCAGCTCGGGGGGCAACACCGCCAGCGTCAACTCAGGCGGCACCACCAGCCAGATCGCGGGCTGCGAACCGTCGACGTTGCACACGCTGAAGTCCGGCGTGATCACGATCGGCGCGGACCAGCCGGTCTACGAGCCGTGGTACGTCAACAACGACCCGACCAACGGCAAGGGATTCGAGGGAGCGGTCAGCTTCGCGATCGCGAAGGAGCTCGGCTACGCGCCGTCGCAGATCAAGGTGAGCCGGGTCACCTTCGACGCCGCGATCACGCCCGGGCCGAAGAGCTTCGACTACGACCTGGACGAGTTCTCGATCACCAAGGCACGGGAGAAGGCGGTCGACTTCTCCGCGCCGTACTACGACGTGACCCAGGCCGTCGTCGCGCTGAAGGGCACGAAGGCGGCCGGGGTGACCACCCTTGCCGGGCTGAAGTCGCTGAAGCTCGCCGCCCAGCTCGGCTCGACCAGCGCGACGGCGATCAGCGACACGATCGGCACGCAGCCGGCGACGTACACCAGCAACAGCGACGTGCTGCAGGCGCTCAAGAACGGCCAGGTCGACGGTGTCGTGGTCGACCTGCCGACCGCGTTCTACATGACCTCGGCGCAGTTGAAGAACGGCGTGATCGTCGGCCAGCTGCCGCAGACCTCCGGCCAGCCGGAGCAGTTCGGCGCGTTGCTGCCGAAGGGGAGCCCATTGACGTCGTGCGTCAGCAAGGCGGTCGACGCGCTGCGGTCGAGCGGGCAGCTCGCGAAGATCCAGGACAAGTGGCTCGCGCAGGCGGGTAACGCGCCGGTCCTGCAGTGAGCTCGTCGGCCGCGCCGGCCCAGGTGCAGCCGGAGATCAGCGAGATCGAGCAGTGGCGCCGCGCCTACCGCGCGCAGCGCAAACGCCGGTCGACCGCGGTCGCGGTGGCGAGCACGTTGGTCGCCGCGGTCGTGCTGTGGCTCGCGGTGACGCACACGCCGGGCTGGCACGAGACGCAGCAGACGTTCTTCTCCGGTCATCAGTTCGCGAAGAGCTTCCCGGCCGTCGCCAAAGGGCTTTGGCTGAACGTGCGCATCCTGCTGGTCAGCGAGGCGTTCATCCTGCTGATCGGCCTGGTCGTCGCGCTACTGCGGACCACGCAGGCCGCGGTCTCGGCGCCGCTGCGAGTGATCGGTGCGCTCTACGTCGACATCTTCCGCGGCTGCCCGCTGCTGGTCTGGCTCTACCTGTTCGCATTCGGCGTACCCGCGATGCGGCTGTCGTGGCTGCCGAAGGATCCGATCGTCTGGGGGACGGTTGCCATCTCGCTCTGCTACGGCTCGTACGTCGCGGAGGTGTTCCGGGCCGGCATCCAGTCGATCCACCCGAGCCAGCAGGCCGCGGCGCGGTCGCTCGGCCTGACGCAGCAGCAGACGTTGCGGTTGGTCGTGCTGCCGCAAGCGGTGCGCGCGGTGCTGCCGCCGCTGCTCAACGACTTCGTCGCGTTGCAGAAGGACGTCGGCCTGATCTCCATCGTGGCGGGGACTTCGATCGACGCCATCAAGGCGGCGCAGATCGACAACTACGCAACCTTCAACTTCACGCCGTACGTCATCGCGGCGTTGTTGTTCATCGCGCTGGCGGTTCCGTCGGCGCACATCGCCGACGCGATCGGCGCCCGGATGAACTCCCGCCAGCGCGCCGGGGCGCCGGTGTGAGCGATCCGGTCCTGTCGATCCGCGGTGTCCGCAAGGACTTCGGGACGACCACCGTGTTGCGCGGGATCGACCTCGACGTGCATGCCAACGAAGCGATCTGCCTGATCGGTGCCTCCGGCTCGGGCAAGTCCACGCTGTTGCGATGCGTCAACCTGTTGGAGCAGGTGACCGACGGCGTGATCCTGCTCGACGGCGAGGACATCACCGACCCGCGGGTCGACGCCGACGCCGTCCGGCGCCGGATCGGCGTGGTGTTCCAGGCGTACAACTTGTTCCCTCACATGTCGGTGTTGCGCAACGTTGCGCTAGCGCCGCGCGTCGTCGCTGGCGTACCGAAAGCAGCCGCGGAGGAGCGGGCGCGTGAACTGCTCGCGCGGGTGGGACTGGCCGACAAGGCGGATGACTATCCCGACCGGCTATCGGGAGGGCAGCAGCAACGGACCGCGATCGCCCGGGCGATCGCCAACGACCCGCGGCTGTTGCTCCTCGACGAGGTGACAAGCGCGCTCGACCCGGAGCTGGTCGGCGAGGTGCTCGACCTGGTCGGTGAGTTGAAGGCGCAGGGCATGACGATCGTGATGGCCACCCACGAGATGGGGTTCGCGCGGCGGGTCGCCGACCGGGTCTGCTTCCTCGACGGCGGCGTGATCGCCGAGTCCGGGCCGCCGGAGCAGGTGATCGACGCGCCGACACATCCGCGCACGCAACAGTTCCTGTCGCGGGTGTTTGCGCCGGGCCATCCGTGACCGCGCATCCGCTCTTGCAGGTTTTGCTTGACGTCGCGGCCGGCAGGTTTTTGGAGCCAGACGGCTGGTTTCGGGTGGTGCCGCCGTACGGCGACGGGCTCGAGGCGATCGTCGCCTTCACCGGACACGCGGTCGTCGCGACCGCGCTGCCCACTTCTGATCTCGCGAGTGTCGGCGCCGACGGGCTCGGCGGCGCGATGCACCCCGCCGTACAGCAACTCATCGCCGGCCCTCGCGGGGTGATCGGCGTGCACGACACGACGCTGGTCGGCCGCGGACTCGGCGGTGGCCGGCTGCCGCGGCGCGACGACCTTGCGGACCACCCCCGGGTGCGGCATGCGATGACGATTCGGACCGACGTGCAGGTGTACGGCGACGACCGTGGCCTGGTGACCCTCGGGCGCGGTCTCGCGGGCCGCTGCGAGCTGAGCATCGAGCTCGCGCCCGAGCTGCAGGGCGGCGGTCACGGCAGCGGTCTGCTTCGCGACGGTCTCGGGTTGCTGCCCGACGGCGAGGTCGTGTTCGCTGCGGTTGCGCCCGGCAACGCCCGATCGCTGCGGCTCTTCCTGCGCGCCGGATTCCGGCCGATCGCTAGCGAAGTGATCATCCGGCCGGGTCGGCTAAGCACGCGATGAGTTTGTTGGCGTGAGGCCGTCCAACTGGGCGTGAATACATGCAGCGCGATGGCCCGCCGGATGTTCGAGCTGGTCGAACCGATTGCTCTGATCCCGTACAAGGCTGAGGAACCCAACGAGGCGATGTTTGCCCTCGGGTTCACCAACTTTTGGGACACCTACTTCGCCGGACGAGCGGCGCCCCTGGGCCTCGCCACCGCCGAGGTAGTGGACGCGCTGTTCTACAACTTCGCTCCCGGCGAGGTGGCTCGCCACATTCCGAAGGTGTGGCGCACCACGACGCCGGAAGCGGCGATCGCCGCTCGGCAGGCGGGTTGCGTGAAGGCGCTGCAGCGGATCCTCGCCGACCATCTCGACAGTCCTGGCTTCGCCCGCGCGACGGAGCTGCTGACCAAGGCCGCGACCAGCGCGCCGACCGAAGGGCGGCCGATGTACGCCGCGTTGCGCGCGCTCCCGATTCCCGACGAGCCGGTGGCCCGGCTGTTTCGCGCCGCCACGATGCTGCGCGAGCACCGCGGCGACGGGCACATCGCGGCGCTGATGGTCGAGGGCGTCGGCGGACTCGAGGCGCACGTGCTCTACGCCCTCGACATGGACATGCCGGCGGAGCAGTTCGGCCGCATCCACCACCTGCCGGCACCACAGATCGCCGCCGTTATCGACGGGCTGCGCGATCGCGGCCTGATCGGCGACGACGGCTGGCTCAGCGCTGAGGGCCGCGCCGTCAGACGCCGGGTCGAAGGGCTCACCGACGCACTCGCGGCGGCGCCCTACGAGAGTCTCGAGCCGGCCGAGCTCGATGAGCTCATCGCCGCTTTGGAACCGCTCGCGCCAATGCTCATCGCCGCCCAGGACTAAGACGAGCCGCGCTTCCACCGGCGCCTCGTTATTGGCTGCTTGCGGCTGTCGGTGGGTGTCGTTAGGATCGAACGTATGTTCGAGCAGGTGAGTCCGGAGACGCCGGCGGGGGCGGTGTTGGTGGCGGCGGAGTCGGGCCGGCTGGATGAGCTGTTGGAGCGGCTGTTGGTGGAGTCGCCGAGCGCCTGGTCGTGTGCGGTGCTGGATCAGCTCGGGCATGAGGTCACGACCGATGCGCAGCGGGAGAAGCTGTATCTGGCATGGGAGCGGCAGGCGGCGTGGACGGCGGCGCAGCGGGCGCACGCGATGGTGGCGGCGGCCGCGCCGCAGCGGGCGGTGGTCTCGCCGTTGGGTGGGGTGGATGATTTCGGGGCGGAGCTGGTTGCCGCGCTCAGTGGTCTGACGTTGAGTACGGCGCGGCGGGAGCTGGAGGCGGCGCGGGCGTTGGAAGCGGATTTGGTGGGCTGCCGGTCGGCGTTGGAGCGGGGGCAGATCGGCTGGCGGCACGTGATGGTCGCCTTCGAGGCGACCGCGCACCTGCCCGCCTGGGCCCGCCAGCACGTCGATGCGGCGCTGGTGTGTGACTGGGAGGTCGACAACGACCTGGCCCGGTGGCGGGTGCGGTGGCGCCGCGAAGCCTTGCGGGTGGATGCGGACGCGGAGCAACGCCGCGCCGACGCGAAGCTGCAGCGGCGGGTGCAGTGCTGGGCGGAGCCGGACGGGATGGCCACGCTGCGGGCGTTGCTGCCGGC
>DASZPL010000018.1:0-7624 GCA_035550315.1 Mycobacteriales bacterium | reverse complement strand
GCTCGCCGGGCCACCGGGTTGGTTGGTCGGCCGCCCCGGAAGCGGCCGCGTCTGGATGGCATCTCGCGTTAGAACACGGAGAGCCGGGAGACGGCTCGACGCGCTGCGTCGGCCCGTCGCTGCCGACGGCGCAATACGGCCAGCCGCCGGACGTATTCGAGGCGCCTGCGCTCCTCGAACTCGCGTTCTCGGTCGCGCGAGAGCGCTTCGTACAGCAGAGACTCCAACATCTTCGGACTCCTTGAGTAAGTCAGTTCTGTAGTGGTCATGCCGCGATGACCTCGTCCTTGCGCGGGCGCCCTCGCGGCCGCTTGCGCGGCACGACGACCCCGGCAATCACGAGCTCGCCGCCCCAGACCCCCCACGGCTCACGCCGCTCGAGTGCCTCCGCCAGGCACGACTGCCGCAATGGGCATTCCGTGCACAGTGCTTTGGCCCGCTCGACGTCGGCCGGCAACTCCGCGAAGAACAGATCGGGATCGACGAGATGACACGGCAACGCGCATTCCGTCATGACAGACACTCTCGGACCACCTCCTTCGCGGTCGTCGGACCAATTCGGACGTTATTGGCGAGAACCGACAGTTCCGGCCGGTCGCGCCGCTGGTCGGTTCGGGGATCCGGGGCCGAGCAACAGAAAGGCCGCGGACCCTTTCGGGTTCCGCGGCCTTCGAGCTGCCGGTTGAGTCGATATCTCACACCGGGTCCTCGAAGGCCGGGCCGCCCGTGGCGTCGTTCTTACGCGCGCCGGCGTTCGCCGTCATGGCGGCCGTGGACACACCGATGCCCTGGACCGCCGGAATCGCGCCGAGAAGCCGCGGACGGGCGCTCGTCGGGAGGGCAGCCAGGGAACCGGTGTACGCGTTCAGCATCAGTGGCCACCTCCCTTCGGACCGAAGAACCCTGACCGACATCAGGGCATCGCGACGGACAATACGGGCTGGTCAAACAAAGCGCAACGTAATTTTTCTCACGGCGTACCAGGCGCTCGCGACTTCCTAATCGCGCGGCGAGTCGATCACTCGGATGAGGCCTTCCTGCACCATCGACACCACGTGTTGCCCGTCGCGGGTGAACAGCCGGCCGATCGCGAGCCCGCGCGCACCCGAGGCGCTCGGCGAGGACTGGTCGTAGAGCAGCCAGTCGTCGGCGCGGAACGGCCGGTGGAACCACATCGCGTGGTCCAGACTCGCGATCATCAGCTTGCGGTCGTCGTCCCAGGTGAGGCCGTTGGCCAGCAGCGCCGAGTCGAGCAGCGTCATGTCGCTGGCGTAGGTCACCACGCAGACGTGCAGCAGCGGGTCGTCCGGCATCTCGCCGTTGGCCCGCAGCCACACCTGCTGGCTATGGCGCGGCGTACTGTCCCCGCCCTGCAGCCACGGCGGGTCGTTCACGTAGCGCAGCTCGATCGGCCGCGGCCTGTCCCACTGCGGCAACGGCTCGAGGCCGAGCTCGGCCCGGCGCTCGTTCAGCGGCGGCACCGCCTCCGGCTCGGGCGCCGCCGGCATCTCCAGCTGGTGATCGACCCCCGGCTCGCCGACCTGAAACGACGCCGACAGGTTGAAGATCGCGCGGCCGTGCTGCACCGCCACGACGCGGCGGGTCGTGAACGACTTGCCGTCACGGATCCGGTCGACCTCGTAGATGATCGGGATCGTCGGGTCGCCGGGCCGCAGGAAGTAGGCGTGCAGCGAGTGCACCGACCGCTCGGGCGGCACCGTCCGGCCAGCCGCGATCAGCGCCTGGCCCGCGACCTGCCCGCCGAATACGCGCTGCACGGTCTCGTCGGGGCTGCGGCCCCGGAAGATGTTCACCTCGATCTGCTCGAGGTCGAGGATCTCGAGCAGCGCGCCCAGCGGCTCCGTCATGCGGCAGAACGCTACTGACCGCGCAGCAGCGCGAGCACATCGTCCCCGTACATCTCGAGCTTCTTCGGCCCGATGCCCGGCACGCCGGCGAGTGCGGCCCGGTCCGCCGGAGCGTGCGCGGCGATCGCCTCCAGCGTCTTGTTGTCGAACACGATGTACGCCGGGACACCGTCGTCGAGCGAGCGCTGCCGTCGCCACTCGCTCAGCTTCTGCACCAGCGGGTCGTCCGACAGCCGCGGCTTCGGCTTCGCCGGCCGGGCGGCGGCTTCCGGCACCGGCCGGATCCCGTCGAGGAACCGCGACGGCTTGCGGCTGCGCCGCCCGCCCGCCGCGCGCGCCAGCGCCCATGACAGCGCCAGGTGACGGCGCGCCCGGGTGACGCCGACGTAGAGCAGCCGGCGCTCCTCCTCGACCTGCTCGGCGGTGGTCGCATGCGACGTGGGAAGCGTGCCGTCGACCAGTCCGACGAGAAACACCGCGTCCCACTCCAAGCCCTTCGCGGCGTGCAGCGATGCCAACGTGACGCCGGCGACCGGCGGGGCGTGCTGCGCGTCCGCCCGCGCGGCCAGCTCGGCGACGAACGCCGGCAGGTCGGCGTCCGGGACGGTGGCCGCGAACTCCTCCGCCAGGTCGACCAGCGCTTTCAGCGACTCCCACCGCTCGCGCGCCGCGCCGGTCCCGCTCGGCGGCTCGGCGGCGTACCCGCGCGCGGCCAGCACGTCGGCCACCGCCGCCGGCAGCGTCGGCTGCTCGTGGTCGGCCGCCGACCGGGCCGCGCCGCGCAGCAGCACCGTCGCCTCCCGCACCTCGGCGCGGTCGAAGAACCGCTCGCCGCCGCGCAACAGGTAGGGGACGCCGGCATCGGCGAGCGCCGCTTCGTAGACCTCCGATTGCGCGTTGATCCGGAACAGCACCGCGATCTCGCCGAGCGGCACGCCGTCGTCCCGCAGCCGGCCGATCGCGGCCGCGACGCCGGCCGCCTCGGCCGGCTCGTCGTCGTACTCCTGGTAGCTCGGCGCCGGACCCTCGCCGCCGCAGGCGATCAGCCGGGAGCCGCGCACCAGCCGGTTGGCGAGATCGACGACCGCGGGCGAGGAGCGGTAGTCGCGCACCAGCCGCACCACGGCGGCCTCCGGGAACCGGTTGCCGAAGTCCCGCAGGTACGCCGCCGACGCGCCGGCGAACGAGTAGATCGTCTGATTGGGATCGCCGACCACCGTCAGGTCGTCGCGGCCGCCGAGCCACGCGTCGAGCAGCCGCTGCTGCAACGGGCTGACGTCCTGGTACTCGTCGACGGTGAAGTGGTGGTACTGCTCGCGGACCTGCGCGGCAATGCCGCGGTCCTCTTCGATCGCCGCCGCCATCAGCAGCAGCAGGTCCTCGAAGTCGAGCTGGCCGTGGTCGGTGTTGACCTGCTCGTACGCCGCATACAGCCGCTGCACCGTCTCGACCGGCAGCGGCGGCTCGCGGCCGGCCGCAGTGGCCGCCCGGGCGTAGTCGTCGACGTCCACCCGAGCGGCCTTCGCCCACTCGATCTCGGCGGCGACGTCGCGCTGCTCGGCCACGCCCAGCGAGAGCCGGCTGGCGGCGGCCGCGGCCCGCACCGACGGCAGCTTGCTCTCGATCAGCGTCGGCCGCGGCCCCGGCGAGATCCGCGGCCAGAAGTACTGCAACTGGCGCAACGCGGCGGAGTGAAACGTCCTGGCCTGCACGCCGGTGACGCCCAGCCCGCGCAGCCGGGCGCGCAGCTCGCCGGCCGCCCGGGTGGTGAATGTCACGGCGAGCACGCGGGTCGGCTCGGTCTGCCCGACAAGCACGCGGTAGGCGATCCGGTGCGTGACTGCCTGGGTCTTGCCGGTGCCCGCACCGGCCAGGATGCACACCGGCCCGCTGGGCGCCTCGACCGCCGCGAGCTGCTCGGGGTCGAGCCCGGCGAGCACGCGCTCGACGGCGGTGGCGGACGGGGGCATGGCCGCATCCTCGCAGCCGGGCCGGACACCGCGGACCGGCCCGCCCCGGAATGTGGAGCGCCCGAACGGCGTTCACCTACCGTGACGGAGAAGCTGACGATGTACACCACGACCTGGTGCGGCTACTGCGTGCGCCTCAAGCACGGTTTGCAGCGCGCCGGCATCGACTTCGACGAGGTGAACATCGAGCTCGACCCGGACGCCGAGGCCTTCGTGCGCTCGGCGAACCGCGGCAACGCCACCGTCCCCACGCTACGGCTGCCGAACGGCGACGTACTGTCCAACCCACCGCTCCCGCTATTGCTCGACGCGCTCGCCGCGTCCGACGCCGCCGCCGACGACGGTTTGGCGGGATAACCACGCTCTAGCCAGGCCAGGCCGCCATCGCGGCGGAGCGGGAGCCTGGTTGGTAACGTCCCGCGGGTGGCGGACCTCGAGGCGCTGATCCGTGATCTGTACGCCGAAACCGACGACCTCGCATCGATCGTCGAGCACGCCGGCGGCGCCGCCAGCTTCTCGCTCCCGACACCGGCCGCGGGATGGAGCGTCGGCGACACGCTCGCTCATCTGTGGTTCTTCGACCGCGAGGCGACCAAGGCGCTGACCGAGCCGGAGGCGTTCGCCGCGGAGGTGACAGCACTGCTCGCCGGCCCCGACGCCGAGCGGCTGCTCGAGACGCACGTCGCGGAGGGCCGCACGCTCGGGGACGAGTTGCTGCCGACCTTCCGGGAGCAGCGCGACGCCATGGTGGCGGCGCTGCGCGCGGTCGACCCGAAGTCTCGAGTGCCGTGGTACGGCCCGCCGATGTCGCCGATGTCGTTCGGCACCGCGCGGCTGATGGAGACCTGGGCGCATGGCCAGGACATCGTCGATGCGGTCGGCGCGCAGCGGGCGCCGACCGCTCGGCTGCGTCACATCGCCGACCTCGGCGTACGCACCCGGCTCCACTCGTTCACTGTCCGCGGGCTGGCTCCCCCGGACCAGCCGGTGTTCGTATCGCTGACCGCGCCGGACGGCGAGACCTGGACCTGGGGCGACCCGGATGCGGCCGATCGGGTCGAGGGACCGGCCGAGGACTTCGCGCTGCTGGTGACGCAGCGCCGGCTACAGGAAGACCTGCGGCTGAGCGCGACCGGCGAGGCAGCCAACGCCTGGTTGTCGATCGCGCAGGCGTTCGCCGGCGGAGCGACGACGACGGACGAGAGCCGCCGGCAGTCCTAGCCGGCCGCGGCCGGCACCACGGCTTCGCTCGACTCCGCCTCCGCGCGCTCGCGGAACTTCGGGTGCATCGTCGAGATCGCGTCCCGGTCCTTGATGACGAGCGCGGTCGCCGCCGCCACCAGCGCGACCAGCGCGGCGGTCAGGAAGGCGATGTGGTAGGCGTGCAGGTTCGGCACCAGCCGGCCGCCGACCGAGTGGCGGATGCCGATGACCGCGATCACCGTGCTGAGCCCAGCAACCCCCGCCGCGCTGCCGAGCTGGCGGGCGGCGTTGAACAGCGTCGAGGCGCGCCCGGTCGCTTGCGGGCTGATCGTCGCGAACGACGCCGCCTGCGCCGGCACGAACACGTGCGCCATCGACAGGCCCAGGCCGAACATGATCAGCCGGACCAGCCACAGGTTCGTCGAGAACCCGACCAGTGCCATCAGCGCGATGCAGCCGGCGACGCAGACCAGCCCGGCCGCGAGCACGCGGCGCGGCCCGATATGCGGATAGATGCGGGTGACGATCTGCGAGCCCACCATCACGCCCAACGCCTCCGGGAACGTGCTGAGCCCGGAGCCGAGCGCGGACATGCCGAGCCCGTCCTGGAAGAACAGCGCCACCAGGTAGAGCACGCCGAGGAACGCTGCCGTACCGATGAACAGCACCACCGTGGTCGCCCGGAACAACCGGTTCGACACCAGCCGCAGCTCAATCATCGGCTGCCGGGTGCGCAGCTCGACCCGCACCAGCGCCGCCAGCAGCACGACTCCGCCGAGGCCGAGGCCGACGATCGAGGGTGACGACCAGCCGCGGTTGGCGCCTTCCGAGACGGCGTACATCAGCGCGGCGAAGCCGGCGCCGGCGAGCAGGAACCCCGGGTAGTCGAACCGGCCGGCGTCGGGCTCGCGGTGATCGCGCAGGAACAACGCGCCGAACGTGAACGCGATGATGCCGATCGGCACGTTGACGTAGAACACCCAGCGCCAGGACACGTCGGTGACCAGGACGCCGCCGAGCACCGGGCCGAGCGCGGGCGCAAAGGCGGTCGGTACGACGAGGATCTTCGAGGCCCGGACCCGCTCGGCCGGCGGGAACGTCCGGAACAGCATGGCCATTCCGACCGGCGTCAGCATGCCGCCGCCGACGCCTTGCAGGATGCGGAAGCCGACCAGTTGGCCTTCGCTCTGCGACAGCCCGCACAGCGCGGAGGCGCCGGTGAAGATCAGCAGCGCGGCGAGGAAGACCCGCTTGGTGCCGAACCGGTCACCGAGCCAGCCGGAGGCCGGGATGAACACCGCGAGGCTGACCAGGAAGCCGACGACGACGCTGTCGATGTGCGCCGGGCTGACGTGGAAGTCGCTCGCCAGCTTCGGCAGCGCGACGTTCACGATCGTGATGTCCATGATCGCCATGAACATGGCCATCACGAAGACGATGCTGACGCTCACCTTCGGATTCAGGCGGTCAGCAAACACGACTGACTCCAACGCCCCAGCTCCACCCGCCATTCCCCCGCCCGCCCCACTCCGCCGTGATCATGGCGTTAGTAACGCGTTTCGGCGGTGATCATGGCGTTAGTGCGTCACTAACGCCATGATCACCGAGTAGGGCGGGCGAGCCAGCCGGTGATCAGCCAGTGCGCGATCGAGCTCGGCGGCGGCAGGATCGCGGCGCCGTCGTGCAGCTCGTCGCGGTGGAACCAGCGAACGTCCTCGAGCTCGTCGTCGCCGGTCGAGATCTCGCCGCCGACGACCCGTGCCTCGTAGCCGAGCATCAGCGACGCCGGGAACGGCCACGGCTGGCTGGCCCGATAGACGATGTCGTCGACGATCGCGCCGGTCTCCTCGCGGACCTCGCGCGCGACCGTCTGCTCCGCCGCCTCCCCCGACTCGACGAACCCGGCGATCGTCGAGTAGCGGCCCCGCGGCCAGCTCGGCTGGCGACCGAGCAGCGCCCGGTCGCCGCCGTCGTGCAGCAGCACGATGATCGCCGGTTCGGTCCGCGGGAAGTGCTGCGACCCGTCGGCGTCGCAGACCCGCGACCAGCCCGCCTGCGTGACCCGGGTCTGCGCGCCGCAGCGCGGGCAGTGCTGATGGGTGGCATGCCAGTTCGCCAGCGCGACGGCGGTCACCAGCAAGCCGGCCTCGCCGTCGTCGAGGGCCGCGCCGATCTCGCGCAGCCCGAGCGGCCGCGCGCCCAGCTTGCGCGGCAGCGGGCCGCTGGTCGTCCAGTACGACGTCCCGTCCGGCCCGACGCCGAGCAGGATGCGGTCGGTGTCGGCCGCCCATGAGGCGGCGTCGGCGAACACCAGCGCTGGACCGTCGTCAGTGACCGGCGTACGACGCTGCTCGTCCAGGACGAGCAGTCTGCCGTCCGACCAGGCGCTGGCGAGCCACTCGGGATCGTTGCGCCGCGCGGCCGCCCGGTCGATCGACGCGCGGGAGAGCGCCGGGACGGTCACTCCCGCAGGTTACGTGCCGGTGAGCAGCGCGGCGAGTTCGTCGCGGTCGAGCAGCCGGTCGGGCCGTTTCAGTTCGCCGGTGCGGACGTAGAGGAAGCCGGCGTCGACCCGGGCCGGGT
>DASZPL010000017.1:0-12346 GCA_035550315.1 Mycobacteriales bacterium | reverse complement strand
CGGGTGGACGGCAGCGAGAACCGAGGCGGCCTGAAACCGGTCATACACGATGGCTTCGAGCGGTGAGAACCCGATCCTGACCACGACACCCCCGACTCCCGCCCGGCAATCATCCCGCGCGGCCTGGCCGAGGCCGTTATCCACATGGTGGATAACGGCTGTGGGTGAATTACAGGGGTGTGACTACAGCCCGGTTCGGCGAGCCGCTATCGGGAGCTTGCCGGTTATCGCCACTGGGTGGAGACGGCGAAGCCGGCGATGATGAAGCCAAAGCCGATCAGCAGGTTCCAGTTGTTCAGGTCGTCGATCGGCAGCGAACCGCCGGTGACGTAGAACAGCACCAGCCAGACGATCCCGACCAGGAAAAGCCCGACCATCAGCGGCGCTACCCAGGCTGGGCTGACCCGCTTCTTGGCCGACCGCGTCGGCGGAGGGGTGTAGACGGTCTTGCTTCGTGTGCGTGACTTCGGCACGAACCCTCCTTCTCAGCGGGATTCCGCTCCCCTAGCGTAAACGCGTGGACACCGCGGCGGTGGTGCATGCACAGAGCGGCAGCCCGCGGACCCATCGCGGGCGGGTCCGCACCGTGCTGAGCGGGATCGGGCAGCTGCTGCTGACCGTCGGCATCGTGCTGCTGCTGTTCGTCGCGTACGAGCTGTGGTGGACCGGCCTGACCACCAAGCACGACCAGAGCGTGCTCCGGACCCAGCTGCACCGGCAGTGGGCGCAGCACATCAGCATCAAGGACCCGCCGCTCGGCTCCGGCATCGCGATACTCCGGATCCCGCGATTCGGCAAGAACTACCTGTTCGTGATCGTGCAGGGCACGTCGACCGACGACCTGATCAAGGGCCCGGGTCACTATCCGGGTACGGCGATGCCCGGGCACATCGGCAACTTCGCGGTCGCCGGCCACCGGACGACGTACCTTCACCCCTTCTACAACATCAACGAGTTGAAGGTCGGCGACCCGATCGTGATCGAGACCCGGACGACGTGGTTCACCTACCGCGTGGAGAACATCCCGGGCACGAACGCGAAGTACCAGGAGATCGTTTCGCCGTACGACTCGCCGGTGGCCTACCCGGTGCCGGACCAGCCCGACCCGAACCTCGCACCCACGCAGCGCGTGCTGACGTTCACCTCCTGCAACCCGCGCTACTCCGCCGCGCAGCGCATCGTTGTGCACGCGTTGCTGGTCAACCGGACGTTGAAGGCACCCGGCGTGCTGCCGCCCGCGCTGCTCCACGAGTACGCCCACCAGACGTGACCGGCTGACGTGTACACCTGGATCTGGCGGACCATCCCGGGCGGCTGGCCGGTCAAGCTGCTCGGTTGCCTCGCGCTGCTGGTCGGCGTGGTGCTGCTGTTGATGACCGTCATCTTCCCGTGGGTGGGCCCCAAGCTGCCGTTCAACCACGTCACCATCGACCGCCCGGTGCCGACGCCGACCACGGTCGTGACCCCGAGCGGAGGCGGCCGATGACCGGGTACGACGAGCGGCCCTGGCTGGCGGCGTACCCGACGGGTGTGCCCGCAGACTTCGACTTCCCGCAGGAGCCGCTGACCCGGCTGCTCGACGACGCCGCCGACGGGTTCCCGGGCAGCGTCGCGATCTCGTGCATGGGCGTCCGCACCACCTACCGCGAGCTGCGGGAGCAGGTCGATCGGCTGGCCGGCGGGTTGGCCACGCTGGGCGTGCACCGGGGCGACCGGGTCGCGGTCATCCTGCCCAACTGCCCGCAGCACGTGGTGGCGATGTTCGCGGTGCTGCGGCTCGGCGCGGTCGTCACCCACTGCAACCCGCTGGCCCCGGCACACGAGCTGCGGCAGCAGCTGCGCGACGCCGGCGCCGAGGTGGTGGTCTGTCTCGATCGCACCGTGCCGACCGTGCTCGAGGTGCGCGCCGACTGCCGGGTCCGGTCGGTCGTCGCGACGTCACTGGCCGATGCGCTGTCGCCGAGGGCACGCACCCAGCTGCGGCTGCCGACCCCGGCCGCGCGCGCGAAACGCGCCCGCTACGTCGCCGAGCTGCCCGACGACGCGGCGGTGGTCGGCTACCGGAACCTGCTCCGGCGGGCCCGGCCGGCCGCGCAGGCGACCGTCGACCCGGCGCGTGACGTCGCGGTGCTGCAGTACACCGGCGGCACGACCGGCGAGCCGAAGGCGGCGATGCTCTCGCACGCCAACCTGGTGGCGAACAGCTACCAGATGCGGCTGTGGTTGCCGCAGGCCGTGCCGGGCCGCGAGGTGACGCTGGCGGTGCTGCCGCTGTTCCACGTCTACGGGCTGACGCTGTGCTTGCTGACCACGGTGCTGCTGGCGGGCCGGCTGGTGCTGATCCCCCGGTTCGACCTGGACGCGGTGTTCGGCGCCATCGACGAGGAGCGGCCGACGCTGCTTCCCGGCGTACCGCCCATCTACCAGGCAATCCTCGACTCGCCGCGGCTGCGGCGGCACGACCTGCGGTCGATCCGGGCGTGCGTCTCGGGCGCGATGAAGCTGCCGGTAGAGACCCGGGAGCGGTTCGAGCGGGCGACCGGCGGCCGGCTGGTCGAGGGTTACGGGATGACCGAGACCTCACCGGCGACGCACTGCGTGCCGCTGGCGGGCGACGCCAAGCCGGGTTCGGTGGGCGTGCCGCTGCCGGGCACGTCCGCCCGGATCGTCGATCCGGAGAACCCGAGTGTCGTCGTGACGGTCGGCGAGCCGGGTGAGCTCGCGGTCAAGGGGCCGCAGGTGTTTCTCGGTTACTGGACCGAGACGGGCGACCCGGTGTCGGTCACCAGCGACGGCTGGTTGCTGACCGGCGACATCGTGACCATGGACCCCGACGGCTGGTTCACCATCGTCGACCGCAAGAAGGACCTGATCATCGCGGGCGGGTTCAACATCTCGCCGACCGAGGTCGAGGAGGTGATCCGGACCCTGCCGGGCGTCGCGGACTGCTGCGTGGCCGGGCTGCCCGACCGCTACCGTGGCGAGACCGTGAAGGCATACGTGGTGGCGGCGGATGGCGCCGAGCTGACCGAGGCGGACGTGCAGTCGCACTGCGCCGCGCGATTGACGGCGTACAAGGTGCCGAAGCTGGTGGAGTTCCGCGCCGAGCTGCCGCACACCGCGGTCGGCAAGGCGCTGCGCCGCCAGCTCGTCGCCGAAGAACTCGCCGCGGCGGAGGACGTATGAGCCGGATCCTCGTCGTCGACAACTACGACAGCTTCGTCTTCAACCTGGTGCAGTACCTCGCCCAGCTCGGTGCGGAGGTCGAGGTACGACGCAACGACGCCGTCGCCGCCGACGACCCGCTGCTCGACCAGGTCGACGGCGTGCTCCTCTCGCCGGGCCCCGGCCGGCCCGAGGACGCCGGTGTCTGCGTCGACCTGGTGCGCACGGTTGGTGAGCGGCTGCCGATCTTCGGCGTCTGCCTCGGTCATCAGGCGATCGCCGTCGCGTACGGCGGCAGCGTCGACCGCGCGCCGGAGCTGCTGCACGGCAAGACCAGCGAGGTGAGCCACTCCGGTGTCGGCGTGCTGCGCGGCTTGCCAGACCCGTTCATCGCGACGCGCTACCACTCGCTTGCGGCGATGGTGACCGACCTGCCGCCGGTGCTCGAGGTCACCGCGCGGACGGCGGGCGGCGTGATCATGGGGCTGCGCCACCGCGACCTCCCGGTCGAGGGCGTGCAGTTCCACCCCGAGTCGGTGCTCACCGAAGGCGGGCACCGGATGCTCGCGAACTGGCTCGAGGTTTGCGGCGAGCCGGCCGCGCTCGCCCGGGTGCCGGAACTGGCCGCGAAGCTCGATCGGCAACGCGCGGCCGTCGCCCTCCGCTGACGGCTAGCCGGTCGGCGACGCCGAGTCGGTCGGCGATGGTGACGTCGACGGGCTGTTGGTCGGGCTCGGCGAGGTCTTCGGCGGCGCCTTCTCGTCGACGAAGATGACGACCGTGCTGCCGCTCTGCGCGAAGCTGCCGGCGGACGGCGCCTGGTCCACGACCAGACCCTCCTTGCGCCGGGTGAAGACCGCGGCGCGTTGCTGCTTCACCGAGAAGCCGGCCTGCTCGAGCATCGCGGTCGCGGTGTCGGCGTCGAAGCCGACGACCTTCGGCACCTTGATCTGACCGTTCGAGACGACCAACGTCACCTTCGAGCCTGCCGGCACGCTCTGCCCGGCCACCGGCCGAGTGGCCAGCACCTGGCCGGCCGGCTTGTCGGAGTTGCGCTGCACGGTCGGGCCGGCGCGCAGGTCGACCGCCTGCAATGCCGCGGTGGCCGCGTCGACGTTTAGCCCGACCAGCTGCGTCGGCACGCTGACGAAGCGGATGCCGCGCGAGACCACGAGGTCGATCGCGACCCCCTTGTTGATCAGGATCCCGGCCGGCGGCGTCTGGTCGAGCACCTGCCCGCGGTTGTCCTTGCGGGTGTATTGGAACGTCACGTTCCCGACTCGCAGGTTGTCGGAGGCCAGCGTCGACTGGGCGTCGCCGTACTGCAAGCCGACGACGTTCGGGGTGTGCAGGTCGGCGGCGCCCGGACCGAGCAGGCTCCGCGCGATCAGCACGACGATGGCGAACACTGCGACGCAGCCGAGACCGAGGAGCAGGTACGCCGAGCCGTGCCGGGAGCGCCGCGGCTCGCGCAGCAGCACCGTCGTCGGCGGCACTTCCGGCATCGGCCGCGAGCCGCCGCCGATGACGGGTGTCGCGTGCACCCGACGGCCGGCCAACGCGCGCTCGAGGTCGGCGCGCATCTCGCCGGCGGTGGCGTAGCGGTCGGCGGGGTTCTTGGCCATCGCGGTCAGCACGATCGCGTCCGCCGCCTTGGGAATGTCCGGCTCGATCGACGACGGCGGGAGCGGATCCTCACGGACGTGCTGGTAGGCAACGGCCACCGCGGACTCGCCGGTGAACGGCGGCGCCCCGGTCAGTAGTTCGTAGAGCAGGCACCCGGTCGAGTACACGTCGCTGCGCGCGTCGACATGCTCGCCGCGCGCCTGCTCCGGCGACAGGTAGTGGGCGGTGCCGATGACCGTCGCGGTCTCGGTCATCGTCGAGGTCGAGCTGGTCAGGGCGCGGGCGATGCCGAAGTCCATGACCTTGACCTCGCCGCTGGGCGTGATCATCACGTTGCCCGGCTTGATGTCGCGGTGCACGATCCCGGCGACGTGCGCCAGCTCCAACGCCTGGCAGATCGCCGCCGCGATCTGCAGCGCCCGCTGCGGCGAGAGCCGGCCCTCGGTGGCCAGCAGGTCACGCAGCGTCTCGCCCTCGACGTACTCCATCACGATGTACGGCGTGTCCCGCCCACCGATTCGGTCCTCGCCGGTGTCGTAAACGGCGACGATCGACGGCGAGTTCAGCGCCGCCGCGGACTGCGCCTCGCGGCGGAACCGGTTGCGGAACGACGGGTCGCGGGTGAGGTCGGAGCGCAGCAGCTTGATCGCGACCTGCCGGTCGATGCGGGTGTCGCGGCCGCGGTGCACCTCGGCCATCCCGCCCTGCCCGACGATCGGCCCGAGCTCGTAGCGGCCGCCGATCAGGATCCGCCTAGCCATTGCTGGTCCCGGCGGAGACGGTCAGCACCAGTTGCGTGCCGGCCTTCACCTGTACGCCGGCCTTTGGCGACTGGCGCAGCACGACGGCGTCCGGATCGAAGGCATTCGCGGGCTGCGGCGCGCCACTGAATTGTTCGGTGGCGCGCAGCCCCTTTTGAGCGAGGGTGGTCACGGCGTCGTGGTAGCTCAGTCCGCGGACGTCCGGCACATTCACCTTGCCACCGCTGCCGCCGACCAGCATGAGCAGGAGGAGACCGCCGACCACGACGACCAGGCCGATCAGCAGCAGCCGGTTGCGGACCCGGCGGCGGGCGGCGTCGTCGTACTGCGGGAGGGTCGGCGAGCCGCCGCCTCGCGGCGGGGCCGGGGTCGGCGGCGCCTCCGGTGCGGTCGGCGCGGCGGGTGCTTGGGCGGCGGCGAGTGCCAGCGCCTCGCGACCCACCTCGCGGGCGGTGCGCGCCGGTCCGGCCGGGTCGGCCATGGTGTCGAGAAACGCGCGCACGCTCTCGGGAGCGTCGTCGCCAAGATGGCGGCGGGCGAGCGCGCCGAGGCTGGCGAGGTCGGCCGGCGGGTCGGTCGCGGCCAGCGGTGCGAAGCCGACGACGCTGACGCCGCCGTCCGCAGCGACCAGCAGGTCGTCGTCGTCGAACGGCCCGTGGGCGACGCCGGCCTCGTGCACCGCCTGCAGCGCCAGCGCCGCTTGGCCGACGGCGTCGAGGACGGTGGCGGGGTCGAGCGGTGCCGGCGCCTCGAAGATCGGGGTGCCGGTGACGAAGGTGGCGGCGAGGTAGCACTCGTCGTCGGTCTCGCCGTGGTCGAGCACCCGCGGCACGCCGGGGTGCGAGACCGTCGCCAACGCGCTGGCGCGGGCGGCGAACCGCGCGCGTTCGGCCGGGTCGTCGGTCGGGTGCAACCGCAGGACGACCTGCCGGCCGGCGATGTCGTCGTACGCCCGCCACACCGCGCCGGCCGCGTCCTTCGACAGCCGCTCGACCAGCAGATAGCGGGCGGCGAACTGCGGTACGTCCTCGACCATTAGCTGCATCCCAGCACCGAGCACATCACCGTGCGGGCGATCGGCGCGGCGGCGACGCCACCCTGGCCGCCGTGCGGGACGACGACCGCGACCGCGATCTTCGGGTGCTCCGCCGGCGCGAACGCGATGAACCAGGCGTGCGTCGGGGCGCCGGGCTGGTTCTCGGCGGTGCCGGTCTTGCCGGCGACCGTGATGCCGGCGATTCGTGCCGCGCCGCCGGTGCCGCCGGACTCGTTGACGACGCGTTCCATCATCGTGGTCAGCTCGCTCGCGACCGCCGGGCTGATCGCTTGGCTGAACGGCGTCGGGTGCGTGGTGCTCAGCACCGACGCGTCCGGCTTGCGGGTCTGCTTCACCAGGTAGGGCTTCATGATCAGCCCGTGGTTGGCCACCGCTGCGGCAACCATCGCCATCTGCAACGGCGTGACGGCGTCGTCGTACTGGCCGATCGCGGAGTCGGCCAGTAGCGCCTGCGACGGCGGCTTGTCGTAGCGGCTGGGCGAGACCGGCAGCGGCACCGACAGTGACTGGCCGAACCCGAACTTCTGGGTTTGCGCCGCCAGCCGGTCGCCGCCGAGTCGCAGGCCGAGCGCGCCGAAGGCGGTGTTGCACGACACCTTCAGCGCGTCCGACAGGCTGATCGACCCACCGCCCGGGCAGGTCTCGCCTTCGAAGTTGCTCAGCGTGTGGGTGGTCTCGGGGAAGCTCAGCTGGTTCGGCGCCGGCAGCTGCGACTGCGGGTTGTACTTGCCGCTGGAGAGCGCGGTCGCGGCGGTGATCACCTTGAAGGTGGACCCCGGCGGGTAGGTCTCGTTGAGCGCGCGGTCGAGCATCGGGTTCGACGGGTCGGTGACCAGTTGGTGCCACGACCGGCGGATCTGCTTGCTGTTGTGGGTCGAGAGCACGGACGGGTCGTACGACGGGTAGCTGGCGAGGGCGAGGATCGCGCCGGTGCGCGGGTCGAGCGCGACCACGGCGCCGGACCGCACGCCGTTGTAGTCGACCGTGTGTTGCGCCAGCGCGTTGTACGCCGCCTGCTGCGCCCGCGGGTCGAGCGTCAGCACGACCGAGCCGCCGCGCGGCTGGTGGCCGGTGATCTCGTCGGACAACCGGTTGAAGAACAGCTTGTTGCTGGTGCCGGCGAGCACGCCGTTCTCGCCCTGCTCTACGCCGGTCGAGCCGTAGACGAGTGAGAAGTAGCCGGTGGCCGGCGCGTAGACCTTGCCCTGCGGGTACACGCGCAGGTACTTCAGCGCGCCCTTGGTGGCGACCGACCGCGCGACGTCGGTGCCGCCGGCGACGATCGGGCCGCGTTGCCGCGAGTAACTGTCGTAGAGCGGCCGGTGGTTGGCCGGGTTCGAGTTCAGTGACGAGGCCTCGCCGACCTGCACCACGTTGCTGTTGATCAGCAGCGCGACGAACATCGCGATCATGGCGACGGCGACGTGCCGGACGGTGCGGTTCATCGGCGGATCACCACCGTCGACTGCGAGTCCGGCGTCGGCGGGCCAAGCGGCGCCGGCCGGCGCGCGCCGTCGCTGATCCGGATCAGCAACGCGAGCAGGATCCAGTTCGAGATCAGGCTGGATCCGCCGTACGACAGGAACGGCAGCGTCAGGCCGGTCAGCGGGATCAGCCGGGTGACGCCGCCGAGCTGCACGAACACCTGCAGGCCGAGCAGGAACGCGAGGCCGGCCCCTAGCAGCTTGCCGAACTCGTCGCGGACACCGACCGCCGCCCGGAAGCCGCGCATCACGATCAGCAGGTAGAGCGTGAGGATCGCCATGATCCCGACCAGGCCGAGCTCCTCGCCGATGCTCGAACCGATGAAGTCAGTGTTGGCGAACGGCACCAGCCCGGGGTGGCCCTGTCCGAGGCCGGTGCCGAAGATGCCGCCGGCGGCTTGGCCGAACAACCCCTGCACGAGTTGGTAGCTCTGGTTGTTGACGTAGTGCGGGTTGAACGCGTGCAGCCAGATGTTGATCCGGTCATGCACGTGCGGGATGACGGCGCTGGCGATCAGCGAGCCGATGACGAACAGCCCGAGCCCGATCAGCAGCCATGACCGGCGCGACGTCGCGATGTAGAGCATCGCGATGAACATGCCGAAGAACAGCAGGCTGGAGCCGAGGTCGCTCTCCCGGGTCAGGATCAGCAGGCTCGCGCCCCAGGCGACCAGCACCGGGCCGAGGTCGCGGGCGCGCGGCATCGTGATGCCGAGCACCCGGCGGCCGGCGAGGGCGAGCACGTCGCGCTTGCGCACCAGGTAGCCGGCGAAGAACACCTCGAGCGCCAGCTTCGCCAGCTCACCCGGTTGGAACGAGAACGAGCCGAACCGGACCCAGATGTGCGCGCCGTTGACGGTGCTGTGGCTTGCGGGCAGCAGCGCCGGGATCACGAGCAGCACCAGGCCGACGACCATCGCGGTGTAGGTGAGGGTCTCGAGCCGGCGGTGGTCGCGAATCACCCAGAGCACGACGGCGAACAGCACGATGCCGATCACCGTCCACACCAGTTGCAGCGGCGCGTTCGGGTGCGGGTTGTGATGCACCCCGAGGTCGAGCCGATGGATCACGACCAGCCCGATGCCGTTCAGCGTGATCGCGGCCGGCAGCAGGATCGGGTCGGCGTACGGTGCCAGCCAGCGCACCACCAGGTGAGCGGCGACGGCGAGCGCGGCGAAGCCGATGCCGTCGGCGACCAGTCCGCTCGGCAGCTTGGAGCTGAACGCAGCGCTCGCCGAGGTGAACATGACCATCGTGACGACGACGCCGAACAGCACCAGGAACAACTCGGTGCCGCGCCGCTTCTCGACGGGGAGGGCGGTGTCGGTCACTGCCCCTCGCTGATCGTTGTCCCGGCGCACCAGGTCGGCGGTGGCGGGGGTTTGGCGGCCCGGTGGTTGTGATGGCGGTGGCGGGGCGCGGGCGGCTGGCTCGACTGCCATAGCCGGCAGGCCCGCTCCCGGAGCTGGCGTACGACGGTCTGTGCGGCGGACAGGCCGCCGACGCCGATGGTGGACGTGATCCGGTCGCGGTCGTCCTGCTGGAGCCGGCCGACCGGCAGGTCGGTGCGGGCGTGCAGGTGCGACAGGTCGATGCCGAGCGCCTGGCCTTGCACGCCTTGGTAGATCGCGACGTTGCCGCCGACCTGCGAGACGTACCACTGGTGGTGGATGTAGATGACGGTGCCCGCGACGGCGGCGCCGAGCAGTACGACGACGATGCCGCTCACCACGGCGAGCCGGCGGCCGAGGCTGCGGCCGCGTGGTTTCTCGGCCGTGGTGCGCTCGGCCTCGCCGTCGTCGACGCCGGCGGGTGGTGTCGCGGTGTCACCCGGCGGGTCACCGAGCAAAGCGGGCGGCTGCGCCGCCGCGCCACCGAGCACCGGCGGGCGGGTGTCGGCCGAGGCGTTGCCGTCTTCGACGTCGATGACGATGCAGCTGACGTTGTCGGGTGCGCCCGCGGCCAGCGCGGCGTCGACCAGCCGCTCGGCCGCGGCGTCCGGGTCGGCCTCGCCGAGCCGCTGCGCGATGTCGTCGGCGGATACGTAGTCGGACAGCCCGTCGCTGCACAACAGGTAGCGGTCGCCCACGTGCACGTCGAGCGTGATCAGGTCGGGCTCGACCTCGTCGCGGCCGTCGATCGCGCGCAGGATCCACGACCGCCGCGGGTGCACCGCCGCCTCGTCCTCGGTGATCTGCCCTTCATCGACGAGCGACTGCACCAAGGTGTGGTCGCGGCTGATCTGTTGCATCTGCCGGTCGCGCCACAGGTACGCGCGGGAGTCGCCGACCTGCGCGAGCGCGGCTTGCCCCCCGGCCCACAGCAGCGCGGTCAGCGTCGTACCCATGCCGTCGAGCCGAGGGTTGCGGGCGATCGCCTCGCCGAGCGAAGTGTTCGCCCGGCGGATGGCGTCGCCGAGCGCGGCGGCGGGATCGGTGATGCCGTCGTCGGTGTCGAGCGGCGCCAAGGCCGTGATCGTCAGGTAGCTGGCGACCTCGCCGGCGGCCGACCCGCCGACGCCGTCCGCGACGGCGAACAGCCGCGGCCCGGCGTACATCGCGTCCTCGTTGCCCTCGCGGACCAGGCCAACGTCGCTACGCGCGCCCACTCGCAGCCGCGGGCTCACCGGCTCGCCCCGGCAGGCGCGGTCACGGCCGCAGCTCCAGCACCGAGCGGCCGATCCGGATCCGGGTGCCGGCGGTGACCGGCAGCCGGCCGTTAACCCGGGTGTCGCCGACGAACGTGCCGTTGGTCGAGCCGGTGTCCTCGATCATCCATTGCCCGTCCGCGGGGACCAGCCGGGCGTGGTGGTTGGACGCGTAGTCGTCGGCCAGCACGATCGTCGAGTCGGCAGCGCGGCCGATCGTGACCGGCAGGCCGGTCAGCGCG
The DNA here is from genome assembly GCA_035550315.1 of Mycobacteriales bacterium. Lineage (GTDB taxonomy): Bacteria > Actinomycetota > Actinomycetes > JAFAQI01 > JAFAQI01 > DASZPL01. The sequence continues at coordinate 1,364 of DASZPL010000017.1, read as the reverse complement.
ACCGTCGTGCCGGCGCCGCCGCCCTCGACGACGACCACCGACTGCGGCGGCGCGTTTCGCTTCCGGCGCGGCTTCACGGGTTTGGCAGCGGGTGGCTTGCGCGCGGCCGGCGCCGGTGGCGCGGTGACCCGGCGCGGCCGGACGCCAAACACGTCGTGGCGCACCGCAACGATCGCGGCGACGACGAACCCCCACAGCAGCACGAGCACGACTGCGCGGAGCAGGAAGACGATGGCTTCGGGCACGCGACCTCGAAAGTCAGCTCTCGTCCTGGCGGAACGTCAGGGTGGTCGAGCCGGCTTCGATGCGGTCGCCGTCCTGCAGCACCGCGCGACCGGTCGGGCTGCCGTTGACCCGCACGCCGTTGGTCGACCGCAGGTCGACCAGCTCGACCCGGCCGTCGGCGTAGCGCAGTTCGGCGTGGCGCCGCGACACACCCGGGTCATCCAGCCGGATGTCGCACTCGGCCGCTCGGCCGATCACCGTCACGGGGTGCGAGAGGAAGTACGCCGTCTCCGCACCGCCAGCCTTCGTGACGACGCGCGGCCGGGAGGTGAAGCCGCGGCCGTGCGGGCCGGCCTCGGCCGGGCTGAGCGGCGCTGCGCCGTGGGAGGCCACGTCGTCGGAAGCGGCGACGGCGCTGCGCACCCGGAACGTGCCGGTGCCGATCTCGGCGACGTGCTCGAGCCGCACGGTCACGGGGCCGACGAACGAGTAGCCGGCCTCGGCGGCGTGCTCGCGCACCATGGCGGCGAGCTCGTCACCCAGCGGCTCGGCCCACTCGGCCATCCGCTCGAAGTCGCGGTCGCCGAGCTCGACGACGTACTCGTTCGGGACCAGCACCCGGCCGTGGCCGACCACGCTCTTGCGGTCGTCGGATTCGCGCTGCAGGGCGCCAGCGATCTCGACCGGGTGGACGTCGCCTTTGAAGACTTTGGCGAACGTGCCTTCGACCAGCCCGCCGAGGCGCCGCTCGAAGGCTTGCAGGACTCCCACGACGCGTCCTTTCCCTGCCCTGAGCCGATCGTATCCGGGCCGGTCAGGACGAGCCTGCGTGCTAGCGTGGCGGCCCCCCGGGCGAGTGGCGGAATGGCAGACGCGCACGGCTCAGGTCCGTGTGTCCGTAAGGACGTGGGGGTTCAACTCCCCCCTCGCCCACCATTGTGATGTCGCGAGACATCCCGGACTCCTGTCGCAGGACATCCCGGACAAGGTTAGGTCTTGTGTCGGGCTTGGTAGTTGCGGTTCGGGTCGATGGTGTAGTCGCCGAGGAGTTGGCCGGCGTAGTTGAGGACTCGGATTTCGCGGTCGTTGATGAGCATTCGGACGCGGGTGCCGGCGTGGCGGCGGCCGACGCCGAGGTG
>DASZPL010000016.1:0-4852 GCA_035550315.1 Mycobacteriales bacterium | reverse complement strand
ATGAGCAGAAGGCCTACGGGTTCCCGCCGCGTCAGGCGGTGGGCATCCGCGGTGCTGGTGATCGGCTCGGCGACTGCAGTAATGGCTTCGCCGCTTGCCACCGGTACCGCGGCAGCACAGACACCAGGAAGCCTCAGCTTCACCGGGGGCACCGGGACCCAGACGGTGGCAACAGGCGCCACGGTTACGGTCACCGGCACGACATCGGGCTTCACCACGACAGCGCCAACAGCGACGGCGGCCGTCACCGGCGCGGACAACACAAGCGTGAACTGTCCGACTACCCCCACCGCCGGCGGCGGCTCCGGTGCCGACGTCGACTTCACCTGTACGTACCACGCCGGCACGACCAGTGGCACGGACAGCGTTGCCGTCACGGCGACCAACGGCACCAAGACCGCGAACGGTACGGCCACGGTCTTCGTGAATGCGCCGGCCGCCCATCTCAAGCTCTCGCCCACCTCGCAGACGACCGCGGTTGGCAACTGCGCGAACTACACGGTGAACCCCGTCGACAGCGGCGGCATCTTCCTTCGCAACTACCCGGTCACAGTGCAGGTGGTCGTACCGAACACCGGCACGACGAGCACTTTGAGCACCTGCGGCAGTGGTCCGATCTCAGGAGTCGTCGACACGGGGCCCAGCGGCGGCACCGAGACCCTTCGCTTTGTCGTCACGTCCAACGCAGACGGCAGTGCAACTTCCTTCGGTTTCACTTCGTCGCAGACCGTGACGCCGAGCACGGCGAACGTCACGGCGTATGACAACGGCGGCAACTCCAACGTCGAACCGCACACCGGACAAATTTTCGAGACTGCGACTCAGTCCTTCACGTCCAGCACTGCTGGAGGCATCACCGTTACGCCAAGCACCGTCACCCAGGTGACCGGCACGACGGCCACCTTCGAACTCACGGTGACGAACGCGAGCGGGCAGACGCTGTCTGGCCAGCAGGTGCGCGAGGACGTTACTTCAGGACCGGACATGACAGCGGCTGGCACCGTGCCACCGCTGTGTGGGACGACCGACTCCAACGGCAAGGTGACCTGCACACTGCACAACACCAGCGGCACTAACAGCGCCGGCACCGACCAGATCACGTTCTACGTCGAGTCGAACGGCACCCCTGGCCCGCAGTCTGGTGAGGTGCAGGGGACGGGGACGGCCATTTTCCAGGCACCGCCGACCAACTTCTCGGCGCTGAGCCTGTCGTGCCCGACTCCGGGCGCGACAGGTGCGGCGACCAGCACCTGCACGATCCCGCTGTCGCAGCACGCTGTGGTCTTCACCGCCCACGCCACTGACAGCAGCGGCAATGCCGTATCCGGCGTGCCGGTGAGCTTCTCGGTGGGTGGTACCCCGCCGACGACCCTCTCGCCGACGACGGGTTCGGGAACCACCGACGCAAGTGGCAACGCAACCTTCACCGTGACCGACACGTCGCCCACTGCTGGTGAGCACTTCACCGTGACGGCCAGTGTCGGTGCGGTTACCGCATCAGCGACGGCAACATTCGCCACTCCGACACCGACGAACCTCACGGTGACACCGCAGGTGCAGTCGGTCACGCAGGGCGGCACCGTCACGATCACGGCGAAGGTCACCGATCAGTTCGGGAACGGTGTTTCTGGCGACAATCTGACCGCCACGGTGGTTGGCCGCAACACCGGCACGACGGTGTCCAGCGCCACGACCGACGCGAACGGAAACGCGACGATCAGCTACCAGGACACCAACATCACCGGTGCGTCGACCGACACAGTGACCATCACCGACACCACGCATCCGGGTCTGACCGGAAACCCGGCCACGGCGACGGTGCAGTACATCACCGGGTCCACGACGCCCAGCACGGTCACCATCGACGTCAGCGGCAGTGGCACTGACACCACGTGCCCGCCGGCGAGCGGTGCCACCAAGGCGAAGACTGGTGTCGCGCTCGGTTCGACGACCGAGGTTTGCGCCGTGGTCAAGAACTCGACCGATGAGGTGCTGGCTGGCCAGCAGGTCACGTTCACCGTTGACAAGGGCACGGTCGACACGCACGGCCACCTGAGCTCGACCAGCACGAAGACGGTCACGGTCACCACCAACGGCAGCGGCATTGCCGTCGCCGACGTGACGTCGAACAACAGCGGTGTGCAGAACGTGACGGCAACCGATGGCGCCGTCTCGGACACCGGGACGATCACCTACAACCCGCCGGCCACCACCGCGGCGCTGACGCTGGCACTCGCTCCGGCGACGACCAACATCACGCCGGGCGGCAGCCAGCAGTTCACCGCGACCGTCGCCGACCAGTTCGGTAACGGCGTGCCGGGCATTACCGTGACGTTCACCCAGGCAGGCGCGGGCAGCATCGGCGCCACCTCGTCGGCGACCGCCATCACGGCCGCCGATGGCACGGCGTCGGTCACCGTCAGCACCACTGCGAGCACGACCGGCAGCGGTTCGGTGACGGCGACGATTCCATCGGCCGGCACGAGCTGTTCGTCAACGGGCGGCAACTGCACGGCGACGTCCACCTACACGGTGGCGACGACCGGCGCGGCGGCGATCCAGCTGTTCCCGAAGAGTGGCACCAAGGTCGGTGGCACCGAGCAGGTCCTCGTGGCTGCGCTCAACGCCGACGGCACTCCCGCCGCGAACGCGACGGTCCAGCTCACGGTGTCCGGCGCGAACCACGCGTCCGGCTCGGTGACGACCGCCGCCAACGGTGGCGCGGTGTTCACCTACCACGCGACCCACGCTGGTAGCGATGTCATTCACGCCACGTCGGGCACGGCGACGGCCACGGCGACCGCGAAGATCATCCGGGTCAGTGAGAAGCCGAGCATCTCGGTCAGCTCGCCGCACCGCGGCTGGGCCAAGGTGCACAGCGAGACCCGGCCTTCGCTCAGCCACGTGGTGATGCACTTCTACCGCTACACCAAGCACGGCCATCGAGTGTTCATCGGCTCCAAGCTGACCGGACACGGCGGCCACGCCACGCTGACCTTCAAGCACCTGACCCCGGGCAAGACCTACAAGTTCCGGGTGCGGGTGGTGCGCGACAACGACGTCGTCTCGCACTTCTCGAGCATCGAGAGCCAGAAGATCCGCAAGCACAACCCGTAAGCACCAACCGGTAAGAAGCAGGTTGGGGGCGGCTCCCGGTGGAGCCGCCCCCAACGCTGTCTGTTCACCCGGCCGCCGCTTGACCATCCGCCCCCGGCGGCGGCACACTTGAGGCGCCGCGACCGGACACATGGGCGCGGAACAATGCAACCGGGGGCGACCTGAACGTCGGCCGTCCGCGGTGTGTCCTCAACGTGGAGGATCTGGCAGATGGCGAAGGCCCTGCTCGGGTACGTCGGGCGCGGTCCCGATCTTCATTCCCTCGCCGAACTTCGGCGACTCCGCGAGCGGGTGCGGGATCTCGAGGATGAGGTAGCGCGGCTGCAGGCCGCTAATAGCACCGCAATGTCGGGTGACCTCCGGTTGGACGACGACGTACTCAGCCTGGCGATGGCCGAGACCGTCACCAGCGAGCCGGTCGCCGTGCCGCCGGCCGCGGGCGCCGACCGCGAGCCCGCCCTCACCTAGCCCGCATTTCCCGCTACCGCGCGCGGCACGCCGCGGCGCGGATACGCCGGTCATCGCGGCCCGGTCGGCTACCGTAGCCGTCGGCCTTCCCCGCCGCCGTCGAGCTAACTGTGCCGGAGCCCAACAGTGCCGGAGCCCGGGTGTATCTGAAGTCCCTCACCCTGCGGGGTTTCAAGTCGTTCGCGTCCTCTACGACGCTGCGCTTCGAGCCCGGCATCACCGCGGTCGTCGGCCCGAACGGCTCCGGCAAGTCCAACGTGGTCGACGCCGTCGCCTGGGTGTTCGGCGCGCAGGGGCCGAAGTCGCTGCGCGGCGACAAGATGGCCGACGTCATCTTCGCCGGCACCGCCGGCCGGCCGGCGCTCGGTCGCGCCGAGGTGCTGCTCACCATCGACAACAGCGACGGTGCGCTGCCGATCGACTACACCGAGGTCACGATCTCCCGGATCATGTTCACCGGCGGCGGCTCGGAGTACGCGATCAACGGCAACCCGTGCCGGCTGCTCGACGTGCAGGAGCTGCTCGCCGACTCCGGCATCGGCCGCGAGATGCACGTCGTCGTCGGGCAGGGCCAGCTCGACGCCGTACTGTCCGCGACCGACCTCGACCGGCGCGGCTTCGTCGAGGAGGCCGCGGGCGTCCTCAAGCACCGCAAGCGCAAGGAACGCGCGCTGCGCAAGCTCGACGCGATGCAGGCCAACCTCAACCGGCTCACCGACCTCACCGCCGAGCTGCGGCGCCAGCTCAAGCCGCTCGGCCGGCAGGCCGACATCGCCCGGCGCGCCGTCGGCATCCAGGCCGACCTGCGCGACGCCCGGCTGCGGCTGCTCGCCGACGACCTCGCCACGCTGCGCGGCGAGCTCGACGCCGAGGTCGCCGACGAGACGCTGCTGACCCAGCGGCGGGCTGACGTCGAGCGCCGGCTCGCCGAGCAGCAGCAGCGCGAGGCTGAGCTCGAGGCCGCGCTCGCCGAGCAGACGCCGCGGATCGCGCAGGCGCAGGAGACGTGGTACCGGCTGGCGGGTCTCCGGGAGCGGCTGCGCGGGCTGTCCTCGCTCGCCGCCGAGCGGCAGCGGCACACCGCGGCGCCGGTCGAGGACGAGCTGCCCGGGCGCGACCCCGCGCTGCTGGAGGCCGAGGCGGCCCAGGTGCGCGACGAGCAGGCCGCGGTCGCCGAGGTGCTCGCCGCCGACCAGGCGCGGCTCGCCGGCGCCGAGGCGGCGCGATCCGACCTCGAGCGCGCGCTCGCCGACGCCGAGCTCGCACT
>DASZPL010000015.1:0-4290 GCA_035550315.1 Mycobacteriales bacterium | reverse complement strand
GGCGGATGCCGAAGCGAGCCGCCGGTTTCCGTACGGCGCGCACGGGCCGCGGCTCGCCCGCCGGTTCGTTGCCGAGACGCTGACGACGTGGAATCTGCGGGACCTGATCGACCGGTGCGTGCTCGTGACCAGCGAGCTCGCCACCAACGCGGTCCGCCACGGCGGCTCCGACTTCACCGTCTCCCTCGGCCGCGACGCATCTGGCGTGACTGTGACGGTTGGCGATGCCGGCCGCGGCATCCCACGGGCGCGCGGCACGGATGCGTTGAATCCCGGCGGCCGCGGCTTGCACCTCGTCGACTGGAGCGCTGATCGCTGGGGGCATCGGGAGCTCGACGACGGCAAGCTGGTCTGGGCCCACGTCGCGGCTGATGCGGACGAGAGCCGGGTGGGGTGATGCCGATGGCGCGTAGCTCGTCCTGGACACCGTCGCGTGAACCGACGGTTGCGGATCACGCCTGCTGGTCCTACTCCTCCGATGCCGAGCGCGCCGCGATCGCAGTCCAATGGCTGGCCGACGGGATGCGGATCGGGCAGCGCGGCCTCTACGTCGGCGAGGCGCCGGTCGACGTACTTATCGACGAGCTCGCCGCCCTCCCCGACGTCGCCGCCGCGCTCGCGTCGGGCGCGCTGGTCGTGCAGTCGTCCACCGACCTCTATGACCTGTCGAAGCCGGTCGACTCGCCGCACCAGCTGGCGATCTACGACGCCGGCGTCCGCGCCGCCGTAGCGGCCGGCTACCGCGGCGTGCGGGTCGCCGCCGACGTGACGCCGCTCGTCCTCGACCCGTCGCGGCACGAGTCGCACGTCCGCTGGGAGCAGTACGCCGACCGCTACATCACCGAGCACCCGATGGCGCCAATGTGCATGTACGACAGCCGGCGAGTCGCCGGCATCGACGCGATCGCGTGCGTGCACCCGCTGCAGGGTCCGGCCGCGCCGGTGTTCGGGCTGTACGCCGTCGGCCCCCACGCCGCCGCGCTGTCCGGCGAGGTCGACGCGCTGCAAGGCGCGGCGTTCGGCGAGGCGCTCGCCGGGCTGCCGAACACCGACACCGCGCTGCACCTCGACCGGCTGGCGTTCATCGACGGCGACGCCGCCTGGCAGTTACATGAGGTGGTGCGTCGCCGCCACCTGGCCGGCAACCCGTTGTCGCTCATCGGCGCCCCACCCGCGCTCCGCCGCACCTGGCGGGCACTCGAGTTCGAAGCGGACTTGCTCGTCAGCTCCTGACGTGCCGCGCGTTGTCGAGTTCACGCGCCGAAATCGTCGAAATCGCCACGTCAACTCGACAACGCTCGGTTCGCGTGCCGTTCCGGCTGGCCGCGCTGCCGGTTAGCCCGGAAGCGGCGCGGCGCGGCGTACGAACAGCAGGTTCTCGCTGCGCGCGATCCGGGCCGCGACCGCAACCGTGACCGCAGCGCCGGCAACCGCGATGCCGGTGGTGACGCCGGTGCGGGCGGCCACGAACGTGCTGAGCGACGTGGTCTCGAGCAGCCAGGCGGTGACGCCGGCTTGCACCAGGCAGAGCATCGCCCACATCAAGGTGAGGTGCCAGAACAACCGCTGCACCCTGGGATGCGCGGCGATGTCGTCGGTCATCGGGTAGAAGTCGCCGGCGAGCCGGGCGACGACCGGCCGCGCGCCGGCCAGCGAGATCAGGAAGACGACGGCAATGGCGACGTCGGTCACCGCCGGCTGCAAGAAGTAGACGAAGGTGTTGCCGGTGGCAAGGCTGAACACCGTCTTCGCGGTGAGACCGCCGGCGGTCAACCACAGCAAGCCGGAGCAACGGCGACGGGTGCCCATCCGCCAGGCCATCGCGCCGTAGCACCAGGCGAGCGCCGCGGCGAGCGCGGCCCAGATGTCGCCGACCATCAGGCAGATATAGAACAGCACGCTGGGGATGATGGTCGCGAGCAGCAGGCTCGCAGCCAGATGCCGGATGATCGCTGCCAACCGGGGGGTCGTCGGCTCGGCCATAAAGGCTCCTCGGGCAAAGCGGCATCCGCGGGTGCGGATCGTCGATTGCGACGAGGAGAACGCCGAGCCCTAGGCGGCTGCCCGGTACGACGTTCGCTCGCTGTCAGATTTCCGCGAACGCCGATCACGGGCGAGGAAATGCAACTGCAACCAAGTCGGACCGTAGCACGCAAGCCTGAGGCCGTCCGGCCGACTGCTAGCCTGGGAACAGCGGCAGCAGCCGCTTCTCCCGCGGGCGAGCCGCCCGCGTGGTCGCAGATCGTTAGTTGCTCCTGACTCGGGCCGACTCTCGCACTTTCGCGGCCTCAGCACCTTGGAGCACCATGACCGCCCCTGCACGTTCCCGTTCGCATTCCCGTTCGCGTCGCCACTCGCGGCCTCGTCCTGCCGGCTCGGCGCGACCCACGCGGGCGACGGCATTGGATCTCGCCCTCACCGCATCGCAGCAACAGCCCCCGCCGCCACCGCGCAGCTTCGCCGAGCTCGGCATACCGGCCCCGGCCGTCGACGTCCTCGCCAAGCGCGGGATCCACGAGCCGTTCGCGATCCAAGCGCGGGCGTTGCCGGACGCGCTCGCCGGGCGCGACGTGCTTGCCCGCGCACAGACCGGCTCGGGCAAGACGCTCGCGTTCGGTCTGCCGCTGCTGGCCCGGCTGTCGACGCGCAACAACGGCGGCCGTGGCCGGCAGCCGCGCGGCCTCGTCCTGGTGCCGACGCGCGAGCTCGCCCGCCAGGTCGCCGACGACCTCAGCCCGATCGCGCTCGCGCTCGGCATCCGGGTCACCACCGTCTTCGGTGGCGCCAGCATCGGCCGCCAGATCGACCAGCTGCGACGCGGCGTCGACGTCGTGGTCGCGACGCCGGGTCGGCTGCTCGACCTGCTCGACCGGCGCGCGCTGCGGCTCGACGCGATCGAAGCCGCGGTGCTGGACGAGGCCGACCACATGGCCGACCTCGGCTTCCTGCCGGCCGTCACCCGGATCCTCGACCAGACCCCGTCCACCCGGCAGTGCCTGCTCTTCTCGGCCACCCTCGACCGGGGCGTCGACAAGCTGGTCACCCGCTACCTCTCCGAGCCGGCGATCCACGCGGTCGCGCCGGTGACCGCGGCGGTCGACACGATGGACCACCACGCCTTCCTGTTGCAACGCGACGACAAGCTCGACGTCGCGGCACGGATTGCGACCCGCCCGGCACGCACCCTGTTCTTCGTGCGGACCAAGCACGGCGCCGACCGGCTGGCCAAGCAGCTGGTCCGCCGCGGCGTACCCGCCGCCGCGATCCACGGCAACCTCAACCAAAACCAGCGGCAGCGCGCGCTACACGGCTTCGCCAGCGGCCGCACCCGGGTCTTGGTGGCGACCGACGTCGCCGCCCGCGGCCTGCACATCGATGACGTCGACCTGGTCGTGCACTACGACCCGCCGAACGACCACAAGGACTACCTGCACCGGTCGGGCCGCACCGCCCGCGCGGGGGCAACCGGCACGGTGGTGTCGTTCGTCGAGCCACACCAGAAGGCCGACGTCGCCCGGATCCATCGGTCGGCGGCGATCCGCGCCGCACAGGCCACGGTCGACGGCGACCATCCCGCGGTCCGCCGACTCGCGACGTCGGGCCGGCCGGTCGAAGCGGCCTAGCGCCGTCCGGCAGCGCGGCGCGACGACGCGGGGCGCCGCGCCGGGCGGAAGTTGTCGACGACCTGGGTGACGAACGCCGCCCAGTCGTCGTGCTCGACGCCGGGTACGTCGAGGACGTCGAGCACCAGCGAGCCCAACATCACGGTCGACGAGAACCGCGCGGCTGCCAGCGGCGAGAAGTCCGCGGTCACCCGACCGGCGCGCTGCGCGGCCACGATCGACGCGGCGATGAACTCGTGCTGCTCGCGGAACCACTGCGACAGCGCCCGGCGCACCTTCGCGTCGTGCTTCGCCGTCATGATCGCCTCGATCAGCAGCGTCCGCTCAGCGGCGGGCTGCCGGTCGAGGTTGGCGCCGGCCTCGGCAATCAGGTCACCGACGTCGAGCGGCCGGTCGTCGTGCAGCCGGCGCTCGGCCTCGCGCTGCACGTAGGTGCGGAGCACGGCGAGGAACAACTCGGCCTTGCCGTCGTAGTGCGCGTAGATTGCGCCGCTGCTGACCTTCGCCGTGGCGGCGATCTCGGCGATGGTCGCGCCGTCGTACCCGCGCCGCGCGAACACCTTGGCGGCAGCGCGCAGCACTTGGTCGCGCGTCTGCTGCGAACTCACCCCTGCCCGTCGACCCACGGCTGCCTCTCTCGACCCGGCGGCGGCTCGACAACCCGCCG
>DASZPL010000014.1:0-30553 GCA_035550315.1 Mycobacteriales bacterium | reverse complement strand
CGTGCTGCTGACCCACGGTCACATCGACCACACCTGGTCGGTGGCTCCGGTCTGCGGCGCTAAGGACATCCCGGCGCTGATCCATCCGGCCGACCGCGAGCAGCTCTCCGACCCGGCGGGCGCGATGGGGATGCCGCCGGGTACGCCGATCATGGGGCGCCTCGACTGGGCGGAGCCCGCCGACGTGCGCGAGTTGGCCGACGGCGAAACCCTCGAGCTGGCCGGCCTGACCTTCCGCGTCGACCTCACTCCGGGTCACACGCCCGGCTCGGTCACGTTCACCGGCAACGGCGAGTTTTTCTCCGGCGACTTGCTGTTCGCCGGCTCGATCGGGCGCACCGACCTGCCCGGCGGCTCGTGGGCGCAGATGCAGGAGTCGCTCAGCCGGGTGCCGCTCGCGCTCGCCGACGAGACCCTCGTGCGGCCCGGCCACGGGCCGGACACCACGATTGGCCGGGAGCGGGCGACCAACCCGTTCCTGCTCGACCTGGCCGGCAGCGCGCCGGTCACTCGCGGCCTGTAGACGGAGCGGACGCAATGGCACGGCGGGCCGGCATGTCCGGCTTCCCTGAATGGCTGCCCGAGCAGCGCCTCGCCGAGCAGCAGATGCTCGACACCGTCCGGCAGGTTTTCGAGCTGCACGGCTTCACGCCGATCGAGACGCGTGCGGTCGAGCCGCTCGACCAGCTGCTCCGCAAGGGGGAGACCGACAAGGAGATCTACCTGTTGCGCCGGCTGCAGGCCGACGCCGAGGAGTCCGACGCCGGGCTCGGGCTGCACTTCGATCTGACGGTGCCGTTCGCCCGTTACGTGCTCGACCACGCGGGTCACCTCGACTTCCCGTTTCGCCGCTACCAGATCCAGAAGGCGTGGCGGGGGGAGCGGCCGCAGGAAGGCCGGTTCCGGGAATTCCTGCAAGCCGACATCGACGTCATCGACCGCGACGAGCTGTCGTTTCACTACGAGGTCGAGTTGCCGCTCGTCATCGCCGACCTGCTGGGCCGGCTGCCGGTGCCACCCGTCCGGATGCACGTGAACAACCGGCACATCCCGGCCGGCTTCTGCCGTGGCCTCGGCGTCGGCGACGTCGACGCCGTGCTGCGCGCGGTGGACAAACTGGCGAAGATCGGCCCGGCCGGCGTGCGGTCGCTACTGGTCGACACCGCCGGTTGCACGACGGAACAGGCCGACGCCTGCCTGGCGTTGGCCGCGATCCGTACGCCGGACGAGTCGTTCGCCGACCAGGTCGCCGCGCTCGGCGTCTCCGACGAGATGCTGGACCGCGGCGTCGCCGAGCTCGGCCGGGTGATCGCGGCCGGGGCGGAGCACGCGCCCGACCTGATGCTGGCCGACCTCAGCATCGCCCGCGGGTTGGACTACTACACCGGCACGGTCTACGAGACCTTCCTCGACGGCGAGGAGCCGCTCGGCTCGATCTGTTCCGGCGGGCGCTACGACGCGCTCGCCTCTGACGGCACGACGACCTATCCGGGCGTCGGGGTGTCGCTCGGCGTCACCCGGTTGCTCAGCCGGTTGTTCGGCCAAGGCTTCGTCGCCACTCGCAAGGTGCCGACCTGCGTGCTGGTCGCGCTGCCGGACGAGCCCGCGCGGGCCGAGTGCATGCGGGTGGCGGCGGCATTGCGCGCCCGCGGCATTGCCAGCCACGTTGCACCCGAAGCGGCGAAGTACGGCAAGCAGATCAGGTTCGCCGAGCGCCGCGGCATCCCGTACGTCTGGTTCCCGCAGCCCGGTGGCGGGCATGAGGTGCGCGACATTCGCTCCGGCGAGCAGGTAGCGGCCGACCCGACCGCCTGGCAGCCGCCAGCGGACGACCTGGCGCCGCGCATCGAGGAGCCGCCGCAATGATCCGCACCGCCGGCGCCGGCACGCTGACCACCGCGGACGTCGGCCGCGCCGTCGTACTGGCCGGCTGGGTCGCGCGCCGCCGCGACCACGGCGGCGTGACCTTCGTCGACATCCGCGACGCCAGCGGCGTCATGCAGGTGGTGTGCCGCGACCTGGCCGAGGTGCACGCGGTGCGCGCCGAATGGTGCGTGACCGTGAGCGGCACCGTCGCGGCGCGCACCGAAGGCAACGTCAACCCGCAGCTGCCGACCGGCGAGATCGAGGTCGTCGCCGAGACGCTTACGGTGCTCAGCGAGAGCGAGCCGGTGCCGTTCCCGATCGACGGCTCCGACGAGATCGACTCCGGGGTCGACGAGACGCTGCGCTGGAAGCACCGCTATCTCGACTTGCGCCGCACCGGGCCCGCACACGCGATCCGCACCCGGGCCAAGGCGACGTCGATCATCCGCCGGGTCATGGAGGCGCACGGCTTCGTCGACATCGAGACGCCGTACCTCACGCGGTCGACGCCGGAGGGCGCTCGCGACTTCTTGGTGCCGGTGCGGCTCCAGCCCGGTCACTGGTACGCGCTGCCGCAGTCGCCGCAGCTGTTCAAGCAGCTGCTGATGGTCGGCGGGCTCGAGCGCTACTACCAAATCGCCCGGTGTTTCCGCGACGAGGACTTTCGGGCCGACCGGACGGCCGAGTTCACCCAGCTCGACATCGAGATGTCGTTCCTCGACGAGGAGGACATCTACGGGTTAACCGAGGAGCTGCTGGCCAGCTTGTGGCGCGAGCTGCTCGGCGTCGAGCTGCCGACGCCGTTCCCGCGCATGACGTACGCCGAGGCGATGCGGCGCTACGGCAGCGACAAGCCCGACCTGCGGCTGGATCTCGAGCTGGTCGACCTCACCGAACACCTGCGCGGCACCGAGTTTCGGGTGTTCCAGGCCGAACATGTCGGCGCCGTGGTCGTGCCGGGCGGCGCGGCGTACACCCGCAAGGAGCTGGACGGCTGGCAGGAGTGGGCGCGATCGCGCGGCGCGAAAGGCATCGCGTGGCTGCTCGTGCCGCAGGCCGGTGACGAGCTGCGAGGCTCGATCATGAAGCTCGAACCGCAGTTGCTCGAGTCGCTGCCGGATGCCGCGGGTGCCGGGGCCGGCGACGCGATCCTGTTCGCGGCCGGTCCGCGCCGGTCCACACTGGAGCTGCTCGGGGCGTTGCGCGCCGAGGTCGGGCGTCGCCAAGGGCTGATCCGCGAAGACGAGTGGCGCTTCCTGTGGGTGGTCGAAGCGCCGATGTTCGAGCCGACCGACAGCGGCGGCTGGACCGCGGTGCACCACCCGTTCACCGCGCCGACCGCCGAGTGGGCCGACCGGTTCCACGACGACCCGGAGCATGCGTTGGCCCGGGCCTACGACGTCGTCGGCAACGGGGTCGAGCTCGGCGGTGGCTCGATCAGGATCCATCGCGCGGAGATGCAGCAACGCGTGTTCGACGTGATCGGGCTCTCCCGCGCGGAAGCGGAGAGCAAGTTCGGCTTTTTGCTCGAAGCGTTTCGCTACGGCCCGCCGCCACACGGCGGCATCGCGTTCGGCATCGACCGCCTGGCGGCCGAGCTCGTCGGCACCGATGCGATCCGCGAGGTCATGGCGTTCCCGAAGGCGTCGAGCGGCGGCGACCCGCTGACTGGCGCTCCCACCCCGATCACCGCCGAGCAGCGCAAAGAAGCCGGGATCGACGCAACGCCACCGCCGTAGGCTCAGCGGACATGGCGGGCGATCTGTTTGCGGACGCGGCGGAGCGCGCGGCCGAATCGGTTGCCCCGCTCGCGGCGCGGATGCGGCCCCGAAGCCTCGACGACGTCGTCGGCCAACAACACCTGCTCGGGCCGGGCGCGCCGTTGCGACAGCTGGTCGAGGGCGACGCGACCACCAGCGTGCTGCTCTGGGGACCGCCCGGCAGCGGCAAGACCACCATCGCGCGGCTGATCGCCCGGGGCAGGGTGTTCGTTGAACTGTCGGCCGTCAGTGCGGGCGTCAAGGACGTCCGGGCGGCGATCGACGACGCCAAGCAACGGCTCGGCTTCGGCGAGGCGCGAACCGTCTTGTTCGTCGACGAGGTGCACCGATTTTCCAAGGCGCAGCAGGATGCGCTGCTGCCCGGTGTCGAGGCCGGGGTCGTGACGTTCGTGGGCGCCACCACCGAGAACCCGTTCTTCTCCGTCATCTCACCGCTGCTGTCGCGATCGTTGTTGCTGACGCTGCATCCGCTCGATGACGACGCCATCAGGCAACTGGTGGAGCGAGCGGTCGCCGACGAGCGCGGCCTGGCCGGCGCGGTCGAGATCGCGGCAGATGCCATGGCCGATCTGGTGCGGCTGTCGGCAGGCGACGCCCGGCGGGCGCTGACCGCGCTGGAGTCGGCGGCAGGCGTCGCGGGATCGCACGGTACGTCGACGATCACCTGCGAGCTGCTGGAGCAAGCGGTGGACCGCGCGGCGGTGCGTTACGACCGCGAGGGCGACCAGCACTACGACGTCATCAGCGCGTTCATCAAGAGCATCCGGGGCAGTGACGTCGACGCTGCGTTGCACTACCTGGCGCGGATGATCGAGGCCGGCGAGGACCCGCGCTTCATCGCCCGCCGGCTGGTGATCCTCGCCAGCGAGGACGTCGGCCTGGCCGAGCCGGCCGCGCTCGGCGTCGCCGTGGCGGCGGCCCATGCGCTTGAGCTGGTCGGCCTGCCGGAGGCCCGGCTCAACCTGGCCCAGGCCACGATCCACCTCGCCCTGGCGCCGAAGAGCAACGCGGTGATCCGCGCCATCGACGCGGCCACCGCCGATGTCCGCTCGGGTCGGGGCGGCGCCGTACCCGCCCATCTCAGGGATGCGCACTACCCGGGGGCGAAGCGGCTCGATCACGGTCGCGGCTACCGATACGCTCATGACTTCCCGGGCGGTGTCGTTCACCAGCAGTACGTCCCGGACGAACTCGTCGGCCGGGATTACTACCGCCCCTCAGACCGGGGCGCCGAGCGAGCCGCGGGCGAGCGGCTCGCCGCCTTGCGCGCCGCGGTGCGCGACGACGCGACGAAGGAGCAATAGCGGATGGTGGTGGCAAGCGGCGGACTGTCCGGGGGCGAGGTCGCTGGACTGATCGTGGCCGTGTTCTGGGCCGTGCTGGTCTGCTTCCTGGCCTTCGTGTTGGTGAAGCTGGGCAAGGTCATCGGTGAGGCCGCAAAACTGGTCGAAGGCGTTGCCGACCAAACCGTGCCGCTGCTCGGTGAGGTGACCACCTCGGTCGTGCAGGTCAACGCCGAGCTGACCCGCGTCGACACGATCACCGCGAACGTGCAGGACATCTCGACCAACGCCAAGGCTTTGACGTCGGTGTTCGCGGCGACGCTGGGGTCACCGCTGATCAAGGTGGCGGCGTTTTCCTACGGCGTACGCCGGGCCATCAACCAGCGCAACGAGGCCGACGTCCGCAAGCGGGTGAAGGCGCAGCTGAAACAGGACCGTGCCGCCGCCCGCTCGGCCCGTCGCGGAAAGTCGGACGCATGAAGCGGATGTTCTACGTCGCCCTCGGTGCGACGGTCGGCGTGCTGGTCGTGCGTCGAGTGACGGAGGTGGCGGCTCGCTGGACTCCCGAAGGCATCGCCGCGCAGGCCGGCGGCATCGGTGAGCGAATCGGCGAGTGGTGGCAGCTGGTGCAGGAGGGTGCGGCGCATCGCGAAGCCGAGCTGCGGGAGGCGCTCGGGCTCGATGACGACGGGCATGCGCCGGCCGCATGAACTCCGCGGAAATCCGGGCTCGGTTCCTGCGATTCTTCGAGGCCCGTGACCACACGGTCGTGCCGTCGGCGTCGCTGATCGCCGACGACCCGACGCTGCTGATCGTCAACGCCGGCATGGTGCCGTTCAAGCCGTACTTCCTCGGCCAGGAGCCGGCGCCCTACCCGCGGGCGACCAGCGTTCAGAAGGTCGTGCGCACACCCGACATCGACATCGTCGGCACCAACACCCGCAACCTGTCGTTCTTCCAGATGGCCGGCAACTTCAGCTTCGGCGACTACTTCAAAGAAGGCGCGATCCCACTCGCCTGGGAGCTGCTCACCACGTCGCAGCAGGCGGGCGGCTTCGGTTTCGAACCGGACCGGCTGTGGGCCACCGTCTACCACGACGATGACGAGGCGTTCGAGATCTGGACCCGCACCGTCGGGCTGCCGGCCGAGCGGGTGCAGCGGCGCGGCAAGGAGGACAACTTCTGGTCGATGGGCGTGCCCGGGCCGTGCGGGCCGTGCTCCGAGGTCTACTACGACCGCGGCCCGGACCGCGGCCGCGAGGGCGGGCCGGTCGCCGACGAGGAGCGCTACCTCGAGGTCTGGAACCTCGTCTTCATGCAGTACGTCCGGGGCGAGGGTGCCGGCTACGACTACGAGATCCTCGGCGACTTGCCTGCGCGCAACATCGACACCGGGATGGGCGTCGACCGGATGGCGTTGCTGCTGCAGGACGTGGACAACGCCTTCGAGACCGACCTGCTCCGGCCGCTGCTGGACTGGGCCAGCGACGCGAGCGGCGCGGCATACGGCAGCGACCATGAGACCGACGTCCGGCTGCGGGTCGTCGCCGACCACGCCCGTACCTCGACGATGCTGATCGGCGACGGCGTCACGCCCGGCAACGAGGGCCGCGACTACGTGCTGCGCCGGATGCTGCGCCGCACGATCCGCACGTTGCAGCTGATCGGCGTCGACCGGGCGGTGATGAGCGAGCTGACCGGCTTGGCCTGCGACCTGATGGGATCGTCGTACCCCGAGCTGCTGTCGGACCGGGCGCGCATCAGCGGCGTGGCCGAGCGCGAGGAAGCCGCGTTCCTCGCGACGCTGCGCACCGGCTCGACCCACTTCACCCGGATCACCGCAGACCTGCGCCGGTCCGGCGACGCGACGATCCCCGGCGAGCAGGCGTTCCGGCTGCACGACACCTACGGGTTCCCGATCGACCTGACCCTCGAGATGGCGCGCGAACAGGGTCTGACCGTCGACGAGGATGGCTTCGCCCGGTTGATGGCGGAGCAGCGGCAGCGGGCGAAACGCGACACCGCCGAGCGCAAGACCGGGCACGCCGACCTGTCGGTCTACCGCGGCCTGCTGCAGCGCGGCGGGCCGACCACGTTCACCGGCTACACCGACATCGTTGCCGAGGGCACCGTGCGCGGGCTGCTGGTCGACGGCGAAGCCGTGCCGGTCGCGCCGGAAGGCAGCACGGTCGAGGTCGCCCTCGACCGGACGCCGTTCTACGCCGAAGCCGGCGGCCAGCTCGCCGACCACGGCAGCATCACCCTCGCCGACGGGTCGGTCGTGGAGATCTACGACGCGCAGCGTCCCGTCGCCGACCTGATCGTGCACCGGGGCCGCGTAGTCCGCGGCCAAGCCGCCGTGGATCAGCCGGTCGTGGCTGCCGTCGACGTCGGACGCCGTAAGGCCATCTCGCGGGCGCACACCGCCACCCACCTCGTGCACCAGGCGATTCGCCGCGCGCTCGGGGAGCAGGCGACGCAGGCCGGCTCGCAGAACGACGCCGGCCGGTTCCGGTTCGACTTCGCCTCGCCGGGCGCCGTGCCGGACAGCGTGCTCGCCGACGTCGAGGCAGAGGTCAACGACGTGCTGCTGGCCGACCTGGCGGTGCGGGCGTTCATCACCAGCCAGGACGAAGCGCGCCGGATCGGCGCGATCGCGCTGTTCGGTGAGAAGTACGGCGACGAGGTGCGGGTCGTCGAGGTCGGTGACTACGCCCGCGAACTGTGCGGTGGCACCCATGCCGCCCGCTCGGCGCAGCTCGGGGTCGTCAAGCTGCTCGGCGAGGCCTCCATCGGGACCGGGAAGCGACGGATCGAAGGCCTGGTCGGCGCCGACGCCTACGACTATCTCGCCCGCGAGCACTTGTTGGTTTCGCAGTTGACCGAGTTGCTCAACACCCGCCCCGAGGAACTGGTCGAGCGGGTGAGCGGGGCGCTCGCGCGGGTGCGTGAGCTCGAGAAGGACATCGAAAAGCTGCGCATGGCCAGTGTGATGTCGGCGGCCGGCGAGCTGGCCGCGAACCCGAACTATGTCAGCGGCGTCGCCGTGGTCGCTCATCGCGCGCCGGACGGGGTCGACGTCGACGACTTGCGGAAGCTGGCGCTCGACGTCCGCGGCCGGATCGACGTCGCGCGCGCCGCCGTCGTGGCGATCGGCGCGGTCAGCGGTGGGCGGCCGCTGGTTGTGGTGGCGGTCAATGATCGCGGCCGGCAGCGTGGCGCGCGTGCCGGGGCGCTGGTGAAGGAGATCGCGACCGCGCTCGGCGGCGGCGGTGGCGGCCGCGATGACGTTGCGCAAGGCGGCGGCAGCAAGCCCGAGGCGCTCGACGCCGCGTTGCGCGATCTCGCGGCGATGGTGGGCCGGGTGACCGGCGGTAGTGCGTAGCGGGGTCCGGCTCGGAGTGGACGTCGGCACGGTGCGGGTCGGCGTCGCCGCCTGCGATCCTGGCGGGGTGCTCGCGTACCCCCTGACCGTGTTGCGCCGCGACCCACGTGGTGACCGCGACCTCGGCGAACTGGAAGGACTCGCCGCTGAGCACGAGGCGATCGAGATCGTCGTCGGGCTGCCTCGCTCGCTGTCGGGCCGAGAGGGGCCGGCAGCGGTGGCGGTGCGGGACTATGCCGCGGCGCTGGCCCGCCGTGTCGCCCCGCTCCCGGTGCGGCTGGTCGACGAACGGTTGTCGACCACCCAAGCGAGCGGGGGATTGCGAGCCGCTGGGAAGTCCAGTCGCGCGCAGCGCGAGATCGTCGATGCCGCCGCCGCCGTCGTCGTGCTGCAGGCGGCGCTGGACGGCGAGCGCGCCATCGGCCGGCCGGCGGGGGAGGTGGGCCAATGAGCGAGTACCGCAGCGCAGCGGAGGTGGCTCGCTCCAATGAAATCTGCGTCTCCGCATTGGTGCGCCCGACGAGGGTGCACCAGTGAGCGACCTCGGCATCGGCATGTCGGACGAGCCGGACCCGCCGCGTCGCGGCCCGCGCACTGGTGTCCGGTGGGATCGGCTCGCCGCGGTTGCCGTCGCCGTCATCGTGGTGCTCGGCCTCGCCGGCTACGGCGTGCATGCCGCCTACGACAAGCTGGTCGGCGGGGGCGGGGACTTCACCGGCGACGGCAGCGGCAGCGTGCAAGTCGTCATCCACGACGGCGACAGCGCTGCCACGATCGGGCAGACGCTTGCCGCGGCCGGCGTCGTCCGCAGCGCGAGCGCGTTCACCTCGGCCGCAGCCGCGAACCCGCGCTCGCGTCAGGTGGCGCCGGGCACCTACGACTTGCACGAGGGCATGAAGGCGTCGCTGGCGCTCGACCTGCTGCTCAAGCCGTCGTCACTCGTCGCCTACACGGTGACGATCCCCGAGGGTTTCACCGCCGACGACATCGTGGCCCGGCTGGCCGCCGACACTCCGATCAGCGCGTCGTCGTTGCGCGCCGTGTTGCGTTCGCCGCAGGGATTGCAGCTGTCGTCGTACGCCGACGGCAAGCCGGAGGGATTCCTGTTCCCGGCGACGTACCAGATCCAGCCCGGCACCTCCGCGCTGCAAGCGCTTCGGATGATGGTGGTGCGGTTCAACCAGGCGGCCCAGGACGTCCACCTCGCGGCGGGCGCCCGCCGGGTGGGGCTGTCGGAACATGACGTGGTGACGCTGGCGTCGATCGTGCAGCGCGAGGGGCGGCTGGTCAGCGACTACCCGAAGATCGCCGAGGTGTTCCTGAACCGTTTGCACGACGGCATGCGACTCGACTCGGACGCCACGCTCTACTACGTGCTCGGCCCCAACCACGGGCCGTTGACGGCGGGCGACCTGCAGCTCAACTCGCCGTACAACACCCGGCTCAACCCGGGCCTGCCGCCGACCCCGATCAACTCGCCCGGCCAGGCGGCCCTGGAGGCGGTGCTGCACCACGCCCACAACTCGTACCTGTACTTCGTGACGATCGACAAGGCCGGCCACACTGCGTACGCCCGCACGCTGAGCGAGTTCAACGCGCTGGTCGCCGAGTCGCGCCGCAATGGCGTCTCGTAGCGGCGGCGCCGTCCTCGGCTCCCCGATCAGCCACTCGCTGTCCCCGGTCTTGCACCGAGCCGCCTACGCCGCGCTGGGTCTCGACGGGTGGGACTACCGCGCGGTCGAGTGCGACGAAGCGGCGCTGCCGGACACGCTGCGGCGGCTGGCCGACGAGCGGCTGGCCGGCGTCTCGCTGACGATGCCGCTGAAGCGTGCCGTGCTGCCGCTGCTGGCGGATCACGACGACACCACGACAGCGGTCGGTGCCGCGAACACCGTCGTGTTCGCCGACGACGGCTGGCACGGCGCGAACACCGACGTGCCGGGGATGGTTGCCGCGCTGGGCCGCGCCGGCCTGGTCACGCTCCGTGATGCCGACGCCTGGATCCTCGGCGCCGGCGCCACCGCGGCGGCGGCGATTGTGGCGCTGGCTCGCGCCGGTGCCACCTCGGTCCGCGTGCTGGCTCGGCGGCCGGCGGTCGCCGAGGGGCTCCGTCCGGTTGCCGACCGGGCCGGGATCGCACTCGAAATCCTGCCGTGGGGCGGCACCGACGACTGGCAGCGAGCGTCGCTGGTGGTCGCGACCGCCCCGGCCGGGGCGACGGACGGGCTCGCCGGCGCGCTGCGGCGCGCCGACGGCCTGCTGTTCGACGTCGTCTACGCGCCCTGGCCGACACCGCTCGCCGCCGCGTGGTCGGCCGCGGGCGGGCCGGTGGTCGGCGGGCTGGAGCTGCTGGTGGAGCAGGCGGCCGAGCAGATCCGGCTGATGACCGGGCAGACGGCGCCGGTGGACGCGATGCGCTCCGCCGGCCTCGCTACCCTCGGTTGATCGGATCGACGTGCGAATCGACGTACAAGGAGACGCAGCGTGACCACCCGGGTGGGCATCAACGGCTTTGGTCGGATCGGCCGCAACTTCTTTCGCGCTGCCCTCGCCGGCGGCCATGACCTCGAGGTCGTCGCTTACAACGACCTCGGCGACCCGGCGACGATCGCGCACCTGCTGAAGTACGACAGCGTGCTCGGCAGGTTCCCCGAACCCGTCGAGGTGACCGACAAGGGGATCACGGTCGGCAGCCGCGAGATCGTCGGGCTCGCCGAGCGAGGCGGTCCGGGCGCGCTGCCCTGGAAGGACCTCGGCGTCGACGTCGTGATCGAGTCGACCGGCCTGTTCACCAAGGCCGAGGACGCGCGCAAGCACGTCGACGACGGCGGCGCGCAGAAGGTGATCATCTCTGCGCCGGCGACCGGCGACGACCTGACCGTCGTACTGGGCGTCAACGACGGTGCGTACGACGGCTCCCAGACGGTGATCTCCAACGCCTCGTGCACCACGAACTGCCTGGCGCCGATGGCCAAGGTGCTGCACGACGCGTTCGGCATCGAGCGGGGCCTGATGACGACGGTCCACGCCTACACCCAGGACCAGATGCTGCAGGACGGCCCGCACAAGGACCTGCGGCGGGCGCGCGCCGCCGCGATCAACATCGTCCCCACCTCCACCGGTGCGGCGAAGGCGATCGGCCGCGTGCTGCCCGAGCTGGACGGCAAGCTCGACGGCTACTCGCTGCGGGTCCCGATCCCAACGGGGTCGATCACGGACCTGACGGCCAACCTCTCCCGGCCGGCGTCGGCGGAGGAGGTCAACGAGGCGTTCCGGGCGGCCGCCGAGGGGCCGCTGCGCGGCATCCTGCGCTACTCGACCGACCCGATCGTCTCCAGCGACATCGTGACGGACCCCGCGTCGTGCATCTTCGACGCGCCGATCACCAAGGTCATCGGCGACCAGGTGAAGGTCTACGGCTGGTACGACAACGAGTGGGGCTACTCCAACCGCCTCGCCGACCTCGTCGTGCTCGTCGGCGCTCGCCTTTCGGCGTGACGCCGTCGACTGCCGCTTCTTCGACACCCGGGATCGATGCGCTGGGTGACCTTCGGGGCAAGCGGGTGCTCGTCCGAAGCGACCTGAACGTGCCGCTGGACCTCGACGGAGCAACCGCACGGATCACCGACGACGGCCGGATCCAGGCGAGCCTCCCGACCTGGCAGCGGCTGCTCGACGCGGGCGCGCGGGTCATCGTCCTGGCGCATCTCGGTCGGCCGAAGGGCACTCCCGACCCGCGCTACAGCCTGGCGCCCGTGGCCGAGCGGATGGGGGAGCTGCTGGGCCGCGACGTCCGGTTCGTCGCCGGCCCGCACGAGGATCCCGAAGACGCAGACCTCGTGCTTTTGGAGAACATCAGGTTCGACCCGCGTGAGACCGCGAAAGACCCCGCCGAGCGCGGCGCGCTCGCGGACGAGCTGGCGGCGCTGGCCGACGTCTACGTCGACGACGCCTTCGGCGCGGTGCACCGAGCGCACGCCAGTGTCGACGACGTGGCCCGACGGCTGCCACACGCCGCGGGCGACCTGGTGCGTCGCGAGCTGGAGGTCCTGCACGCACTGACCGAGGAGCCGGCCCGGCCGTACGTCGTCGTGCTCGGCGGGTCGAAGGTGTCGGACAAGCTCGCCGTCATCGAGCACCTGCTGCCGACCGTCGACCGGATGCTGATCGGTGGCGGGATGTGCTTCACCTTCCTCGCCGCAGCGGGCTACGGCGTGGGCGACTCACTGCTCGAGCCCGATCAGGTCGATGCCTGCCGGCGGCTGCTGGCGAGCGGGAAGATCGTGCTGCCGGTCGACATCGTTGTGGCCGCAGAGGTGGACGCCGCGGCCGAGACCCGGGTGGTCCCGGCCGACGGCATCCCCGCCGGCGACAAAGGCCTCGACATCGGCCCGGCCAGCGTCGAGCGGTTCGCAGCGGAGCTCGCCGGCGCCCGGACGGTGTTCTGGAACGGGCCGATGGGGGTTTTCGAAGTGGCGCCGTTCGCCGCAGGCACCAAAGGCGTCGCGGAGGCGATCGCCACGCTCGGAGCGGCCGGCGGTGGCGCGCTGACCGTGGTCGGTGGTGGTGACTCCGCAGCCGCGGTGCGGCTGCTCGAAGTCGGCGAAGACCGCTTCGGCCACATCTCGACCGGCGGCGGCGCCAGCTTGGAGTACCTCGAGGGCCGGGAGCTGCCCGGCCTGGCCGCCCTGGCAGGCTGAGCCGGTGGCATCTCGGACCCCGCTGATGGCGGGCAACTGGAAGATGAACCTCAATCACCTCGAGGCGATCGCCCTGGTGCAGAAGCTGGCGTTCTCGTTCCGCGACCAGGACTTCGACGCCGTCGACATCGCCGTACTGCCGCCGTTCACGGACATCCGCAGCGTGCAGACGATGGTCGACGGCGACCACCTGCGGATCAAGTACGGCGCGCAGGACCTGTCACCCCATGACGGCGGCGCCTACACCGGCGACGTCAGCGGAGCGATGCTCGCCAAGCTGGGCTGCGAGTTCGTCACGGTCGGCCACTCCGAGCGGCGCGAGCACCACGGCGAGACCGACGAGACGGTCAACGCGAAGGTGCTGGCCGCCGGGCGGCACGGCATCACGCCGATCCTGTGTGTCGGGGAGTCGCTGGACGTCCGACGCGACGCGACGCATACCGGTCATTGCACGTCGCAGCTCGAGGCGGCGCTGGCCGACGTCACCGCCGAGCAGGCCGCCAGCATCGTGATCGCCTACGAGCCGATCTGGGCGATCGGCACCGGTGAGGTCGCGACTCCGGATGACGCCCAGGAGGTCTGCGCCGCGCTGCGGCAGGCGCTCGCGAAGCGGTATGACCGCAAGCTGGCCGACGGCGTGCGGGTGCTCTACGGCGGCTCGGTGAAGCCGGACAACATCGCGGGGATCATGGCGATGCCCGACGTCGACGGCGCATTGGTCGGCGGAGCCAGCCTGGTGGCGGAGGATTTCGTCCGGATCGTCAGGTTTGGCGGCTGATCCGCACTCCGCACGGTTACCCGGCAGAAAGGTCACCGTCAGGTCACGATACGTGGCCAAATCCGTGTGGGGCCTACCCAACTCGACCCATGACCCTTATGTTTGTCCCCGTTTTCGCCCAGCACAGTTGCTGGCGGCGAGGAAGGAGAGTGTCCATGCGGACACGTGCCAGGAGAAGCGCCGTAGCCCTGCTGGGCGCTGGCGCGCTGTCGCTCGCGGCGGCGTGTGGCGGCAGCAGCGGGGGCAGTCCGAGCAGCCAAGGCTCGAGCGCACCGGCCGGCGCGCACATGGGGGGCACGCTGAAGCTGGTTGGCGTCAGCGACATCGACGGAACCGATCCGGCGGCGTGGTACTTCACCACCGACTACGAGATCGCGAACCTGATCGCCCGCCAGCTGTTGACCTATCCGCGGGACCCATCGACCGGAAAGTTCGGCACGACGCCGGTTGGCGACGCGGCCGACCTGCCGAAGATCTCGTCGGACGGCAAGACCTACACGTTCACCATCAAGCAGGGCGTCAAGTGGGACACCACACCAGCCCGGCAGGTGACCGCCGCCGACTTCGCTCGCGGGCTTGCGCGCACGTGCAACCCGGTCAAGGCGTTCGGTGCCTCCAGCTACCTGACGTCCACGATCGTCGGCTTCAAGAAGTTCTGTGACGGCGAGCTGAAGATCGGTACGTCGGCGGCCGCGCTGAAGAACTACATCAACGCGCATCTGTCCGAGGTGTCCGGCATTCAGGCGAGTGGCGAGACGCTCACCTTCCACCTGATCCAGCCGGCGAGCGACTTCAACAACATCCTGGCGCTGCCGTTCGCGTCGGCGGTTCCGGTGGAGTACATGAAGTACGCGCCGAACTCCGCCGCGCTCGGCCAGCACTACATCTCCGACGGTCCGTACAAGGTCGACAAGTACGTCCCGGGCAAGTCCTGGACGTTCTCGCGCAACCCGGCGTGGGAGCGCTCGACCGACCCCAACCGGCCGTCGTACGTCGACAACATCGACATCACCACGGGGCTGACGCAGCAGGCAGTGCAGCAGCAGATCCAGGCCGGCACCGCCGACATGGAGTTTGACACCTTCCCGCTGCCGTCGCAGGTGCCGCAGCTGAACCGCGTGCACGACCCCAACCTGCGGATCGACCCGACCAGCTCCAACAACCCGTACGTGGTCTTCAACACGGTCTCGCCGAACAACAACGGCGCCCTGTCGAAGATCCCCGTGCGGCAGGCCTTGGAGTACGCCGCGGACACGGCGCACATGCTGCAGGTGTGTGGTGGCCCGCTGACGAACAACCCGATTCACCAGGTGCTGCCGGCCGACATTGCCGGTAGCTCACCGGCGTACAACCTGTACCCGTACGACCCCAACAAGGCGAAGTCCATGTTGCAGGCCGCGGGTGCGACGAACCTGACGCTGAAGGTGCTCTACGCCAACACGTCGACCTGCGCAACCAGCGCCGCCCAGGTGCTGCAGAGCGACTTCAAGAAGGTCGGCGTCCACGTGACGCTGGTGCCGGCGCCGATCGCCGACGTCTACGGCAAGTACCTCGAGGTGCAGCCGAGCGTCACGCAGAAGGGCAACTGGGACCTGGCGTTCGCCGGCTGGGGCGCAGACTGGGAGGGCAACTCCGCCCGGACCTACTTCCAGCCGCTGTTCGACGGCCGGGTGTTCGCGCCGTCGTCGAGCAACTTCGGCGACTTCAAGGACGTCAAGGTCGACAACCTGATCGACCAGGCTTTGGCCGCACCGTCGGTCAGCCAGGCAACGTCGATCTGGCACCAAGCCGACGTCCAGGTCATGAAGGACGCGGTCTGGATTCCGTTCACCAACCCGAAGCAGGCGAACTACTTCAACAGCAGCAAGCTCGCCAACTTCATCTACTTCACCAACTACCAGAACGGTGACTGGACCAGCGTTTACTTCAAGTAACAGCCAGGTCTGATAGCGACGATGTGAGGGACGACGGTGATCACGCCGTCGTCCCTCACATCGTTTGCCGGACTGTGCTGTCGCGGCGGGCAGGCCGTGCCATAGTGGCGCCGAGCCGGTCCGATCGCACCATCTGAACGGAAGTCAGGGATCTGCTTGGCACTGCTCGAGGTCGACGACCTTTCCGTCACCTTCTCGACGCCGGACGGACCGCTGGAGGCGGTCCGGGGCCTGTCCTTCGCCGTTGAGGCCGGCCAGACTCTCGGCATCGTCGGCGAGTCCGGTTCGGGCAAGAGCGTGGCGACCCAGACGATCGTCGGGTTGACCCCGAATGCCCGGATCACGGGGACCGCGAAGTTCGAGGGCGCGGACCTGCTGAGGATGAACTCGAAAGAGCTGCGTGAGATCCGCGGCGCGCAGATCGGGATGATCTTCCAGGACCCGCTGTCGAGCCTCCACCCGTTCTACCGGGTGGGCAAGCAGATCACCGAGATGATCCACGCCCACCAGCAGGTCGACCGGGCGGATGCCAGGGCGCGCGCCACCGAGCTGCTCGGGCTGGTCGGCATCCCGCGGCCGGCGGAGCGGTTCGACGACTTCCCCCACCAGTTCTCCGGCGGCATGCGGCAGCGCGCGATGATCGCGATGTCGATGGCGCTCAACCCCGCCCTGCTGATCGCCGACGAGCCGACGACCGCGCTCGACGTCACCGTGCAGGCGCAGGTGCTCGAGGTCATGGCCCGGCTCCAGCAGGAGTTCGGCACCGCGATCATCCTGATCACCCACGACCTCGGCGTGGTGGCCGACGTGGCCGACGACGTGATGGTGATGTACGCCGGGCGCGCCGTCGAGAAGTCCGACCGCTCGACCGCGTTCTACGCCTCGCATCACCCCTACACGAAGGGCCTGCTCGAGTCGCTGCCTAACACCGGCGTGCGGGCGCGCCTCAAGCCGATCCCGGGTCAGCCGCCCAGCCTGATCGACCTGCCGTCCGGCTGCTCGTTCCGCGCGCGGTGCAACTATGTGATGGACCGCTGCGTGACCGAGTCGCCGCCGCTGCTGCCGATCCCGACCGGACCGTCCCACAGCTCGGCGTGCTGGCTGCCGACCAACGCCGTCGGCGTCAACGAGGAGGCCGAGCGGTTGCGGCAGCAGGCGGTCGCGGAGCACCGCACGGACCTCGGCCAGCAGGCCGCGGCCCAGGTCTTGGAGCAGGCGACGTGACGGCACCCGTGGCCACGACCGAACAACCGGCGCAGCAGAAGGACGTGCTGCTGCGGCTCGACAACGTGGTCAAACACTTCCCGATCCGCACCACCATCGGGTTGCGGGCGTCGAAGGACGTCGTCCGCGCCGTCGATGGTGTCAGCCTCGAGGTCCGTCGCGGCGAGACGCTGGGGCTGGTCGGCGAGACCGGGTGCGGCAAGTCCACATTGGCCCGCTGCATCGCCCGGCTCTACCCGCTGACGTCGGGAACCATCGAGTTCGACGGCCGGGACATCTCGTCGCTGTCTGGCCGGGCGATGCGCGAGGTCCGCACCGACATCCAGATGATCTTCCAGGACCCGTACGGATCGCTGAACCCGCGCCGTCGCGTCGGGTCGATCATCGCCGACCCGTTCGTAATTCACGGGATTGGCACCCGCAAGGAGCGCCGCGGCCGGGTGCAGGAGCTGATGGAGCTGGTCGGGCTGAACCCTGAGCACTACAACCGGTTCCCGGCCGAGTTCTCCGGCGGCCAGCGGCAGCGGATCGGGGTCGCCCGCGCGCTGGCGCTGCGACCGAAGTTGCTGGTCTGCGACGAGCCGGTCTCGGCATTGGACGTGTCGATCCAGGCGCAGGTGATCAACCTGCTCGAGGACCTGCAGGACGAACTCGGCCTGACCTACATCTTCATCGCGCACGACCTGTCCGTCGTGCAGCACGTCAGCGACCGGGTGGCCGTGATGTACCTGGGCTCGATCGTCGAGCAGGCCGAGGTCGACCACTTCTACGCCCATCCCCGGCACCCGTACACCAGTGCGCTGCTGTCCGCCGTACCGGTCGCCGACCCTGACGTCGCCGCCGGTCGGCAGCGGCTGGTGCTCGCCGGCGATGTGCCGTCACCGATCAACCCGCCCAGCGGATGCCGGTTCCACACCCGGTGCCCGAAGGCGGCGCCGAACTGCGTCACCGACCCGCCGCCGCTGACGCGGGCGTTCGAGTCCGACCCGGAGTCACACCTGGCGGCCTGTCACTACCCGGTGACCGACGGCGAGGACCTCAGTCGGGCCCGCCCGACGATCGAGCAGCCGGCCGCCGCACCCGCCGAGAGCGGAGCCGCGTCATGACCGCCAACGTGACATTGCCGGAGACCGGCGACGAGCAGACCTTCGATGCGCAGGGCACGTCGAGTGCGGTTGCCCGTGGCCCGTGGCAGCTCGCCTGGGCCCGGCTCCGCCGGGACCGGGTGGCGATGATCTCGCTCGGCTTCATCGTCTTCATCGCGCTGGTCGCCATCTTCGCGCCGGTGCTGGCCCACATCACGCACCACGGTCGTGACCAGCTGTTCAACGGTCCCGGCGTGCTGTCCGCCGACGACGAGCCGTCCGGGCCGAACGGTCACTTCTGGTTCGGCGTCGACCCGATCGGGCGCGACGTCATGGTGCGCACCGCCTACGGTGCCCGGATCTCGCTCGAGGTCGGCGTGGTGGCGACGCTGCTGGCGACCGCGCTGGGGACGGTGCTCGGCATGGCGGCGGGCTTCCTCGGCACCGTCGTCGACACGATCATCGCGCGCTTGATCGACGTCGTCCTGGCCGTGCCGTTCGTACTGTTCGCGGTCGCGTTGGCGGTGCGATTCCACGCCAGCCTGGGCGTCGTGATCATCGTGCTGACGTTCTTCAGCTGGGCGTCCGTGGCGAGGATCGTCCGCGGCCAAGTGCTCTCGATCCGAGAACGGGAGTACATCGAAGCGGCGCGATCGTTAGGCGCGAGCAGCCGGCGCATCATGTTCGTCGACGTGCTGCCGAACGTGTTGGCCCAGGTCATCGTGCTGGCGAGCCTGCTGGTGCCGGCGGCGATCGTCGCCGAGGCCACGCTGTCGTTCCTGGGCGTCGGCGTGCAGCCGCCCACGCCGAGCTGGGGCAACCTGATCGCCCAGAACTCGGTCAACCAGGGGGCCTGGTGGGTCTACGTCTTCCCCGGCATCTTCCTGCTGCTGACGACGTTGGCTTTCAACCTGCTGGGTGACGGGGTCCGTGACGCGTTCGACCCGCGCGGCGACCGCACGTTCGGCCGGTCATGATCGGGAGGAATTGACATGGCCCGGTTCCTGATCCGGCGAATCGCGCTCGCGATCCTCGTGATGTGGATCATCTCGGTGATCGTGTTCGTGCTGTTCTTCCTCGGCGACCCGCACGTCGTGGCCGCCCGGTTGGCGGGCAAGAACGCGACGCCGCAAGCGGTTGCCGCGGTCTATCGCAGTCTGGGGTTCGACCATTCGGCGGTCTGGCAGTACGGCCATTTCCTCGACCGGCTGATCCACGGCGACCTCGGCAACTCCTATTTCACCGGCCAGACCGTTAACTCACTGCTCAAGCAGGATTTGCCGCCGACGCTGTCGCTGGCGATCGGCGCGTCGTTCCTCTGGCTCGGCTTCGGCGTCTTGAACGGCGTCGTCGCCGCGGTGCGGCCGCGCACGATCGCCGACCGGGGCATGACGTTCTTCGCGCTGTTCTTCTACTCGATGCCGACGTTCCTGCTCGGCGTCGTGCTGCTCGACGTGTTCTTCTACGAGCTCACCGTGCACGGCCTGCGGTGGTTCCCGCCAGGCGGTTACGTGCCGCTCACCCAGAACCCGTTGGAGTGGGCGCACCACCTGATACTCCCGTGGATCACCCTGGCACTGGTCCTGGCAGCGAGCTATACCCGGCTCACCCGGGCGTCGATGCTCGACGTCCTCGGCGAGGACTACATCCGCACCGCGCGCGCCAAGGGCCTCTCGGAGAGCCGGGTGGTCTTCCGCCACGGGCTGCGCTCGGCGCTGACTCCCATCCTGACCCAGTTCGGCATCGACCTGGCCACGCTGGTCGGCGGGGTAGTGGTCACGGAGACGGTGTTCGCGCTGGGCGGCGTCGGCCAGCTCGCGCTGAACTCCGTGGTCAACCAGGACCTGCCGGTGATCATCGGGACGGTGCTGTTCGCCAGCTTCGTCGTGGTCGTGGTCAACATCATCGTCGACATCATGTACGCCGTACTGGATCCGCGGGTCCGGCTCTCGTAGCCGGTCGGCCGACCTAGACTGGCGGGCGACCGAACTCGTTCACCGAGGAGCTCACCGTGGTACTGGCAGTCTCGATTCTGGCGATCGTCGTCAGCGTCTTGCTCGTCCTGCTGGTGCTGCTGCACCGCGGCAAGGGCGGCGGTCTGTCGGACCTCTTCGGCGGCGGTGTCTCGTCCGGCCTGTCCGGCTCCTCGGTGGTGGAGAAGAACCTCGACCGGTTCACCATCGTCTGCGGCGTCATCTGGTTCGCCTGCATCATCGGCATTTCGCTGCTGCTGAAGTAGACGCTCCGCTCGCAGCAGGTTAGGCGGTCGGCGGCCGTGCGATGGTGTTCGGCAGTCGGCTGGCGGCGGCTTGGTCGAGCAGCCAGCGGGTCGCGTGGCGGCCGCGGGCTCCGGCGGCGGGCACCGCGGTCGTGCCGGCACCGGAGAGCGCGAGGCGCACCGCTCCGGCCTTCTCCTCACCGGCGGCCAGCAGCCAGACCTCGTGCGCGGCGTTGATGGCGCGCAGCGACAGCGACAGGCGCGTGGGTGGCGGCTTGGGCGCGCCGCGGACGGCCAACACGGTGCGCTCCTCGTCGTAGAGCGCCGGCGCCTCCGGGAACAGCGACGCGATGTGACCGTCCGGCCCGATGCCGAGCAACAGCAGATCGAAGCTCGGCACGCCGGCGTGGTCCTCCGGCTGCGCCGCCTTGGCGAGCTCGGCGGCGTAGCTGTCGGCGGCCGCGTCGAGGTCGTCGCCACTCGGGCCGTCGCTGGCGGGCATCGGGTGCAGCCGGGCGGGGTCGACGTCGACGGCGTGCAGCAGCGCATCCCGGGCCTGCGTCTCGTTGCGATCGGGGTGGCCCGCCGGTAGGTAGCGTTCGTCACCCCACCAGATGTCCAACCGCGACCAGTCGATGGCGTCCCGAGCCGGGGAGCCGGCCAGCTCCCGCAACGTCGCGCCACCGATGCCCCCACCGGTCAGCACGATCGACGCGCTGCCCCGCGCGGCCTGGGCGTCGACCAGTGCTGTGATGATCCGGGCGGCGGCGGCCTGAGCCAGCAGCGCCGCGTCGCGGTGGATGACGACGACCGGAGTGCTCACCGCGACCCCGCTGCCTGAGCCGGGTCACGCCACACCAGCACCCGCTGGCCCGGCTCGTCGGTCACCGTGACGCCGGTGGCCGCCGCCAGCGATTCGGCGTACGCCACGTCGGGATCCATCCGGCGCAGCTCCTCCGCCAGCAGGTCGCCGATGTCGCGGCGGGCGAGGGCGAGCTGCCACGGGTCGTAGCCGCGAACCTTGGCCGTGGCCTTGCCCGCGGGCCGCTCGATGCTGACGGTGGTGCCGGCGTCGCCGCCGAACTCGACCTGCACCCGGGCGATGCCGGGAGTCTCGTTGTGATGGTCGCTATGGACCGGTACGCCGAGCCGCGCATGCAGCCACCCGGCGATCAGAGCGGCGCTGGGGTTCGCCTCGTCGGCTTCGACGACGGCGCCCGTGGCCGGCCGGTCGGCGCCGTCGAGGCCGGCCGCCAACAACGCGCGCCACGGAGTGCATCGGGTCCAGGCCAAGTCGGTGTCCCCGGGCAGGAAGTCGGCGGCCCGCTGCCCGAGCGCGGCCAGCGGATCGGCGGCCTGCGCACAGTCGGTGATGCGCCGGTTGGCGAGCACGCCGAGCGCGTCGGTGGCGATCTGGTCGGGCGGCGCGCCGTGCCACCAGGTCACGACCGGCGCGTCCGGGGCCAACAACGGCAGGACGACGGATTCGGCGTGCAGCGCGAGCCGGCCGTACATCCGCATGATGACGGCCTCGGTCGGGCCGAGCCGGCCGCCGACCTGGACCTCGGCGTCGAGCCGGATGTCGGCGTCGACCTTGTGCCGGATGACGATCAGCAGCCGGCACGGGTGGGCCGCCGCCGCCACCATCGCGGCCTGCTCGGCTTCGCGCACCCTGGCTTCGTCGACCACGACGACCAGGCTGAGCGCGAGGCCGGAGGCGAGGGCACCCGCCGACCGGCGCTCGTCGATCAGGGCCTGCACCACGGCGCTGCCGTTGGTGTCCCACAACGTGACGCTCATCTACGGCCGCCGCCAGACCCGGTCGTCGCGGGCCAGCATCTCATCGGCTCCGCGCGGTCCCCACTCGCCGGCGCGGTAGCGCTCCGGCGTCGACCCGGACCAGAACTCCTCCAGCCGGTCGATCACCCGCCACGAGGCGGCCACCTCTTCGTTGCGCGGGAAGAGCGTGGCGTCGCCCAGCAGCACATCGAGGATCAGCCGCTCGTAAGCCTCCGGCGACGACTCGGTGAAGGCCTCGCCGTAGAGGAAGTCCATCGACACGTCGCGGACCTCCATCGCGGAGCCCGGCACCTTCGAGCCGAACCGCAGCGTCACGCCCTCGTCCGGCTGCACCCGCACGACCAGCTGGTTGTGGCCGAGCTCGACGGTGTCCGTCGCTTCGAACGGCAGGTGGGGCGCGGTCTTGAAGATCACGGCGATCTCGGTGACTCGCCGCGGCAGCCGCTTGCCGGTGCGCAGGTAGAACGGGACGCCGGCCCAGCGGCGGGTTTCGATGCCGAGCCGCACCGCCGCGTAGGTCTCGGTCTTGGAGTCTTTCGGGACGTCGGGCTCGTCGACATAGGCCGGCACCCGGCGGCCGGCCAGCCACCCCTGGTCGTACTGGCCGCGGATCGCGTAGTGCGCCAGGTCGTCGGGCAGCGAGATCGCGTTCAGCACCTTGAGCTTCTCGGTGCGGATGGCCTCGGCGTCGAAGGACACCGGTTCTTCCATCGCGACCAGCGCCAGCAGCTGGAACAAGTGGTTCTGGAGCACGTCGCGCGCCGCGCCGGCGGCGTCGTAGAAGCCTGCGCGGCCGCCGATGCCGACATCCTCTGCCATCGTGATCTGCACGGAGTCGACGTAATGCGAGTTCCACACCGGCTCGAACAGGGTGTTGGCGAACCGCAGCGCCAACATGTTCTGCACCGTCTCCTTGCCGAGGTAGTGGTCGATCCGGAACACGTCGGGCGCGGTGAAGACGTCGTCGACCAGTGCGTTCAGCTCCACCGCCGATTGCAGGTCGTGGCCGAACGGTTTCTCCACGACGACGCGTCGCCAGCCGCCGTCGGCCGAGTTGTCGGCCATGCCGGTGCGCTGCATCTGCTTGAGTACGACGGGAAACGCGGCCGGCGGGATCGACAGGTAGAACGCGGCATTGCCGCAGATCCCGTGGCTGTCCTCCAACTCCACCAGATGCTGCGCCAGCCGGTCGAACGCGGCATCGTCGTCGAACGCGCCCGGCAGGAACGACAGCGACGCCGCGAGCCGCTGCCACACGTCGTTGCGGAACTCCGTCCGCGAGTGCTGCTCCGCCGCTTCGCGGGCCAGCGACTCGAAGTCGCCGACTTCCCAGTCCCGCCGGGCGAACCCGAGCAGTACGAAGTTCGGCGGCAGCAGGCCGCGGTTGCCGAGGTCGTAGATCGCCGGGATCAGCTTCTTGCGGGCCAGGTCACCGGTGACGCCGAAGACGACCAGTGCGCACGGCCCGGGCACGCGGGGGAGTCGCCGGTCGCGCGGGTCGCGCAGCGGGTTGCCCGGAGTCCCGCCCCGGATCCCGGCTCGTCCGTTCACGCGCCCGCCTCGGCGACGGCCAGCAGCTGGCGGATGCCCTCCGCACGGTCGCGCAGGTGCAGCCGCAGCAACGGCCGGGCTCGCTGCTCGAGCGCCTGCCGGTCGCCCATCGCCTGCGCCGCCTGCAGCCGCCCGAACCCGAACGGTCGGCCCGGGATCTCGACGTCGCGTTGCACCGCTCCGGTGATCTGCAGAAACACGCCGACCGGCGGTCCGCCCTTGTGGAACTGGCCGGTGGAGTGCAGAAACCGTGGCGCCCAGCCGAACGTCACCGGGTGAGGGATCCGGGCGGCGAGCCGGTCGCGCACCCCGGCGGCGTCGCTGTCGGCGAGCCGGTCGAGATAGGCCATCACCGCGAGGTAGCCGTCGGTCGGTACGGCGGCGAGCAGCGACTCCAGCCCGGCGGCCAGCGTGGTGGCGCCGCCGAGCGTGGCAGCGTCGGCGTACCCCTCGACCGCGCCGTCGACGAACGCCGGCCGTTCCTCCGGCAGCGGTCCGTCACCTGCGCGCTCCAGCACCGCGTTGGTGTTGTCCTTCGACTCCTGCACGTTGGGCTGGTCGAACGGGTTGATCGCCAGCAGCTTGCCGGCAACCGCGACCGCGAACTCCCACACCAGGAACTGGGCGCCCAGCGGGCCGGCGACGCTGCTGCCCGTCGGGGGCGGGTCGCCGCCGAGGGTGACCAGGTGGGTGTCGGCGGTGGCGGTGAAACCCGGGGATTTCGTGCCGGCGACGACGACGGGCAGCAGGCCGCGCCCCAGCTTCCCCGTCGACTCGGCGATCAGCTGCTCGGCCCAGTCGCCGAAGCCGACGATGCCGCTGCCGGCCTCGGCGAGCACGACCTTGTCGTGCCCCATTCGGCCGAAGCCACCGAGCGCGGCGCCGAGCGTCAACCCTGGGTTGTCCGCGTCGCCGGTGAGCGCGGGCTGCACGGCTTCGGCTTGGTCGAGCAGCTTGCCGACCGGCACACCGGCCAGCCCGGACGGGACCAGCCCGAACGCGGTCAGCGCGCTGTAGCGGCCGCCGACGTTGGGGTCGGCCTCGAACAGCTGGTAGCCGGCCTCGGTCGCGACGGTGTGCAGTGGTGACCCGGGGTCGGTCACGACGACGATTCGCTCGGCCGGGTCGATGCCGGCGTCGCGGAACGCCTGCTCGAAGGCGCGGCGATGGCTGTCGGTCTCGAGCGTTCCGCCGCTCTTGCTCGACACCACGACCGCGGTGCGGTCGAGCCGATCGGTCAGGGCCGCCTGCACCTGCCCGGGATCGGTGGTGTCGAGGGTGGTTAGCGGCCGGCCGTAGGTCGCGCAGATCACTTCCGGCGCGAGCGACGAGCCGCCCATGCCGGCGAGCACGATGTGGTCGACGCCGCGACCGTGCAGCTCCTCGTGCAGCGCCTCGATGCGCGGCACCAGCGGCCGGGAGACCGTCGTGCAGTCGAGCCAGCCGAGCCGGATCGACGCCTCCGACTCGGCGTCGGGGCCCCAGACCGAGGCGTCCTTCGCCGCGATCTTTCCGGCGAGACCGGCGCTGTCGGCGATGGCCTGCCGGCAGGCGTCCAGCAACGACTGCCCCGAGCAGCCGACGGTCACCCCGCCAGCCCCGCGGTCGGAGGGTGGCGGGTGGGGGGTAGCGGGTGGCGTCATGCCGTCACGCCTTCGCGAGCTTCTTCAGCTCGGCCTGCACGGTGTCGGTCAGCTCCTGCCACGAGGCGATGAACTTCTCGACGCCCTCGCGCTCAAGCGTCGCGACCACGTCGTCGTAGGAGATGCCGAGGTCGGCCAGCTGGTCGAGCACCTGCTGCGCGTCCTGGTAGTTGCCGCGCACGGTGTCGCCGGTGATCCGGCCGTGGTCGGCGATCGCTCGCAGCGTCGACTCCGGCATCGTGTTGACGGTGCCGGGAGCGACCAGGTCGACGACGTACATGGTGTCGTCGTACGTCGGGTCCTTGGTCGAGGTCGACGCCCACAGCGGGCGCTGCGGGCGCGCGCCGGCTGCCTGCAGCGCGCGCCACCGGTCGCTGTCGAACTTCTCCTCGTAGAGCTTGTAGGCGAGCCGGCCGTTGGCCACCGCCGCCTTGCCGCGCAATGCCTTGGCGTCGTCGCTTCCTAGCTTGTCGAGCCGCTGGTCGACCTCGGTGTCGACGCGGGACACGAAGAATGACGCGACCGAGCCGAGGCGGGAGAGGTCGTGGCCGGCGACCCGCGCCCGCTCGAGGCCGCCGAAGAACGCGTCGATGACCTCGGCGTAGCGCTGCAGCGAGAAGATCAGCGTGACGTTGACGCTGATGCCCTCGGCCAGCGTCTGCTCGATCGCCGGGATGCCGGCCTCGGTCGCCGGGATCTTGATGAACAGGTTCGGCCGGTCGACCAGCCACCACAGTGCCCGCGCCTCCGCCACCGTGCGCCGTGCGTCGTCGTTGGCGAGCCGCGGGTCGACCTCGATCGACACCCGCCCGTCGACGCCGTCGGAGGCGTCGTACGCCGGCCGCAGCACGTCGCAGGCCTCGCGCACGTCCGTCGTCGTCAACGTCCGCAGCGCCTCGCCGACGTCGACGCCGCGCATCGCCAAATCGCGCAC
This sequence comes from Mycobacteriales bacterium, assembly GCA_035550315.1. GTDB lineage: Bacteria > Actinomycetota > Actinomycetes > JAFAQI01 > JAFAQI01 > DASZPL01. The sequence continues at coordinate 4,371 of DASZPL010000014.1, read as the reverse complement.
CTGGTCGTCGTAGGTTTCGCTGCCGCTGATCGCCTTCTGGAAGATCGTCGGGTTGGTCGTCACACCGACGACGTGGCTGTCGCGCGCCAGGGTCGCCAAACCGCCGCCGACCAGCCGCTCGCGCGACAGGTCGTCCAGCCAGATCGAGACGCCGGCTTCGGTCAGGTCCTTGAGGGCGTCGGCCATGACATGCGCTCCTTCGTCTCGCCGGTCAGTTCCCCGTGGTCGAGCCAGACGTCGCGCCGACCCGTGACAGGCTGCTGTGCGCGGCCGCGACGACCCGATCCGGCGTCAGTCCGAACTGCTCATAGAGCACTTGGTACGGCGCGCTGGCGCCGAAGTGCTCCAACGACAGGCATTCCCCGGCCTCGCCGACAAACTCGCGCCAGCCGAGGGCGACGGCGGCCTCCACCGAGACCCGGGCACGCACGTCCGGCGGGAGCACCTGCTGCCGGTAGGCGTCCGGCTCCGCCTCGAACCACTCGCGGCACGGCATCGACACGACCCGGGTCGGCGTGCCCTCCGCCTCCAGCAGCTCGCGCGCGGCCAGCGCGATCGCCACTTCGCTGCCGGTCGCGATCAGGATGACCTCGGCCGTCCCGATCGACGCCTCGGCGAGCACGTAGGCGCCGTGGGCCGCGCCGTCCGCGCTCGCGTAGACCGACCGATCCAGCACCGGCACCTTCTGGCGGGTGAGGATCAGCCCGGCGGGGCGGGCGGCGTCTTCGAGGATCTTCCGCCACACCACGGTCGTCTCGGTCGCGTCGGCGGGCCGCACGACGTCGAGACCGGGGATGGCGCGCAGCGCCGCCAGGTGCTCGATCGGCTGATGGGTCGGGCCGTCCTCACCCAGCCCGATCGAGTCGTGCGTCCAGATGTAGACGACCGGCGCGGCCATCAAGGCGGCGAGCCGCACCGAGGGGCGCATGTAGTCGGAGAAGGTCAGGAAGGTGCCGCCGAACACCCGGGTGCCGCCGTGCAGCGCGATGCCGTTCATGATCCCGCCCATCGCGTGCTCGCGGATGCCGAAGTGCAACACCCGGCCGTACGGCGATCCGCCGTGCGCCTCCGGCAAGAACGACTCCGCGCCTTCGATCGTCGTGTCGTTGCTGCCGGCCAGGTCGGCGGACCCGCCCCACAGCTCCGGCAGGGCCGGCGCGACCGCGTTGATCACCTTGCCGCTGGCGCTCCGGGTCGCCACCGACTCCTCGCCCGCGAAGTCGGGGAGCTTGGCGTCCCAACCCTCCGGCAGCCGACGCTGCCGGATCCGCTCGAACTCCGCCGCCCGGTCCGGATGCTTCGCGGCCCACGCATCGAACCGCTGCTGCCAGTCGGCGTGCAGCTCCCGGCCGCGGTCGACCACCTGCCGGGTGTGCGCCAGCACCGACTCCGGGCAGTAGAAGCTGACCGCCGGGTCGAAGCCGAGCACCTCCTTGGTGCGCGCCACCTCCTCGGCACCGAGCGCGCTGCCGTGCGCCTTGCCGGTGTTCTGTGCGTTCGGGGCGGGCCAGCCGATGATGCTGCGCACCGAGATCAGCGTCGGGCGGTCGGTCTGGTCGCGGGCGGTGACGAAGGCGTCGTACATCGCTTGGACGTCGTTGACGTCCTCGACCTGCAGGGTGTGCCAGCCGTAGGCCTCGTAGCGCTTGCAGACATCCTCGGAGATGGCGACCTTCGTGTCGCCCTCGATCGAGATGTGGTTGTTGTCGTAGAGCATCACCAGGTTGCCGAGCTGCTGGTGGCCGGCGACCGAGGACGCCTCGCTGGCAATGCCCTCCTCGATGTCGCCGTCGGAGGCGAAGCACCAGATGGTGTGGTCGAAGACGCTCTTGCCGGGCGCGGCACCGGGGTCGAACAGGCCGCGCTCGTAGCGCGCCGCCATCGCCATGCCGACGGCGTTCGCGACGCCTTGGCCGAGGGGGCCGGTGGTGGTCTCGACGCCGACGGTGTGGCCGTGCTCGGGGTGGCCTGGCGTGAGCGAGCCCCACTGGCGGAGCAGCTTGAGGTCGTCGATGGTGAGGCCATAGCCGGAGAAGAACAGCTGGATGTAGAGCGTCAGGCTGGAGTGGCCACAGGACAGCACGAACCGATCGCGGCCGGTCCAGCCGGGGTCGGTCGGATCGTGGCGGAGCAGCCGCTGGAACAGCAGGTAGGCAGCCGGTGCCAGGCTCATCGCGGTGCCCGGATGACCGGACCCGGCCGCCTCCACGGCGTCCATCGCCAGTCCTCGGATCACGTCGACGGCGAGCCGATCGTCGTCGGTCCACTCGAGCGTGCGGGCGGCTGCACTCAACGCTGGCTCCTTGCTGCCGTAATCACCCTTGAGGTTAGAGCGTTGCCCCTGGGCGGGGTCCGCAAGCCTGCGCCGCTAGGATTTCGGCGTGCGGCAGGCGATTGGCAACTACGTCGCCCTGACCAAGCCGCGAATCATCGAGCTGCTCCTGGTCACGACGCTGCCGGCCATGGTGCTGGCGGCCAAGGGGCTGCCGTCCTGGTGGACCGCGGCCGCCACGCTGATCGGCGGCACGTTCGCGGCGGGGAGCGCCAACGCACTGAACTGCGTGGTCGACCGCGACATCGACGCCGTCATGTCACGCACCCAGCGCCGGCCGCTGGCCCGCCAGCAGGTGCCGCCGGCGGCCGCGCTCCGGTTCGGGCTGGCGCTCGGCGCCGCGGCCACGTTGCTGCTCGGCCTGGGCGCGAACTGGCTGTCGGCGGGCCTGGCCGACGCCGCGATCGCGTTCTACGTCTTCGTCTACACCCTCGGCCTGAAGCGGCGGACGCCGTCGAACATCGTGATCGGCGGTGCGGCTGGCTGCTTCCCGGTGCTGATCGGCTGGTCGGCGGTGCGCGGCGATGTCGGCTGGCCCGCGATCGTGCTGTTCGCGGTCGTGTTCCTCTGGACGCCGCCACACTTCTGGTCGCTGGCGATGCGGTTCAAGGACGACTACGCCAAGGCCGGCGTCCCGATGCTGCCGAGCGTCGCCCCGGCCGCCAGCGTGACCCGCCGGATCGTCGTCTACTCCTGGCTGATGGTGGCGGCGTCGCTGGCGCTGGTCGGGTTGGGCGGCGGCTGGTTGTACGCCGTCGCCGCGGTTGCGCTCGGCGCCGTCTTCCTGTTCGAGGCGCACCGGTTGCATGGCCGGGTGCGGCGCGGCGAGCCGCCTCGCCCGCTCGCGCTGTTCCACCTGTCGATCAGCTACCTGACGCTGCTGTTCGCGGCCGTCGCTGTTAGCCAGTTTGTTTAGAGCCGGCTGCCAGCCGGCGCCGTGACAGGGCGGCGGCCGCCTGGTCCGGGATCACCACTGGCCGCGGCGGCGCGCTGTAGCCGAGGTGCAGCCAGATCGTCGCCGCCCACAAGATGGTGGCGCCGGCAACGTGCAGCCCGACCACGCTGGCGGGAAGGTTGAGGAAGTACTGCGTGTAGCCGATGGCGACCTGCGAGACCACGGCCCCGGCCAGCCACCAGCTGCGCCGCACCACTTCGCTCGGCGCGGCGGCCAGCCGCACCGCGAACAGCGTCGCGACGACCAGCCCGGTCAGCAGCAGCGCCGAGTCGGCGTGCAGCTGGGTGACGCGCTCGAGCGGAAAGTCGAGCCGGCGGATGTGGTCGCCGGAGCCGGCGTGCGGACCGGTCCCGGTCGTCACCGTGCCGAGGAACAGCACGACGCCGGCGACCGCGACCAGCAGCCGGCCGAGCAGCAGCAGCTCGCGGCGTACCCGGACCGACTCCGGCTGCCAGTCCGGCTGGGCGCGGTGCACCAGCACGAGCGCGGCCCACAGCAGCAGCATCGAGAGCAGGAAGTGCGCCATCACCAGCGGCGGCGTCAGGTCGAACAGCACCGACAGGCCGCCGACCACCGCTTGGCCGATGAACCCGGCGATCAGCGCGCCGGACAGCCAGCGCAGGTCGGTCCGTCGCTGCGAGAGCCGGAACGACGCGACCGCAACCAGCGCGATGAAGACACCCACCAGCGTGGTGATCACCCGGTTGATGAACTCGACGAGGGCGTGGTACGACGCCGGCGCGACGAGTGAGGTGGAGGTGCAGCGGGGCCAGGTGGAACAGCCCAGGCCGGAGTCGGTCAGCCGGACCGCGGCGCCGGTGATGACGATCGCGCCGAGGAGCACCGCCGCGACGATCGCCAGCCGGCGAAACGCAAGCATGGAGACCGTTGGGATCTGGATCTGACGGACGGGCATTCCGCGCCCGAGTCTACGGAGACCGCATCGGCTAATGGGGGTGCGCCTGCCCGGTCTTGTGGTCGGGTGGGGCCTGAGCCGCCGGCGGGATGAGCACTGTGATCGGCAGATCTTTGAGGTCTAGGACTAGAGCGTGCCGCCCGCCGGTTCTCGGGGAGGCGAGACGAC
>DASZPL010000013.1:0-23907 GCA_035550315.1 Mycobacteriales bacterium | reverse complement strand
CCCGCGGTCCCAGCGTTCCGGAACGCGAGTTTCGTCGCACTCGGCGAGGGATGGTTAGAGGGTGACGTCGACGGTGAGGTCACCGCCTTCGGCGGGTTCGAACGCCAGGTCGGCGATGTGGCCGGTGGCCGCGAGGTCGTCGGCGACCAGGCGCAGCCGATCGAGATCGCTCGCCGGGCCGCGAACCACCGCGCGGGCGACCTCGGTGCGCATCGACACCTGCGCGGTCGACTTCGCGCCGCGCACCTGTGACAGCGCGACGCCGACCAGGTCGAGCAACGCCGGATCGGTCTCCACGCCGGTGTCCGGCAGCGCGACGTCCGCGGCCGTCGGCCAGGCCATACGGTGCACGGAGCCGTCCTGCCACCACGACCACACTTCTTCGGTGACGTAAGGCAAGAACGGCGCGAACAACCGCAGCAGCACGTGCAAGGCGCAGCCGAGCGCCGCCTTCGCCGAAGCGGCCGCCGCGTCGCCCCGCGCGCCGTACGCCCGCTCCTTCACCAACTCGACGTAGTCGTCGCAAAACGTCCAGAAGAACGTCTCCGTGACCTCGAGCGCGCGGGCGTGGTTGAACGCGTCGAACGAGCGGGTCGCGTCGTCAATGACCGTCGCGAGCCGGGCGAGCAGCGTCCGGTCCAACGGCTCGCTTACCGCGGCGAGGTCGGGGGCGGCGCTCATCCCCAGCGCGAACTTCGACGCGTTCAGCAGCTTGATCGCGAGCCGCCGCCCGATCTTGAGCTGCGACGGGTCAAACGTCGTGTCGGCGCCCAGCCGCGCCGACGCCGACCAGTAGCGCACCGCGTCGGACCCGTGCTGGTCGAGGATGTCGGTCGGGACGACGACGTTGCCCTTCGACTTGCTCATCTTCTTGCGATCCGGGTCGGTCAAGAACCCCGAAATTGCGGCGTGCCGCCACGGTGTCGAGCCGTGCTCGAAGTGGCTGCGCACCACGGTCGCGAACAGCCAGGTCCGGATGATGTCGTGGGCCTGCGGCCGCATGTCCATCGGGAAGACCCGCCCGAAAAGGTCAGGGTCGTCCAGCCAGCCGCTCGCGATCTGCGGCGTCAGCGACGACGTCGCCCAGGTGTCCATGATGTCGGGGTCGCCGATGAACCCGCCCGGCACGCCGCGCTGCGACTCGTCGTACCCTGGCGGGCACTCGCTCGCCGGATCGACCGGCAGGCTGGCTTCGTCGGCCAGCAGCGGCTGGTCGTAGATCGGCTCGCCGGCGGCGTCGAGCCGGTACCAGACCGGGAACGGTACGCCGAAGAACCGCTGCCGGCTGATCAGCCAGTCACCGGTGAGGCCTTCGACCCAGTTCTCGTAGCGGGCGCGCATGTAGTCGGGATGCCAGTCGAGCTCGCGGCCGCGCTCGGCCAGCGCGGCGCGCAGGTCGGCGTCGCGGCCGCCGTTGCGGATGTACCACTGGCGCGACGTGACGATCTCGAGCGGCCGCTCACCCTTCTCGTAGAACTTCACCGGGTGGGTGATCGGCTTCGGCTCGCCGTCGAGGTCGCCGGCCTCGCGCAACATCGCGACCACCTGCTCGCGCGCCGAGTGCACGGTCTTGCCGGCGAGCTGGGAGTACGCCGAGCCGTCGACGCCCTCTGGCGGATCCGGCAGCAGCCGGCCGTCCGGACCGATGACGACCCGGATCGGCAGTGACAGCTCGCGCCACCAGGTGACGTCGGTCAGGTCGCCGAAGGTGCAGATCATCGCGATGCCGGAGCCCTTGTCCGGCTCCGCCAGATGGTGGGCGACGACCGGCACTTCGGCGTTGAACAACGGCGTCCGCACCGTCGCGCCGAACAGCGGCTGGTAGCGCGCATCGTCCGGATGTGCCACCAGCGCGACGCAGGCCGGCAGCAGCTCCGGCCGCGTGGTCTCGATCCAGACCGGTCCGGATCCGTCCGCGCGCGGGAAGCCGATCCGGTGGTAGGCACCCGGCCGCTCGCGGTCCTCGAGCTCGGCCTGCGCGACCGCCGTACGGAACGTGATGTCCCACAGCGTCGGCGCCTCGGCCTGGTAGGCCTCGCCGCGCGCCAGGTTGCGCAGGAACGCCCGTTGCGCGACTGCCCGGGCCCGCTCACCGATCGTCGTGTACTGGTGCGACCAGTCGACCGACAGACCGAGCCGGCGCCAGAGCGCTTCGAACGCCTGCTCGTCCTCGCCGGTCAGCCGCTCGCACAGCTCGATGAAGTTGCGGCGCGAGATCGGCCGCTGGTCCTTCGCCTTGCCGCCGCCCTCCGGCACCTCGAAGTCCGGGTCGTACGGCAGCGACGGGTCGCACCGGACGCCGAAGTAGTTCTGCACCCGCCGCTCGGTCGGCAGCCCGTTGTCGTCCCAGCCCATCGGGTAGAAGACCGCGCGGCCCCGCATCCGCTGGTAGCGCGCGACCAGGTCCGTGTGCGTGTAGGAGAAGACGGAGCCGACGTGCAGCGAGCCACTGACCGTCGGTGGCGGCGTATCGATCGAAAACACCGCGTCGCGCGGCTGACTGCGGTCGAACCGGTAGGTGCCCTCGGCTTCCCAGTACGCCGACCACCGCTCCTCGAGCCCGTCGAGGCTCGGCTTGTCGGGCACGCGGGCTGCCTGCCCGGCAAGCGCGTCGTTGGCCATGTCGCAATGCTATTGATCCGCGCGTTGCCGCTGATTCGGCTTGGGCGAGATGTCGCAAATCCTTGCGGGGCCCCGATTTGTCGTGGTCGCATGACGCGTGCGATACCGGCCGGCGCTCGACGGCGTCCGCGGGTTGTGCATGGTCGGCGTGCTGCTCGGCCACCTGGTGATCTTCGGCGGGGTGGGCCTGACGTTCAACACGCACGTGGCCGCTCCGTTCGAGGGTATGGAGCTCGGCCTCACAGTGTTCTTCGTCCTGTCGGGCGCGCTGATCACCCATCTGCTGCTCAACGAGATGGAGCGCACCGGCCGGGTGGACATGCGGGCATTCCGGATCCGGCGGGTACGCCGGTTGGCGCCGGCGGCGGTGATGATCCTCATCGCGACGGCGACGCTGTGGCTCACCGGCGTACGGGACCTGGTCACGCCACTCGGCCCGCACCCGTGGCTGGTCATCGGCTCGGTCGTGTTCCTCTCCTCCAACTGGTTGCTGTTCTCGCAGACCTACTCGCTCGGGTACCTGACGCCGACCTGGTCGCTGACGGTGGAGGAGCAGTTCTACGTCGGATGGCCGCTGCTGCTGAGCCGGTGCTGGCGGCGGGTTGGCGCCGGCGGGGCGGCGTTGTTCGCCGTCTCGCTGCTGCTCTGCGGTCAAGCCCTGTCGATCCTGCTCTCCGGTCGTGACGAGTACGCGACCTACGCCACTCCGGTCAGCGGCGTCGGCTTGCTGGTCGGCTGCCTGCTGGCGATCGGGCTGCACAGCGGCATCAAGCCGCGGCTGGTCGCGGTGCTCCGCCATCCGGCGCCGGCAGCCCTGGCGGCGGTCGGCATGGGCTTCGGCGCCCGCTGGCTGCACTTTCACGAGCAGGTCGGGTTGCACGGCGGCTACTTCGTGTTCGACGTGGTGACCGCCATCGTGATCGGGCACCTGCTCGTCGTCGAACCACGGCAGGGAGTGGTCGCGCGCGTGCTCGGCTTCGGCCCGTTCGCCTACCTCGGACGGATCAGCTACGGCGCCTACCTGTTCCACGCGACGATCTATCAGATGTGGGATCGCAGCCTGCTGCTGCCGAACCTGTGGGTGCGCGGCACCGTCGACGTCTGCAGCACGCTAATCGCCGCGAGCATCACCTATGTCCTCATCGAGGAGCCGATTCGGCGAGGCCGGATGTCATGGCGGGCGCCGCGGGTCACGGGCGCTCGCACCGCCGACCGCCCGGTGCCTGCGGCGCCACCCGCAGCTCCGATCGGCCGGCCGGTGTTCCTGCCGCCGGCACCCGTGGTCGCGCAGTCGCCGGTACGACCGGTCGTCGCCCCGGCGTGGCCAGCGGTCATCGACCTCCGGGACACCGTGCCCGCGCCGGCCGGCGTGGTGGCGCCGGTCGTGCCGCCGCCGCGCCTCGGCGACGAACCGAGCGGCTGGTCGACTCCCAATCTCGTCCCGGCAGCGGCTGCCACTGACACGTCGCGGGAGATCGCGCGAACCTAGGATGGATCGTGTGACCGCCGCCGAGCGTGACCAGCTCGGCCGGGTGGAGAAGGCGCTCGAGGCTCGGTTTCCCAGCCGGATGGTCCCCGACCTCGACCGGATCGTCGACCTGCTCGGCCTGCTCGGCGACCCGCAGCGCGCCTACCCGGCGATCCATCTCACCGGCACCAACGGCAAGACGTCGACCGCCCGGATGATCGACGCGCTGCTGCGCGGACTCGGGGTGCGCACCGGCCGCTACACCTCGCCGCACCTGGAGAGCGTGACCGAGCGGATCTGCGTCGACGGCGACCAGGTCACCCAGGAGCGCTTCGCCGAGCTGTACGACGAGGTCGCGCCGTACGCCGAGATCGTCGACGGCCGGCACGCCGACAAGGTGACCTTCTTCGAGCTGCTGACCGCGATGGGGTTCGCGGCGTTTGCCGACGCGCCGGTCGACGTGGCCGTCGTCGAGGTCGGGCTCGGCGGCCGGTGGGACGCGACCAACGTGATCAACGCGCCGGTGGCGGTCGTGACCCCGATCAGCCTCGACCACGTCGGCGTTCTCGGCGACACCGTCGCCGAGATCGCGGCCGAGAAGGCCGGCCTGGTGCACGCCGGAGCGACCGTCGTGTCGGCGGTGCAGCCCGAGGCTGCCGGGCTGGTGCTCGCCGAGCGGGCGCACGAGGTCGGCGCGACCGTCGTCCGGGAGGGCATCGACTTCGGCGTCCGGTCCCGCGCGGTGGCCGTCGGCGGCCAGCAGCTGGCGCTGCACGGCCTGGCCGGCGTCTACGACGAGGTCTTCCTGCCGCTGTACGGCGAGCATCAGGCCAGCAACGCCGCCTGCGCGCTGGCCGCCACCGAGGCGTTCCTCGGCGCGCGCGAGCCGCTCGACGTGGACGTCGTGCGGGCGGCCTTCGGCGGCGTGAAGTCGCCCGGCCGCATGGAGGTGGTGCGGCGCAGCCCGACGGTGCTGCTCGACGGCGCTCACAACCCGGCCGGCGCGGCGGCGTTGGCGGCGGCGATCGAGGACGCGTTTAACTTCGACCGGCTGGTCGCCGTGGTCGCCATCCTGGCCGACAAGGACGCGGCGTCGGTGCTCGCCGAGCTCGAGCCGCTGGTGGACGCCGTCGTCGTCACGACCAACGGCTCGCCCCGCGCGATGCCGGTGACGCAGCTGACCGAGGTCGCCACCGAGGTCTTCGGCGAGGACCGGGTCCATCCGATCGGCCGGCTCGACGACGCCATCGACCGAGCGGTCGAGCTGGCCGAGTCGGGGGCGCCGCTCGGCGGCGCCGGCGTCCTGGTCACCGGGTCGATCGTGACCGTGGGCGAGGCCCGCCATCTGCTCACGGCCGGGCCGCGGTGACGGCGAGCGGCGCGCCGCTGCCGCCCCGCGGGCTGAACGCGGTCGGCTCCGCCGGTCTCGCGCTCGAGGCCGTCGTCGTACTGCTCGCCGCCGCCGGCGTCGCCAGCCTGGAGCGCGGCCACGTCTCGGGCCTCGGGATCGGCTACATCCTCGCGCTGGCGGGCCTGCTGATCATCGCTGCCGCGTGGCTGCGGCGACCGGGCGGCAAGCCGCTCGCCACGCTGCTGCAGCCGCTGGTGATCCTCGCCGGCGTGGTCACCTGGCCGATGTACGTCGTCGGCGTCGCGTTCGCCGCGATCTGGGTCTACTGGCTCCGCCAATGGCCCCACCCCTAGCAACTTGTCAGCAGCAGGCGGCGCTATAGCGCGCTGTGCTGCTGACAACTTGTGGGCAGTAGCCTGTCGGACCGGCCGGGCGTACTGATCGCCCGGCGAATCGACTGAAGGAGTTCTCGTGTCCGAGCGCACGCTGGTCCTCGTCAAGCCGGACGGCGTTCGCCGCGGGCTGATCGGCGAAGTCGTCGGCCGGCTGGAGCGCAAGGGACTGACGATCGCGGCGATGGAATTGCGCACGCTCGACCGCGAGACGGCGACCAAGCACTACGGCGAGCACGAGGGCAAGCCGTTCTTCGGCGAGCTGGTCGACTTCATCACCGGGGGACCGCTGGTCGCGATCGTCGCCGAGGGGCACCGTGCCGTCGAGGCCGTCCGTGCGCTGATGGGCGTCACCGACCCGGTGGCGTCGGCCCCAGGGTCGATCCGTGGCGACTACGCCTTGGAGATCGGGCAGAACCTGGTGCACGGCTCGGACTCGCCGGAGTCGGCCGCCCGCGAGGTCGCGTTGTTCTTCCCGCAGTTGTCCTAGCGTTTCACGACATTTCGGGGCATCCAGGGCTGGGCGCTACGATCGGGTCGCCCCCCGAAAGCGATGCCCCGCACGACATCGCCGACATTCCCCGTCCCGGAAGGCTTGCGCCGTATGGCGAATAACAGCAGCGGATTCCTCGGCCGAGACATGGCCGTCGACCTCGGCACCGCTAACACCCTGGTCTACGTCCGCGGTCGCGGCATCGTGCTCAACGAGCCGAGTGTGGTCGCGATCAACACGAACACCGGTGGCATCCTCGCGGTCGGCAGCGAGGCGAAGCGGATGATCGGGCGCACCCCGGGGAACATCGTCGCGATCCGGCCGCTGAAGGACGGCGTCATCGCCGACTTCGAGACCACCGAGCGGATGCTGCGCTACTTCATCCAGAAGGTGCACCGCCGCCGGCGGACCGCCCGCCCCCGCCTCGTGGTGTGCGTGCCCAGCGGCATCACCGGCGTCGAGCAGCGAGCGGTGAAGGACGCCGGCTACCAGGCCGGCGCCCGCAAGGTCTACATCATCGAGGAGCCGATGGCGGCCGCGATCGGCGCGGCGCTGCCGGTGCACGAGCCGACCGGCAACATGGTCGTCGACATCGGCGGCGGCACGACCGAGGTCGCGGTGATCTCGCTCGGGGGGATCGTCACCAGCCAGTCGATCCGCACCGGCGGTGATGAGCTCGACGCCTCGATCATCTCGTACGTCAAGAAGGAATACAGCCTGATGCTCGGCGAGCGGACGTCCGAGGAAATCAAGATGGCCATCGGCTCGGCGTTCCCCGCACCCGACGAGCCGCACGCCGAGATCCGCGGCCGCGACCTCGTGACCGGCCTGCCGAAGACGATCGTCGTCAGCGCCGAGGAGATCCGCAAGGCGATCGAGGAGCCGGTCAACGCCATCGTCGACGCGGTGAAGACGACGCTCGACAAGACCCCGCCCGAGCTCTCCGGCGACGTCATGGACCGTGGCATCGTGCTCACCGGCGGCGGCGCGCTGCTGACCGGCCTCGACGAGCGGCTGCGGCACGAGACCGGCATGCCGATCCACGTCACCGACAACCCGCTGAATTCAGTGGCGATGGGCGCCGGCAAGTGCGTCGAGGAGTTCGAGGCACTCCAGCAGGTGCTGATCTCCGAACCCCGCCGTTAGTCGCTGACGAGTACGACGTCACTCTCGTCGTACCGTCACCCGTGCCATGAGGAACTCCCGCCGAGCGCGGCTCGTGCTCACCATCCTGCTGCTGAGCGCGTTCACTCTGATCACGATCGACTACCGCTCCGGCGCGCTCGGCGGCGTGCGCAATGCCGCCTCGACCATCTTCGGCCCGATCGAGGACGCCGCCGACGCCGTCGTGCATCCGATCGGCTCGTTCTTCTCCTCCCTGGGTCACCTCAACAGCTACAAGAGCGAGAACGGGGCGCTTCGACGCCAGGTCGCCGAGCTCCGTAACAAGCTGAACCTCACGGCCGCCCAGCGCGCCGAGCTGGCGCAGGACCAGAAGCTGCTCCACCTCGCCGGCCAGGCGCAGTTCACGGTCGTCGGCGCCCGGGTCACGGCCTACGGCGCGACGCTCGGCTATGAGCAGACCGCGACCATCAACCGGGGCAGCGCGAACGGCATCCGGGTCGGCCAGACCGTGATCAGCGGCGACGGCCTGGTCGGGCGCACCATCGTCGTCGGGCACTCCAGCTCGACCATCCTGCTGGCCAGCGACCCGACGTTCAGCGTCGGCATCCGTACGGCGGCGAAGCAGCTCGAGCTCGGGACGGTGACCGGCGGCGGCGTGAACCGCCCGATGCAACTGCAGCTCTACAGCAACACCGCCGTGTTGACGTCGGGGGAGCAGGTCGTCACGCTCGGCGACTCGCAGAACAACGACAAGCCGTTCGCGCCGGAGGTGCCGGTCGGCACGATCAGCCACGTCAACCCGCTGCACGGCGGGCTGGCGGCGACCGCCCAGGTCAAGCCGTTCGTCGACTTCACCGCGCTCGGCGTCGTCGCCGTGGTGGTGAAGGCGCCGCAGAACCTCAAGCACGACAGCCTGCTGCCGGCGTCCCCGACTCCCGCCCCGACCGTGACGGTCACGGTGACGGGCTCGCCCGGGACGAGCACATCTCCGAACTCGAGTACGTCGCCCTCGTCGTCGCCGTCGACCTCGCCGAGCCGGAGCCCGAGCCCGTGACCGGGCAGCGGCTGGCGCTGCGCGCCGCTCTCGTGATCACGGCCGTGCTCGTGCAGGTCGTCATCGTCAACAAGTGGTCGCTGCCGGGTGGGCACCCGGACCTGCTCGTGCTGGTCGTCGTCGGGTTCGCGCTGGTCACCGACCCGCAGCGCGGCGCGCTGCTCGGGTTCTTTGCCGGGTTGTTCGCCGACCTGGTGCCGCCGGCGGGCCACATCGCCGGGCGGCTCGCGTTCGCCTACACCGTCGTCGGCTACCTCGCCGGGATGTTCGGCGACGGCGAGGACAACTCCGTGAGCACCACGATCATGGTCGTCGCGGGGGGCTCGGCGGCGGTCGTCCTGCTCTACGCCGGGGTCGGCGGCCTGGTCGGCGATGCCCGGATTTCGCTCGGCGTGACGGCGCGCTCCGTCCTTGCCACGGTTGTCTACGATGTGATCCTGGCGCCGTTCGTGGTCCCGCTCGTTACCCGGCTGGCTCGCCGGTTGGAACCCGCCGGTCCGCGGTGACGCCAGCCCAGACCAGCACGACCTGCCCTGTCCGCACGGATCGCCTGACCGAAAGCTCGTACCCGTGACCGACCGTTCACGCCTGCGGCTCGTCGTGCTCGGCGTCCTGGTGCTCTCACTCGTGGCGACGCTGGTGGGCCGGCTGTGGTATCTGCAGGTGCTCGCGGCCCCGCAGTTCCGCAACGAGGCGCACCAGAACCACGTCAAGGACATCGTGACCCAGGCGCCGCGCGGGCAGATCGTCGACGACAAGGGCCGCCCGCTGGTCACCAACAAGACCGCGCTGGTCGTCTCGGTCGACCGCAACACCCTGCTTGCACAGCCGGACGGCGGCGTCGCCGTGCTGCACCGGCTGTCGCGGCTGCTGCACAAGCCCTACCAGCGGCTGGTCGACGAGACCACCCCGTGCAACTACAAGACCGTTCCGGCGACCCCGCCGCATTGCTACAACGGCTCGCCGTACCAGCCGATCCCGGTCAGCACGCTGAAGCCGAACGACGCCTCGACGATGCAGGCGATCCGGATCCAGGAGCTGCAGGAGAAGTACCCGGGCGTTGCGGCGCAACTGACCGCGGTGCGGCACTACCCGAAGCCGGCCGGCGCCTTGGCGAGCACCGTCCTCGGCTACACCGGGCCGATCACGCAGGCGGACCTGAAGAAGATGTCACCGAGCCAGCAGGACGTCTGGCGCAACTCGCAGGTCGGCTACACCGGCCTCGAGGCGTCCTACGACAAGTACCTGCGCGGCCAGCCGGGCGTGCAGCAGGTCGCGGTCAACCACGTCGGCACCGTGACCGGCACGATCAAGAACACCCAGGCGCGGCAGGGTGACGACGTCGTCACGAACCTCGACGCCAAGGCGCAGGCGACGCTGGAGCGCCAGCTCAAGGACGCCATCACGTACGCCCGGCACAACGGCTACACGGCCGACTACGCGGCCGGCGTCGTGCTCAACGCCCGCACCGGCGGCGTCGTCGCGATGGGCAGCGAGCCGACCTACGACCCCAACAAGCCGCCGGCGGCGTACAAGAGCACGCGGAAGTTCAAGCGCTACGCCAACAGCGAGGGCCATCCGTTCGTCGACAAGGCGTACGGCAGTGCCAACCCGCCGGGGTCGACGTTCAAGGGCATCTCCTCGTCCGGCCTGCTGTGGGACCACACCATGTCGACCGACCGCACCTACGACTGCCCGACCACGTACGGCGGCCGGCACAACTTCGACGGCGAAGGAGGCAAGGGGTTCATCTCCCTGCACGAAGCCATCGTGATTTCCTGCGACACCTTCTTCTTCCAGCTCGGCTACCAGGACTGGGTCCGGGACAACAACCTGGTCCAGGCCGGCAAGAAGCCGCTGGAGGGCGTCCAGAAGATCGCCCGTGACTACGGCATGGCCAGCAACCCGCACCTTGACCTGCCGGGTGCCGCCTACGGCCACATCGGCGACCGGCGCAACACCAAGCTCTTCTGGAAGCACAATGCGCACAAGGGTCTGAACTACTGCAAGGGCGCCCGGACCCGGCCGAAGGGCACCTACCTGCAACAGCTGGACTCCGAGTTCTGCCAGAGCGGCTACGTCTTCCGCTCCGGTGACCAGGAGAACGAGGACATCGGGCAGGGCACCGTCCTGGTGTCGCCGCTGCAGCTCGCGGTGGCGTACGCCGCGATCGGCAACGGCGGCACCGTCTACGAGCCACACGTCGCGAAGGCGATCGTCAGCCCGACCGGGAAGCTGGTCAAGCGGATCAAGCCGGTGGTCAAGGACCACATCCCGCTGCCGGCGGCGGACCTCGACTACCTGCGCCAGGCGTTCCTCGGCGTCACCAACGAGCCATCCGGCACCGGCTCGTTCGCGTTCGCCGGCTGGCCGATGAACAAGGTGCCGGTCGGCGGCAAGACCGGCACCGCGGAGCTGTCCGGCACCAACCAGAACGGCTGCTGGTTCGTCTCGTTCGGCGGGCCCGCCGGGCAGAAGCCGCAGTACGTCGTCGCGATCGAGGTCAACAAGGCCGACCAGGGCGCGGTCAACGCCGCGCCGTACGTGCGCAACATGTGGAACGCGCTCTACGGCTACGGCGTGCCGCACGCGATCTTCAAGAACGGCGTGCCGCCGCACAAGCTGCCGAAGGTCGGCGTCGCCGCGCTGCGCCAGCAGCTGGCCCGCCGGCAGGCCCGCCACCATCGGCAGCAGCAACGCAAGCAGCAGCAGCAACAGAACCAGACTTCGCCGTCACCCCGCACCGGAACGCTGTCGCCCAGTCCCTCGACATCGACATCGACGTCTCCCTCGACCTCGGCGGCCGGCCTGCCGCCCGCCATCGTCGACAACCGGCGGTGGGGACTCGGGCCATGACCGGCATGCTCGGCACCCCTCGGGCCGCTCCGATGTCGCGCCGCCGGCCGGCGTCACTCGCCTCGCGCGCCCTCGATCGCGAAGGATTCGTCCGGCGGCTCGACTGGGTGCTGGTCATCGCGGTCGCGTTGCTCTGCCTGCTCGGCTGCGCGCTGGTCTGGGCCGCGATGAAGCCGCAGGGGCTCGGTACGTCGTACCTGAAGAAGGACGTCCTCAACATCGTCATCGGCGTCGGCCTGGCGATCCTGGCAGCGTCGGTGGACTACCGGACGCTACGTGCCTACACACCGGTCCTCTACGGGCTGTCGGTGTTCGGGCTGCTCGTAGTGCTGTCACCGCTCGGCCGCACCGTCAACGGCGCGCACTCCTGGATCGGGTTGGGCGGCACGTTCGAGATCCAGCCGTCAGAGTTCGCGAAAGTCGCGGTAGTGCTCGGCATCGCGATGCTGCTCAGCGAGAAACGGGAGGGGATCAGCGAACCCACGCCGCAGGACATCATGCTCAGCCTCGGGTTCTCGGCGTTGCCGATCCTGCTGATCCTGCTGCAGCCGGACGTCGGCTCGATCATGGTGTTCGCCGTTGTGATCTTCGGCATGCTGTCGCTGTCCGGCATCGGCGCGCGCTGGATCGTGGCGATGATCGTGACCGCCGTGCTCGGTGCGTTGCTCATCGGCCACCTGCATTTGCTGCACCAGTACCAGGTCGACCGGCTGACCAGCTTCGCGAACCTGGACAACGCCCACAACACGTCGGCGCAGACGTTCGGCTACAACCAGCAGCAGGCGCGGATCGCGATCGGCCACGGCGGCGTGTTCGGTCAGGGGCTCGGGCACGGGACGCAGACCAACGGGCAGTTCGTGCCCGAGCAGCAGACCGACTTCGTGTTCTCGGTGGCGGGGGAGGAGCTAGGGCTGCTCGGCGCCGGGCTGATCGTCCTGCTGTTGGGTGTCGTGTTGTGGCGCGCGCTGCGGATCGCGCGGCTTGCGGAGGACCGGTTCGGCATGCTGGTCGCGGTCGGGATCGTCTGCTGGTTCGGCTTCCAGATCTTCGAGAACATCGGGATGAATCTCGGCATCATGCCGATCACCGGGTTGCCGCTGCCGTTCCTGTCGTACGGCGGCACCTCCATGTTCGCGTCGATGCTCGCCATCGGCCTGTTACTCAACGTGCACCTGCGCTCCCAACGCTGATCTTCGCGAAACTGCCCGCTTCGCGGGCGTTTCGCGGCGTGTCGCGTACGGTTGCGCGAAGATCAGCGGGGTGGGGGCGGCCAGCAGACGGCGAGCATGAGCCGGCGGCGGCAGTCCGGGTCGTCGAGCCGGTCGCCGAACCGCTCGCGCAGCTGCCGCATCCGGTAGCGCACCGTCTGCGGATGCACGTTGAGCGCCGCCGCCGCGTCCTGGTGGCGTCCCATCGACAGCAGCCACGCGGCCAGGGTCTGCTCCAGGCGCTGCCGCACGGCCGACGGCAGGCCGGCTAGCGGCGCCAGCTCCTGATCCCGGATCCGCTCGTGCAGCCAGTCGTCGCGCGCCACCAGGATGGCGTCGAAGTGCTCGGCGACGAACAGCGGCGGGTCCGGGAGCCGGCCGGTGCGCAGCAGTCGCAGCGCCGCCTCGGTGACCCGCAACGACGCCGGCAGTTGCTCCGGTGGCACGCCCGGCCCGACGACGGCGCGGCAGCCGGCTAGCACTTCGGCGACGGTGCGGTGCCGGGCCGGCGCGTCCGGATCGGGGAGCACCGCACCGAGCAGTCCCGCGCGCCGGACCGGCAGGGCGCGCGGGTCGAGCCGGTCGAGCTGCGCGGCCGCCTGCTCCTGGTCGGGGTCGATCAGCACGATCGCTGCGCGGGACGGCACCGACCAGCCGGCCCGCAACGCGGTCGCCCGCACCAGGGTGGAGTCCGAACGGTCGGAGATCAGCAGGTCGCCGAGCTGGCTGCGCAGCCGTTCCCGCTCCGCCGCCGTCGTCCGCTGCTCGTCGACGTAACCGCGGGCCGACGCCGACGACAGCTCCTCGATGAAGGCGAACACCGCCTCGGCCAGCGTCGCCGTCGTCGCTGCGTCGAGGCCACGGCGTACGGCGACCTCGGACAGGTGCCGCCAAGTGACCCGGCCGCCGGCGCGGTACGCCGAGAGCAGCGAGTCGAGCGCACGGCCTTCCCGCCACTCGATCCGCCCGACCTCCTCGAACAACGCGTCGGTGGTCACCGCGGTTGCCGGCGCGGCCAGCGGGCGGCGGCGCGGCGCCTGCTCGGCGAGCGCGACCAGGTGCTGGATCGCCAGCTCCGCGATCCGGAAGCTCTCCTCCGGGTCGGCGGCGAGGAACGCCGCGTAGTCCGGCCACTCCTCACTGAGCAGCTCAACGACCTCGGTGATGATCTGCGGCAGCCGCTCGGTCAGCGTCGGCAGCAGCGACCGCAGGCTGCCCGGCTCCGCGGCGCGGCTGCGGGCGGTCGGCGTCACAACCTCTTTGTACCGCAGTGATAAAAACCGGCGCCATAACTGCGCATTCGGGTGCAGACCGAAGCGCGGATGCGCGGAACAGTTAGCGTCATGCACAGGATCAGCCGGCGGTGAGGGGCGCCGCCGGCAGCCTCGTTGCGCAGCCCCGAACCGTCACCACACCCGCGCCGGTCGCCCAGCGCCGGCGGGAGCGAGCCGAGAACTTCCCCGTCGCGCTGCGGCTGTTGCCCGCCGAGCTGCGCGCCGACCTGCACGCGATCTACGGCGTGGCCCGCGCCATCGACGACCTCGGCGACGAGGCCGCGGGCGACCGGCTCGCCCTGCTCGACGGCTTCGACGCCGACCTCCAGCGGGTGTGGCGCGCCGAGCCCGATCCGGAGCACCCGACGCTCCGGCCGCTGGTCGGCACCGTCCGCCGCCACGACCTGCCGATCGGACCGTTCCAGGCGCTGATCGAGGCCAACCGCGTCGACCAGGTGCGGTCGTCGTACCCGACCTGGGCCGAACTGCGCGGCTACTGCGCGCTGTCCGCCGAGCCGGTCGGCCGGCTGGTGTTGCTGGTGCTCGACGCGGCGACGCCCGAGCGGGTCGCGCTATCCGACGACGTCTGTACGGCGCTGCAGCTGCTGGAGCACTGCCAGGACGTCGGCGAGGACCGGCGCCGCGGACGGACCTACCTGCCGCTGGCCGACCTGCGGGCGCATGGCGTCAGCCGCACCGACCTCGACCTGCCGGTCACCAGCTACGCCGTCCGCCGGCTGCTCGCCGCCGAAGTTGCCCGCGCCGAGGCGTTACTCGCCTCCGGCCCGCCGCTGGTGCGCAGCCTCACCGGCGCCGGGCGGTGGGCGGTCGCCGGCTTCGTGGCCGGCGGGTTCGCAACCGTCGAGGCACTGCGCCACTGCGACTTCGACGTGCTCGCCGCCGCGCCGCGGCCGAGCCGGTCCGCCACGGTCCGCCACGCGGCCCGGCTGGTCGGGAGCCGCGCATGACGCCGACGTTGGCGGCGGCGTACCGCACGTGCGAAACGGTCACCAAACGGCAGGCGCGCAACTTCCACTACGGCATCCGGCTGCTGCCGCCGTCGAAACGGGCGGCGCTGTCGGCGGTGTATGCGTTGGCGCGCCGGATCGACGACATCGGCGACGGTGACCTGCCGCTCGACGAGAAGCGGCGGCGGCTCGCCGAGCAGCGCGCGGCGCTGTCGCGGCTGGGCGACTCGTCGGACCCGGTGCTGCTCGCGGTGCACGACGTGGCCTGCCGGCTGCCGGTGCCGGTCGCCGCCTTCGACGAGCTGATCGAGGGCGTGGAGATGGATCTCGACGGCCGCCGGTTCGGTGACGACGAGGAACTCGTCGCCTACTGCCGGTGCGTCGCCGGGTCGATCGGCCGGCTGTGCCTCGGCGTGTTCGGCACGACCGATCCCGTCCACGCCCCCGGGTACGCTGACGCCCTCGGCGTCGCATTGCAGCTGACGAACATCCTGCGCGACATCCGCGAGGACCTGCTCGCCGGTCGGATCTACCTGCCGCTCGACGACCTCGCGGTGCACGGCGTCGAACTGCGGCTCGCCCCCGACGGCAGGCTGGCCGCGGTCGAGCGGCTCGACACGGTGATCGGGCTGACGGCGGCGCGAGCGCGCGACTGGTACGACCGGGGACTGCGACTGCTGCCTTCGCTCGACCGGCGCAGTGCCGCCTGCGCGAGCGCGATGTCCGGCATCTACCGCCGGCTGCTCGACCGGATCAGCGCCGACCCGACGCTGGTGTACGGCGGCCGGCTCGCGCTGTCGCCGCGGGAGAAGGCCGGCATCGCCGCCCGCGCCGTCATGGGACAGTCGCGGAGCGCCGGCCGCAGCGCGGCCGTCCGTTGTAGGGCGGCGGGTGGGCCGGTGGACGTGTGAAGAGCGAAAGCGTCGTCGTGATCGGCGGCGGGCTGGCCGGCATCACCGCCGCACTGCGGCTGGCGGACCGCGGCCAGCCGGTGACGCTGATCGAAGCCAAGCCACGGCTCGGCGGCCTGACCACGTCGTTTCGCCGGGGCGACCTCGACGTCGACACCGGCCAGCACGTGTTCCTGCGCTGCTGCACCGCCTACCGCGGCTTGCTCGACCGGCTCGGCGTCACCGCGCTCACCACGCTGCAGGACCGGCTCGACGTCCCGGTCATCCGCGCCGCCGACGGCCGCCAAGCGCGGCTGCGCCGCGGTCCGCTGCCGGTCGTCGGCGGCCTGCCGCTGCACCTGATGCGATCGCTTGCCACCTACCGCGCGTTGCCGGTCACGGCGCGGTCGGCGACCGCCCGCGCTGCCCTGGCGCTGCGGTCGGTCGACCCGGCCGATCCGAGCGTCGACGAGACCAGCTTCGGCGACTGGCTCGCCGAGCACGGGCAGTCACGGACCGCGATCGACGCGTTGTGGGACCTGATCGGCATCGCCGCCCTCAACGCCCGGGCCGACGACGCGTCGCTGGCGCTGGCCGCGACCGTGTTCCAGATCGGCATGCTCACCGACCCCGGCGCGGCAGACATCGGCTGGCCGACCGTGCCGTTGCACCGGCTGCACGCCGAGCCAGCGATGCGCGCGCTTCGCGACCGGGGCGTCGAAGTGCTGCTGCGCACGCGCGTGACCGCGGTCGCGCCGCTCCCCGACGGCTGGTCGGTGCGCACCGATTCGGCGTCGCTCGCCGCCGACGCGGTGATCGTCGCCACCGACCCGCCGACGACCGAACGGCTGCTGCCACCGGGCGCGCTCGACTTGGCGCCCGGCTGGTCGGAGCGGCTCGGCGCCACCCCCATCGTCAACGTGCATGCGGTCTTCGACCGCCGCGTGATGACGGAGCCGTTCCTGGCCTGCGTCGGGTCGCCGCTGCAGTGGCTGTTCGACCGGACCGGACCGGCCGGGCTGCAACACGGCCAGTACGTCGCCGCATCGCTGTCCGCCGCCGACGACGTCGCCGGCCGGCCGGTGGCTGAGCTGCGCGACGCGTTGCTGCCGGCGTTCGCGCGGGTGCTGCCGGCGGTGCGCGACGCTGCGCTGCGCGACTTCTTCGTCACCCGCGAGCCGCACGCCACGTTCCGGCAGGCGCCCGGCTGCGGCCGCTGGCGGCCGCCGGCGTCGACCCGGCTGCCCGGGCTGGTGCTCGCCGGCGCCCACACCCAGACCGGATGGCCGGCCACGATGGAAGGCGCCGTCCGCAGCGGCGAGACCGCTGCCGAGCTGTTGCGCCAGCACCGGACCGTTGCCATGGCGGGCGCCCGATGACCATCACGCTTCCGCCGATGCTCGGCCGCTCCCGTGAGCTGGTCGAGCCGGCGCTGCGCGACGCGGTCGGCCGGCTCGACCCGGCGAGCGCGCAGGTCGCGGCGTACCACTTCGGCTGGCAGGACCTCGACGGTCAGCCGACCACCGCCGGCGGCAAGGCGGTCCGGCCCGCACTGGCGCTGCTGTCCGCGCAGGCCGCGGGCGCCGCGACCGAGCTCGGCCTGCCCGGCGCGGTCGCGGTCGAGCTGGTGCACAACTTCTCGCTGCTGCACGACGACGTGATGGACCACGACCTGCACCGGCGTCACCGGCCGACGGTGTGGTCGGTGTGGGGCATCTCGACCGCGATCCTGGTTGGCGACGCGATGCTGACCCTGGCGGTGCAGACGCTGGCGGACGTCGGCGGCCAACCCGCCGCCGACGCGCAGGCCCGGCTGGCGGCCACCACCCAGGAACTCATCCGCGGCCAGGTCGAGGACCTCGCATTCGAGCAGGCGTCACGGGTCACGGTCGCCGACTGCCTCGCGATGGCCCGCCGCAAGACCGGCGTACTGCTCGGCTGCTCGGCAGCGATCGGCGCAGTGCTGGCCGGCGCACCGGCCAACGTCGTCGACGGCCTCACGACGTACGGCGAGCAGCTCGGCCTTGCGTTCCAGCTGGTCGACGACCTGCTCGGCATCTGGGGCGACCCCGACGTGACCGGCAAGCCGGCAGGCAGCGACCTGCGCGCCCGCAAGAAGTCGCTGCCGGTCGCCTACGCGTTGTCGACCGGGACCGCGGCGGCCGACGACCTGGCGGCGTGGCTCGAACGCCCCCGCCCCGACACCGACGCCGACCTCGCGTTGGCGGCCGGGCTGGTCGAGGCGGCGGGCGGCCGCGACTGGGCGGCGGCTGAGGCGCAGCGCCGGTTGACCCTCGCGCTGGCGGCGCTGGACGCCGCGCCGGTGTCGGCGGAGGCGAATGCCGAGCTGCGGTCGTTGGCCGACTTCGTGGTCAGTCGGGAGGTCTGATGACGGTCGTTGATCGAGCCGCTCCGCCGGCGCCGGGGCGCGAGAGTGCGCCCCGGGGGGCACTCGATGCGGCGGTCGGCCGGTTGCGGGCGCTCCAAGACCCCGCCGGCTGGTGGAAGGGCGAGCTCGAGACCAACGTCACGATGGACGCCGAGGACCTCCTGCTGCGCGAGTTCCTCGGCATCCGCACCGCCGAGGAGACCGAGCAGGCAGCGCGCTGGATCCGGTCGCAACAACGCGCGGACGGCAGCTGGGCGAACTTCTTCGGCGGGCCGGGCGACCTGTCGACCACGGTCGAGGCGTACGTCGCACTTCGGCTCGCGGGGGACTCACCCGACGCGCCGGCAATGCAGGCCGCGGCGGAGTTCGTCCGCGCCGCCGGCGGGCTCGAACGCTCGCGGGTCTTCACCCGGTTGTGGCTGGCACTGTTCGGCGCCTGGCCATGGCAGGATCTGCCGAACCTGCCACCCGAGATCGTCTACCTGCCGCGGTGGCTGCCGTTCAACCTCTACGACTGGGCGTGCTGGGCCCGGCAGACGATCGTGCCGCTGACCATCGTGGCGACGCTGCGGCCGGTGCGGCCGTTGCCGTTCGGGATCAGCGAGCTGCGGACCGGCGCCGCGCCGCCGTCGCGCGCATCGATCTGGACCTGGCCGGGCGCGTTTCAGCGGCTCGACCGGGCGCTGCACTGCTACGGCGAGCGGCCGCTGCAACGGCTGCGTCGCCGAGCGATGCGCCGCGGCGTTGCCTGGATCCTCGCCCGGCAGGAAGCCGACGGCTCCTGGGGCGGCATCCAGCCGCCCTGGGTCTACTCGATCCTGGCGTTACATCTGATGGGCTACCCGCTCGAGCATCCGGCCGTGGCCGCCGGGCTGCGCGGGCTGGAAGGGTTCCTGATCCGCGAGCCGACACCCGACGGCGTCGTACGCCGACTCGAGGCCTGCCAGTCACCGGTGTGGGACACCGGCCTCGCACTCACCGCGCTGCGGGACGCCGGGGTCGCCGCCGATGACGACACCGTCGTCCGCGCCGCCGACTGGCTGCTCGGCGAGGAGATCACGGTGCGCGGCGACTGGTCGATGCGCCGCCCCGATCTCGAACCCGGCGGGTGGGCGTTTGAGTTCGCCAACGACGGCTACCCCGACACCGACGACACCGCCGAAGTGGTGATGGCGCTTCGCCGCGCCGGCGCCACCGACCCGACGCGCCGCGACGCGGCGGTCGCCCGTGCGGTGCGGTGGGTGATCGGCATGCAATGCCGCGACGGCGGCTGGGGCGCGTTCGACGCCGACAACACCCGCCAGCTTGCCTACCAGCTGCCGTTCTGCGACTTCGGGGCGGTGATCGATCCGCCGTCGGTGGATGTGACCGCGCATGTCGTCGAGATGCTCGCGGCCGTCGGGGAAGCCGACACCGTCGCCTGCCGTCGTGGCGTCGAGTGGCTGTTGCGCGCCCAGGAGGCCGACGGCTCATGGTTCGGCCGGTGGGGGGCGAACCACGTCTACGGCACCGGTGCGGTGGTGCCCGCACTGGTCGCCGCCGGCGTACGCCGCGACGACCCGGCGATCCGACGGGCGGTGCAGTGGCTCGCCGCGCATCAGGCCGACGACGGCGGCTGGGGCGAAGACCTGCGGTCGTACGACGACCCGGCGTGGATCGGGCGCGGTGTGCCGACGCCGTCGCAGACCGCCTGGGCACTGCTGGCGCTGCTCGCCGCGGGGGAGCGGGACAGCGACGTCACCCGGCGCGGGGTTGGCTGGCTGGTGGAGCACCAGCTGCCCGACGGCGGCTGGGACGAGCCGTACTTCACCGGCACCGGCTTCCCCGGCGATTTCTACATCAACTACCACCTCTACCGGCTGGTCTTCCCGATCTCCGCTTTAGGGCGTTATCTAGGAGCCAGCGATGGGTGACGAGCTGACGATCTGTACGCCGATGCGCGTGGAGCAGGCGGCGGTGCTGGCCGGGCTGCGCGGCGCCCGGGCAGCCGGCGCCGCGGTCCGGGTGGTGCGGACCGGCATGGGCCCGCGCCGCACCCGCGAGCGCCTCGCCCTGGCCGCTGGTGACGGCCCGCTCGTGGTGCTCGGCATCGCCGGCGGCCTGGCCGCGCACGTGCTGCCCGGTGACGTCGTGGTGGCCTCGGAGGTGCGCGCCGACGACGTGACGGTCGCCTGCCCGGCCGCGCCGGTGCTCGTCGGTGCGTTGCGTGACGCCGGCTTCCGGGTGCACGTCGGGCCGATCATCTCGAGCAGCGTCATCGTCGAGGGCGCGGCCCGTGCCGAGCTGGCGGCGAGCGACGCGTTGGCGGTCGACATGGAGTCGGCATGGCTGCTCGCCGGCCATCCGGATCGGCCGGCGGCGGTCGTGCGTGTGATCACCGACACCGCCGAGGCGCCGCTGCTGCACTTCGGTGTCGTGCAGCGGATTGCCGGCGGGCTCGCGGCGCTGCGCCGGATCGCGCCCGTGGTCGCCGACTGGGGACGCGCCGTAGGCGCGCGTGAGGTGATGCTCGCGTCGCCGCGGTCGTTTTGCGCCGGCGTCGAACGCGCCATCGAGATCGTCCGTCGCGCGCTCGAGCGCTACGGCCCGCCGGTCTACGTCCGCCGGCAGATCGTGCACAACGCGCACGTCGTCGCCGACCTGGAGCGGCGCGGCGCGGTCTTCGTCGACGAGGTCGACCAGGTGCCTGCCGGGGCGCGACTGGTGCTCGCCGCCCACGGCGTCGCGCCGGTGGTGCGGCAGCAGGCGGCCGACCGCGGGCTCGACGTCGTCGACGCCACCTGTCCGCTGGTCGCCAAGGTCCACCAAGAGGTACGCCGGTACGCCGGCGCCGACCACACCGTCGTGCTGATTGGGCATGGCGACCACGAGGAGGTCGTCGGCAGCGCGGGGGAGGCACCGGGACAGGTCCGGATCGTTGCCGACGAGGCCGCGGCCGAGGCGGTCGAGGTGGCGGATCCCGACCGGGTCGCCTACGTCATGCAGACCACGCTGGCGGTCGACGAGGCCGAGCGAGTCGCCGCGGTGCTGCGCCGGCGGTTTCCCAAGATGCGAGCGCCGCGCCACGACGACATCTGCTACGCGACCTCCAACCGGCAGCAGGCCGTGCGCGAGATCGCGACCGGATGCGACGTCGTGCTGGTCGTCGGGTCCGCCAACTCGTCGAACTCGCAGCGGCTGGTCGAGGTCGCCCGCCGCGCGGGCGCCGCGTCGTACCTGGTCGACGACGCGACCGGCATCCGGCCGCGGTGGTTGGCCGGTGCCAGGCGGGTAGGTGTCACGGCGGGCGCGTCCGCGCCGCCGGAGCTCGTGGACGGTGTCGTTACGGCGCTGTCCGGCCTTGGCCCGGTGCGATTGACCGAGCATCGAGCGGTCGACGAGGACGTCCGATTCGGTCTGCCCAAGGAGGTGTCCTGACCATGCCGATGCCGATCCGGCAGAGCGTGAAGCTCGGCGGCTACCTGGCCAAGCAGAAGGTGCAGCGACGGGAGAAGTTCCCGCTCGTGATGGAGCTGGAGCCGTTGTTCGCCTGCAACCTCAAATGCGCCGGCTGCGGCAAGATCCAGCAGCCGCACACCATCCTCAAGCAGCGGATGCCGGTGGAGCAGGCCGTCGCCGCGGTCGAGGAGTGTGGCGCGCCGATCGTGTCGATCGCCGGCGGCGAGCCGCTGATGCATCCGCAGATCGACGAAATCGCCCGACAGCTGCTGGACCGCGGCCGCATCGTCTTGCTCTGTACCAACGCGGTGCTGCTGCCCAAGCACCTGCATCGGTTCACACCGCACAAGAACTTTTCCTGGATGGTGCACATCGACGGGCTGCGCGAGCGGCACGACGAGTCGGTCTGCAAGGACGGCGTGTTCGACCAGGCGGTCGCCGCCATCAAGCAGGCGCAGGCGGCCGGCTTCCGGGTGATGACCAACACGACGTTCTTCACGACCGATACGCCGGACAACGTCATCGACGTGCTCGACTACCTCAACGACGAGCTGGGCGTCGACAACATGCAGATCTCGCCGGGCTACGCCTACCAGAAGGCCCCCGACCAGGAGCACTTCCTCGGCGTGCAGCAGACCCGCGAGCTGTTCGCGGCGGCGTTCGCCGACGGCCGCCGGAAGAAGTGGCGGCTGAATCACTCGCCGCTGTTCCTCGACTTCCTGGAGGGCAAGCGCGACTTCGAGTGCACACCGTGGGGGATCCCGTCGTACTCGTTGCTCGGCTGGCAGAAGCCGTGCTACCTGCTCGACGACGGCTACGCGAAGACGTGGCAGGAGTACCTCGACACCACCGACTTCAAGGCCTACGGCCGTGGTCATGACGACCGCTGTGCGAACTGCATGGCGCACTGCGGGTACGAGCCGACCGCGGTGCTCGCGACGATGGGGTCGCTGAAGGAGACGATCCGGGCGGCCGTCGCGAGCTGACGACTAGTGGCTGGCGCGGCGGGCGATCAGCGCCTGCTTGACCAGAGTCTTGCCGAAGTCGAGGGCGAGGCCGTTCGGCTTGCGGGCGTCGGCCATGACGTCGGCGAAGCCGTTGAGGAACGTGTCGACCTCGACGTCGCCGATCACCAGTGGCGGCAACAGTTTCATCACCGGGATGTTGTCGCCGGCCACCTGCGTCAGCACCCGGTGACGGTTGTGCAGTGGCACCACGACCAACTGCGCGAACAGGCCGTGGCGTGCGGCGTCGAGCATCCGCCAGGCGCTGCGTCCGGCGAGCGACGACGGCTTGCCGAACTCGATGCCGATCATCAAACCGCGGCCGCGGACGTCGACGATCAGGTCGTTGTCGGCCCCGATCGCGCGGATCCCGTCCATCAGTTGCTGGCCGCGGCGTTCGGCGTTGGCGATGAGGTCCTCGTCGTCGAGCACGGCGAGGGTGGCCAGGCCGGCGGTCATCGCCAACGCGTTGCCGGTGAACGTCGTGCTGTGCACCAGCACCTTGTCGACCGACGAGTAGACCTTCTCGAAGATCCCGCGCCGGGCGAGCATCGCGGCCACCGGCGCGAAGCCGCCGGATAACGCCTTGGCGATCGTGATGATGTCGGGCGAGACGTCGTCGTGCTCGAAGGCGAAGAATCGCCCGGTGCGCCCCATGCCGGACTGCACCTCGTCGGCGATCAGCAGCGCGCCGTGCTCGTGCAGGATGCGGGCGGCCTCGGCGAGGTAGCCGGGCGGCGCGACGTAGACGCCCTTGCCCTGGATCGGCTCCACGATCAATGCCGCGACGTCGCCGCGGCGTACCTCTTGCTCGAGCGCATCGAGGTCGCCGAACGGGACCTTGGTGTCGGGCAGCAACGGACCGAAGCCGTCGCGGAACTCGGCGGCGCCGTTGACCGACAGCGAGCCGGCGGTCAGGCCGTGAAAGGCGTGGTCGCAGTAGAGCACCCGCGGCTTGCCGGTCGCGCGACGGGCGAACTTCAGCGCCGACTCGACGACCTCGGTGCCGCTGTTGCCGAAGTACACCCGGTCCATGCCCGGGGCCCGGGCGAGCAGCGCCTCGGCCAGCAGGCCGGGCAGCAACGGGACGTCGAATTGCGCCATGTCGACCAGCTCGGCGTCGAGCACGTCGTGCAGTGCGCCGCGGACGACTGGGTGGTTGCGGCCGACGGCGAAGACGCCGAAGCCGGCCTGGAAGTCGAGGTACTTGTTGCCCTTGTCGTCGAAATACCAGGCGCCGTTGCCCTGCTCGAGCACCCGGTCGAAGCCGATGATCTGCAGGGTCCGCGGCATCATCGGGTTGAGCAGCTCGGCGTGCAGCCGATATCCCTCGGTCTTGCGCTGTTCGATCAGGGCGCGGATGTCAAACCCCACG